>JBDVSG010000219.1:0-24221 GCA_039967155.1 Sulfitobacter sp. | reverse complement strand
AAGACACATTATTTGCAGCAATGCCGGGATCGGTTGTGCATGGCGCAAGCTTTGTAGAGGCCGCGCTGGCCCAAGGGGCCGCAGCGATTTTGACGGATGCTGAGGGCGCAGAGCTGGCAGGAGATGCGATCCGCGCCGCTGGGGCTGCTTTGGTCCTTTCCGAACAACCGCGCGAGGCATTGGCCCGCGCCGCCGCTCTTTGGTTTGGGCCGCAGCCCAAAACAATGATCGCGGTTACAGGCACAAATGGCAAAACCTCTGTCAGCACATTTGTGCGCCAAATCTGGATCGAGATGGGGCTCGCCGCCATCAATCTTGGTACCACGGGGGTTGAGGGCGCATGGACCGCGCCGCTGGCCCACACCACGCCAGAACCCATCACGCTGCACCGCGCGCTGGCGGATGCGGCACAAAATGGGATTACCCATGGCGCGATGGAGGCCTCCTCGCATGGGTTGGACCAGCGCCGCCTTGATGGTGTGACCCTAAAGGCGGCGGGATTTACGAATTTCACCCAAGACCATCTGGATTATCACGAAACATTTGATGCCTATTTCGACGCAAAGGCTGGTCTGTTTGCGCGGGTGCTGCCTGATGATGGCAGCGCTGTCATCAACATGGACGATCCACGTGGCGTGGATATGGCGGCGATTGCTGCTGCGCGCGGTTGCAATGTCATCACCGTGGGCCGTGATGGCGGCGATCTGCACCTGACAGGCCAGCGATTTGACGCAACGGGGCAGGACTTGCGGTTTGAATGGCGTGGAAAAGCCCATCAAAAACGCTTGAACCTGATTGGCGGCTTTCAGGCGGATAACGTGCTTCTTGCGGCGGCACTGGTGATAGCTTGCGGGGCGGAACCTGCGGCGGTGTTTGACACGATCCCGCATCTGACAACTGTACGGGGGCGTATGCAGTTGGCTGCGACCCGTGACAATGGCGCGGCTGTGTTTGTGGATTACGCCCATACCCCTGACGCGGTGGAAACGGCTTTGGCGGCCATGCGCCCCCATGTGATGGGGCGTTTGGTGGCGATTGTTGGTGCTGGGGGGGACCGTGACACGGCCAAACGTCCGTTGATGGGGGCTGCGGCTGCTGCCAACGCGGATGTGGTCTATGTGACCGATGACAACCCGCGCTCCGAAGATCCTGCGCTCATTCGGGCGGCTGTGATGGGCGGCTGTCCTGATGCAACGGAGGTCGGGGACCGCGCCGAGGCGATCCTGCGCGCAACTGACATTCTAGAGGCGGGCGATGCGTTGCTGATTGCAGGCAAGGGCCATGAGACAGGGCAAAGCATTGGCGATGATGTGCTGCCCTTTGATGATGTAGAACATGCCAGCGTCGCCGTGGCCGCGCTGGACGGGAGACTGACATGAGTTTGTGGACAGCGGCCGAAGCCGCAGCAGCAACGGCTGGGCGCGCGCAAGGCGACTGGTCGGTGAATGGCGTGTCGATCGACACCCGCACAATTGAGGCGGGCGATTTGTTTGTGGCCCTAAAAGACGTGCGTGACGGTCATGAATTTGTGGCCGCGGCGTTGGAAAAAGGCGCAGGGGCGGCGCTGGTATCGCACATTCCCGAAGGCGTGCCAGCAGACGCGCCGCTGCTGATTGTTGAGGATGTGCTGAAAGGGCTCGAGGCTCTGGGTGCTGCGGCGCGCGACCGCACGGATGCCAAAGTGGTGGCAATCACTGGATCTGTGGGCAAGACCTCTACCAAAGAAATGCTACTGGCGATGCTCAGCCCACAAGGGCGCACCCATGCCAGTGTGGCCAGCTATAACAACCACTGGGGCGTGCCCCTGACGTTGGCGCGGATGCCTGCAGACACGGAATTTGCAATCATCGAGATGGGCATGAACCACCCCGGCGAAATTTTGCCTCTGACCATGTTGGCCCGTCCCGATGCGGCGCTGATCACCACAGTGGCCGCCGCCCATATGGAGGCTTTCGGCAACATCACAGGCATCGCCTTGGAAAAAGCAAGCGTGTTTGACAGCCTGCCGATCGGTGCGCCTGCGGTATACAATGCTGATGTGGAAACTTCGGCGATATTGGCAGCAAAGACCCATGACAAGCGATTGCATGGCATTGCTTTTGGGGAAAACGGTTTTGATTGGAAGCTCAAGGACCTGAGCATTCAGGGCGATACCACTGTGGTTCAGGCTGAACACGACGACACGCCGCTGTTGTTCAAGCTGGCCACGCCGGGGCGGCATTTTGCGATGAATGGGCTGGGTGCGCTGGCGATTGTGCAGGCGATTGGCGCGGATTTGGCTCAGGCGGTCACGGCGCTAGGGCGGTGGACACCTTACAAAGGGCGCGGCCAACGCGAAGTGATCCAGTTGGATTCAGTTGAGCTAACCCAGACGCTGTCGCTGATTGATGACAGTTATAATGCCAACCCCACCTCTGTGGCCGCCGCGTTGGAAGTGCTGGCGGGCGCGCAAACCACCGATGGCATTGGCCGCATTGAAAAAGGTCGCCGCATCGCGTTTTTGGGGGACATGAAGGAGCTGGGCGAAGATGCCATTGCGCTGCATGCTGGAGTTGCACATCTGGAGGCCACAAAAACATTGGACGTCATTCATTGCGTCGGGCCTTTGATGCGGTCGCTCTATGATCTGTTGCCCGAGCACCAGCGCGGCGATTGGTATGAAACGGCCGAGGAAATGTGCGAGGGGATTCACCACCATCTGGATGCGGGCGATGTTGTGCTTGCCAAAGGATCTTTGAGCATGAAATTAGGCCTGATCGTTGACGCCATCCGGAAAATGGGCCATCGGGTAGCGGACGTTTAATGCCGCCTATGCGGGGGGTGTTGCGCAAATGCCCACTAGATGTGGGCGATGACGGTGACAAAGTAAGGATGATGTATGCTGTATTGGTTAACCCTGCTGTCTGACGGCGGTGATTTTTTCAACCTGTTTCGCTACATTACCTTTCGGGCGGGTGGCGCGTTTTTTACAGCGCTGATTTTCGGGTTTATCTTTGGGCAGCCCTTGATCAATATGCTGCGCCGTACCCAAGGCAAAGGCCAGCCGATCCGCGATGACGGACCTGAGGGGCATTTTGCAAAAGCAGGCACACCAACCATGGGAGGTTTGCTGATTGTTGGTGCGCTACTGACGTCAACGTTGCTCTGGGCGCGGTTGGATAATCCGTTCATCTGGTTGGTTCTTTTTGTCACCATGAGCTTTGCTGCGATTGGGTTCGCGGATGATTACGCAAAAGTAAGCAAGCAAACAGTTGCAGGGGTTTCCTCTAAGGTGCGGCTTTTGTTAGGGTTTTTGATTGCTGCGGTCGCTGGTTTTTGGGCTGCGGCCTATCACCCTGAGCAGCTGCAAAATCAACTGGCGCTGCCCGTGTTTAAAGACACGTTGATTAACCTTGGGTTCTTGTTTGTGCCGTTCTCGATGATTGTGATTGTGGGCGCTGCGAATGCTGTGAACTTGACGGACGGGTTGGACGGGCTGGCGATTATGCCTGTAATGATTGCGGCGGGCACCTTGGGGGTGATTGCCTATGCGGTTGGTCGTGTCGACTTTACCGACTATCTGGATGTGCATTATGTTCCCGGCACCGGCGAGCTGTTGATCTTTACGGCTGGGATTTTTGGCGGTGGTCTTGGCTTTTTGTGGTACAACGCGCCCCCTGCGGCCGTGTTCATGGGCGATACGGGGTCTCTTGCGCTTGGAGGGGCATTGGGGGCGATTGCGGTCGCAACCAAGCACGAACTGGTATTAGGTATTGTGGGCGGATTGTTCGTCGTCGAAGCGCTGAGCGTAATTATTCAGGTGCTTTATTTCAAACGCACGGGCAAGCGCGTGTTTTTGATGGCACCGATCCACCACCACTATGAGAAAAAGGGCTGGGCAGAACCACAGATTGTGATCCGGTTTTGGATAATTTCGTTGATCCTTGCATTGATCGGTCTGGCAACACTTAAGGTTCGCTAAGCGGTATTGAAGGGGGAAGGGGGCCAGCCCCCATTGGTGCAAGCACCAATTCCCCCGGAGTTTAAGAGGCAAAATGAAGGCCCTTCGGCCGTGGCATTTCTAAGCGGGAGAGAGTGAATGATACCGGTTCAGGGGTTGAAAGCTGCGCGGGTCGCAGTGCTGGGATTGGGCCGCTCTGGTTTGTCGGCGGCGCGTGCTCTGGCGGCGGGTGGTTCGACGCCTGTGTGCTGGGATGACAATCCGGTTGCGCGCGAGGCTGCGCAGGCCGAAGGTTTTGAATGTCTTGAGTTGACGCGCGCAGGTGCGTTTGAAGGGATCGCGCGTCTGATTGTTAGTCCGGGCATTCCGCATTTGTACCCGACGCCGAACCCTGTTGTTGCTGCTGCTTTGGCGGTTGGCGTGCCTGTTGATAATGATATTGGGCTGTTCTTTCAGAGTTTTGCAACCGCAGAATGGAGCGGTTTTGATGTGGCCCCGCGCATTGTTGCGGTTACGGGGTCTAACGGGAAATCGACGACCTCGGCCTTGATTCACCACATTTTGGAACATGCGGGCCGTAATTCACAATTGGCAGGCAACATTGGGCGCGGGGTTCTGGATATTGAGCCTGCGCCTTCAGGCGGCGTGGTCGTGCTGGAGCTGTCAAGCTATCAGACAGATTTGGCACGCAGTCTGACCCCTGACGTGGCAGTTTTCACTAATCTGAGCCCTGATCATTTGGACCGGCATGCGGGCATGGGCGGTTATTTTGCGGCCAAGCGGCGCTTGTTTGCGGAAGGCGGTCCTGACCGTGCTGTGATCGGTGTTGATGAGCAGGAAGGAGCGTTCCTTGCGGGGCAATTGAGCGAGGGTGCGGTCGATGACCGTGTGATCCGTGTGAGTGTTGAGCGCAAGCTGACCGGTCCAGGGTGGCAGGTGTTTGCGCGTAAGGGTTTCCTGAGCGAGTACCGCAACGGGAAGCAAGCGGCCTCAATTGATCTGCGTGAGGTCGCGGGATTGCCGGGTTCTCATAACCATCAGAATGCGTGTTGTGCCTATTCGGCGTGCCGCGCATTGGGATTGGCGCCGCGTGTGATTGAGGCGGCCTTCCACAGCTTTGGCGGCTTGCCGCATCGCAGCCAGACGATTGGGCAAAAAGACGGTGTGCGTTTTGTAAATGATAGCAAGGCGACGAATGTGGATTCCGCAGCCAAGGCATTGGCGGCGTTCAAGAACATTCGTTGGATTTGCGGCGGGCTTGAAAAAGAAGGCGGGCTGGAAAGGCTTGCTGGTGCTGCGGATACCGTGCGCAAGGCCTATGTGATTGGGCGCGAGGCGGCTGGATTTGCCATGCAGCTAAATGTCGAGGCAGAGGTGTGCACCACGATGGAGGTCGCAGTTGCACGCGCTATTGCGGATGCAGAGGCGGGGGATGTGGTGTTGCTTGCGCCTGCTGCTGCCAGTTTTGATCAATACGACAGTTTCGAAAAACGCGGTGATGATTTTGTGCGGTTGGTGTCTGCGCAGATTGACTAGGCGGCGTTCAGATCGGCGGCGGCGGCCATTGCGGAGGACCACGCCCATTGAAAATTATATCCGCCCAGCCATCCCGTGACATCCACGGCTTCGCCAATGAAATAGAGATTGGATAGGGTCTTTACCGCCATTGTTTTTGAGTTGAGTGCGTCTGTGTCAATCCCGCCAAGGGTGACCTCGGCGGTGCGGTAGCCTTCGGTACCATTGGGCGTTAGCTGCCATTGTTTGAGCCCGTCAATAAACGCGCTGAGGCGTTTATCGGACCAATCTGCCAGATTTCCACTGAGGTCGAATTCTTCGGCGAGATGATCGACCAAACGTGCAGGCAGGTGGCGGGCCAGCTCGGTCGTGAAGTTCTTGCGGCCCGCCTGTTGGCGTTGGCTGCGCAAGGCCTCAAACAGCGGGGCGGGGGCGATATCCAAGGTGACGGTGCTGCCTTCGTGCCAGTAAGACGAGGCCTGCAATATTGCTGGGCCAGACAGGCCGCGGTGGGTGAACAGCAAGGCTTCCTCAAACGCGGGGCCATCTGCATGCACGCGCGCGGGCACCGCAACGCCTGAAATCGCGGCAAACCGGCCATCGGCAAATGTAAGCGGCACCAGCGCAGGGCGGGTGGAGGTGACGGGCACGCCAAACTGAGCGGCGACGTCATAGGCAAAGCCTGTAGCGCCCATTTTAGGGATGGATTTCCCCCCCGTGGCGATGATCAGGTTTTTGGCGCACACGTGATGCGATCCTTGGGGCGTTTTCAGCGCAAAAGTGAACACACCATCGGTCTGCACAAGTTTGCTGACCGTGCTTTGCAGCCGTAGATCAACGTCCCGCGCGGCCATCAATTTATGCAGCATGGCGATGATTTCTTTTGCGCTGTTGTCACAAAAAAGCTGGCCCAGCGTTTTCTCATGCCATGCAATGCCATGGGCCTCTGCCAAGGCGATGAAATCCCATTGCGTATAGCGGGCAAGCGCTGATTTGGCAAAATGAGGGTTGGCGCAGATAAAGGCGTGGGCGTCGGTGTAGAGATTGGTGAAATTACACCGCCCCCCACCTGAAATGCGAATTTTCTCGCCGGCAGCTTTGGCGTGATCAACCAGCAGCGTGCGCCCCTCTAGGTGGGCGGCAGCCATCATGCCTGCGGCGCCAGCGCCAATTATTACGGTATCAAATTCCATGGCCTTCAGGTGCCTGAAGGGGCCCAGCGGGTCAAGTCTGCGTGGCAGGGTTTCGGCCGTTGGTCTTGCTTTGGGCCATAATCGGTTGGGTTTTTTGATCCCTGATGTCTCACAAAAAAGTGCAAAGACTCTAGCCGCGCGGACAAAAGCGCGCTACACTTCATTCAGACCTCCGAAAAGGAGGCGAGACAGGCAGTGTAAGGCACATACCCATGACAGAAATGGTTTATGGCGCAGTCCCCGTACGGGACGGCGAACCAATCCTCCCTAAGTGGTGGCGGACGCTCGATAAATGGGCTCTGTCCTGCATATTGATGTTGTTTGGCGTCGGCATGTTGCTGGGGCTGGCGGCGTCCCCTCCGTTGGCCGAAAAAAACGGGTTTGAAGCGTTTCACTACGTGCAACGTCAGGCGTTTTTCGGCGGTATGGCGATGATTGCTATGATGCTGACGTCTATGATGACGCCGACAATGGTGCGGCGATTGGCAATTGTGGGTTTTTCATGCGCCTTTGTCGCGCTGGCGATGTTGCCTGTTTTCGGGACGGATTTCGGTAAAGGTGCTGTGCGGTGGTACAGTTTGGGCTTTGCATCGGTGCAGCCGTCAGAGTTTTTGAAACCTGGTTTTGTGGTTGTGGCCGCTTGGATGATGGCCGCCAACCTAGAGATCAACGGCCCTCCAGGTAAGGCGTGGTCTTTTGGCCTGTGCGTGTCGATTGTTTTGATGCTGGCCTTGCAGCCCGATTTTGGGCAGGCGTGTTTGGTGCTCTTTGGATGGGGTGTCATGTATTTTGTGGCGGGCGCGCCGATGATCTTGCTGGTGGGCATGGCGGGAATGGTCGTGCTGGCGGGGACTTTTGCCTACTCCAGCTCTGAACATTTTGCGCGCCGGATTGATGGCTTCCTGAGCGTGGATGTAGATCCGACAACCCAGCTGGGATATGCAACCAACGCCATCCGCGAGGGCGGCCTGTTTGGTGTTGGTGTGGGCGAGGGTGAGGTGAAGTGGTCGCTGCCCGATGCCCATACGGATTTCATTATTGCTGTTGCTGCCGAAGAATACGGGCTGATATTAGTCCTTTGCATTATCGCGCTTTATGCGTTTGTCGTTGTGCGTTCCTTGTTGCGGTTGGTGCGAGAGAGGGATCCGTTTATCCGGTTGGCGGGCACGGGTTTGGCCTGCATGTTTGGTGTTCAGGCGATGATTAACATGGGTGTGGCGGTGCGTCTGTTGCCAGCCAAAGGCATGACCCTGCCATTTGTAAGCTACGGTGGCTCGTCTGTGATTGCGTCTGGCATCGCACTGGGGATGCTGCTGGCCTTTACCCGTTCACGGCCACAAGGTGAGATTAGCGCGATTTTGGCAAGGGGCCGGACATGAGCAAGCTTCCTCTTTTGGTGATCGCCGCGGGCGGCACGGGGGGGCATATGTTCCCCGCCCAAGCGCTGGCCGAGGTGATGCTGGCGCGTGGATGGCGTGTGAAGTTGAGCACCGATGCGCGCGGCGCCCGTTATACGGGCGGGTTCCCTGATGCGGTTGAAATAGAACAAAAATCAAGCGCTACTTTTGCGCGTGGCGGACTTCTGGCAAAGGCTCTTGTGCCGTTTCGCATTGCGGCGGGCATGATGGGTGCGGCGTTCGGGATGCTGCGCGACCGGCCTGATGTGGTTGTCGGCTTTGGCGGCTATCCGAGCATTCCTGCGCTAAGCGCGGCATGGATGCTGCGCCTGCCGCGGATGATCCATGAACAAAACGGGGTCCTTGGCCGGGTAAACGAAGTGTTCGCAAAACGCGTTGACCGCGTGGCTTGCGGCACGTGGCCCACGACGCTGCCCGAAGGGGTTGAGGGCGCGCATGTCGGCAACCCCGTGCGGGCCGCGGTGCTAGAGCGCGCAGGTGCGGGATACATCGCACCTGGTGATTATCCGATGGAATTGTTGGTCATGGGCGGCTCGCAAGGGGCGCGTATTCTCAGCGATGTTGTGCCGCCAGCGATTGCGGGACTGCCGATGGACATGCTGCGCAACATCCGCGTCAGCCATCAGGCCCGCGACGAAGACGGCGCCCGCGTGACAGAATATTACGCCGAGAACGGCATCAATGCCGATGTTCAGCCGTTTTTCCATGATGTTCCACGCCGTATGTCAGAGGCCCAGCTTGTGATTTCGCGCTCGGGCGCGTCTTCGATCGCGGATCTGACCGTTATCGGGCGGCCCTCCATCCTGATCCCCTTTGCAGCGGCGGCGGGGGACCATCAGGTGGCCAATGCCCATGGTCTGGTAGAAGCCGAAGCCGCTGTTTTGATCCGCGAAGACGCGGCCAATCCCGAAGCCCTAACTGAATATATTCAAATGATCCTGTCCAACGCGCAAGCCTCCATAACCATGGCCAACCGCGCGCTATCCTTGGGCAAACCTGAGGCCGCTGAAACGCTTGCTGATATGGTTCAGGAGATCGCTACCAAGGAGCCAGCACAATGAACGCTGCAACCAAACTGCCCCAAGATGTGGGCGCTATTCATTTTGTTGGCATCGGCGGAATCGGCATGTCCGGCATTGCCGAAGTGCTGTTGAACCACGGCTATTCGGTTCAGGGCTCTGATTTGCGGGCCTCGCCGATCACCAACCGGCTGGCAGAATTAGGCGCAAAGATTTTTGAGGGCCAAAAGGCTGAAAACATCGAGAACGCGCAAGTGGTTGTGATTTCCTCTGCGATCAAATCTGGTAATCCGGAACTGGATGCGGCACGTGCTTTGGGATTGCCCGTTGTGCGCCGCGCCGAGATGCTGGCCGAGCTGATGCGGCTGAAATCCAATATTGCGATTGCGGGCACGCACGGCAAAACCACCACGACTACAATGGTTGCGGCCCTTCTGGATGGCGGCAATTTTGACCCCACGGTTGTGAACGGCGGCATTATCCACGCCTACGGATCAAACGCCCGCAAAGGCGAAGGCGAATGGATGGTCGTCGAAGCGGATGAAAGCGACGGCACCTTTAACCGTCTGCCCGCGACCATCGCCATCGTGACCAACATCGACCCAGAGCATATGGACCATTGGGGCACGATTGAAAATCTACGGCAGGGGTTCTTGGATTTCACCTCTAACATCCCGTTCTACGGGGTTGCTGTGTGCTGTACGGATAATGCCGAAGTGCAAGCGCTGGTGGGTAAAATTACTGACCGCCGTGTGATCAGCTACGGCTTCAACGCCCAAGCAGACGTGCGCGCTGTCGGGCTGCACTATAAGGCGGGCGTTGCCCATTTCGACGTGCATCTGCAAAACGAAGACATCATCATCAAGGACTGCCAACTGCCGATGCCTGGGGACCACAATGTCTCCAACGCTTTGTCCGCAATCGCGGTGGCGCGGCATCTGGGGATGAAGGGCGAAGAAATTCGGGCCGCTCTGGCCGGATTTGGGGGCGTTAACCGCCGCTTTACCAAAGTGGGCGAAGTGGACGGCGTGACGATCATCGATGACTATGGTCACCATCCGGTTGAAATCGCCGCCGTGCTTAAGGCGGCGCGCCAAGCGACCGAAGGCCGTGTGATCGCTGTGCATCAGCCGCACCGCTACTCACGCCTGAGCCATCATTTTGATGAGTTCTGCGCCTGTTTCAATGACTGTGATGTTGTTGGCATCACGGATGTCTACGCTGCTGGCGAAGAACCGATCGAGGGCGCCGACCGCGCCGCATTGGTTGCAGGGTTGATCCAACACGGCCACCGCCATGCGCGCGGTGTGGACGGACCCGATGATCTGGCGCGTCTCGTCGCTGAACAGGCACGCCCCGGTGATATGGTTGTCTGCCTTGGGGCGGGGACCATCAGCAGCTGGGCCAATGGGCTGCCTGACGCGTTGCGTGCGCTCAAAGGGGCTGCTGCGTGACGGTGATCTGGCTATCGATTGGGTGGGTGTTTGCGGGGGTGGGCGTGTCCATGCTGCAGATCCGCCAACAGTTCATCCCAGCAGGGATCTTAATGATCGCGGCGCCCGTTTTGATCGTCATGGCGGGCATGCAGTTCGGGTGGATTTATGCTCTGCTGGGGGGGGCGGCATTTGTGTCTATGTTCCGCAACCCTTTGCGCTATCTCGCGGCGCGTTTGCGCGGTGAACATCCGGAGATCCCAGAATGATCAGCCTGTCCCTGACGCTTGCATGCCTTTGGGCATTGGTCGCCAATGTGCTGGCGATGACACCCAGCAAGGACCACCACTGGCGCAATGCCTATATTCTGGTTGCAGTTGGCATACCAATCTTGGGGTACACCGTGATACAGCATGGCCCTTGGATCGGTCTTTTGGTTTTGGTCGCTGCCTGTTCGGTTTTGCGCTGGCCGGTCATTTATTTAGGTCGTTGGTTGCGCCGAGGCGGCCGCGACACACCGGCGGAGTAACTGGTCGTGGTTTTTCTTTTGATTTCGGGTCTCGTGCTTTGGATGTTCGGTTGTGGCTATGCGGGCTATCACAAACGTTTTGCTCTGTTCTTTGTCATTTTGTTTTTAGGCATGGCACTGAACACCCTTTGGATGGTGTTTGGCCTCAACGCACGCCCTTTTTCCAATCCCGCAAAATCCGCGCATCTTGCGGCCCTTATGTATGCGATTTCCGCGCTTGGATTTGGCTGGCTTGCGGGGCGGGTTGTGCGTAGTTTTCGCAGCAGCAAGGTAGAAGAATAGTGACTGATCTTCCAACACCGCGCGGCAAGTTGACCGCCCAACGAACCCTGTCCGAATTGACATGGCTGCGTGTGGGCGGCCCTGCAGATTACCTGTTTCAACCCGCCGATGTGGATGATCTACAAAGCTTCCTGCGCGATTTGCCCGACACTGTTGACGTATTTGCCATGGGTGTCGGTTCAAACCTGATTGTGCGCGATCGGGGCCTGCGCGCCGTTGTGATCCGCCTTGGGCGCGGATTCAACGGGATTGAGATCGACAACGGCGAAGTGACGGCAGGGGCGGCAGCGCTGGACGCGCATGTGGCGCGTAAATCTGCTGATGGGGGCTTGGATCTGACGTTTTTACGCACAATTCCGGGCAGCATTGGTGGCGCGGTTCGCATGAATGCAGGGTGCTATGGCACCTATACAGCCGATTATTTTGTGCGCGCACAGGCGATCACGCGCAGTGGCGAATTGGTGACGTTGACCAAGGATGATCTGAACTTCCAGTACCGCCAAAGCGATCTTGCTGAGGGGGCTGTGATCATCAACGCCACCTTTGCACCGCCGCAAGGCGACAGCGCTGCGCTTCATGCCCGCATGGAGGACCAATTGGCCAAACGGGACGCCACCCAGCCCACAAAAGACCGCAGCGCAGGATCGACCTTCCGAAATCCGGCGGGTTTCAGCTCAACAGGGCAGGCGGATGATGTGCATGATTTGAAGGCGTGGAAAGTCATCCAAGACGCTGGAATGAAGGGTGCAACACGTGGCGGTGCGCAAATGTCGCCAAAACACGCTAATTTTCTGATCAACACAGGCGGCGCAACCGCCGCGGATCTCGAGGGTTTGGGGGAAGAAGTGAGAAAAAAGGTTTACGATTCCAGCGGTATCACGCTAGAATGGGAAATTATGCGAATAGGCGAAAAATAGTCGCTGATTTGCAAATACGAAGGCCGGAAAAACGGTCGTGACACGATGAAAAAGGGTCAAAAGACCCGCAAAATAATAAAAATGGACCGCAAGGTCTGGGACAATCGAGGCACTGGGTTATGTCGAGCAGGACAAACCCGACAGTGGCGGTACTCATGGGCGGACCCTCGGCTGAGCGCGAGGTGTCGCTGGGCACGGGGCGCGCATGCGCGGCTGCACTGCGGGAATACGGATATGAAAATGTGGTTGAGGTCGACGCTGGCCCTGATCTTTGTGCTGTTCTGACAGCACTAAAGCCTGACGCGGTGCTGAATTGCCTGCATGGCCGTTGGGGTGAGGATGGCTGCGTGCAAGGCATTCTTGAGTGGCTGAACATCCCCTACACCCATTCTGGCGTTTTGGCCTCGGCTGTGGCGATGGACAAACAGCGCAGCAAAGACATCTTTCGCGCGGCCGGCCTGCCCGTCGTAGAGAGCGTGATCGTCCCTGCAGATGAGGTGCGCAAGCGCCACGTGATGACGCCCCCCTATGTGGTAAAGCCCAATAACGAAGGCTCCTCTGTCGGGGTCTATCTGGTCGAGGCCGAAAACAACGGCCCGCCACAGCTGGACAGCGATATGCCCAAGACAGTGATGGTCGAGACATTCGCCCCCGGTCGCGAGCTGACCACCAGCGTGGTGGGGACCAAAGCGTTGACCGTCACAGACATTCTGACCACGGGTTGGTATGACTATGATGCAAAATACAAAGAGGGCGGCTCCTCTCATGTGATCCCAGCGGATATCCCGCAAGAGATTTTTGATCTTTGTATGGAATATGCCGTACGCGCACATGAAGCATTGGGCTGCCGCGGTGTCAGCAGAACGGACTTTCGGTGGGACGAGGCACGCGGCGTTGACGGGCTGATCATCCTAGAGGTAAACACCCAACCCGGCATGACTGGCACGTCTTTGACGCCAGAGCAGGCGCAAGCCACAGGCATGAGCTTTCCCGCGCTGTGCGCATGGATGGTGGAGGACGCATCATGCGGTCGTTGATGCGCAAGAAACCTGTCACTGGTCGCGTGGATCCTGCGCCATCGCGTTGGGCGTGGCGCATGCAGCGTTTGATGCTGACGCCTGGCATTCGTCTTGCGGTCCGCGCAGGGGTTCCGTTTTGCATCACCTTGGCTGTTGGAACGGTCTACCTGTCTGACGAAGGCCGCCGCGGGGCGATTGAACAAGCCGTGGCCGAGGCCCGTGCCAGCATCGAAACCCGCCCCGAATTCATGGTCAATCTGATGGCTGTTGATGGGGCCAAGGACGAGTTGGCAACCTACATTCGTGAAAGCCTGCCTTTGGATTTCCCGATCTCCAGCTTTGATCTGGATCTGGATGCCATGCGCGCCACAGTGACCGAAATTTCCGCTGTGAAATCCGCCTCTGTCCGCATCCGTCCGGGGGGGGTTTTGCAAGTTGATGTTGAGCAACGCAAAGCAGTGGCCATGTGGCGATCTGACGATGGGCTGGCTTTGGTCGATGAAAACGGAATTTACGTTGCGGGGGCGACCAGCCGCCATGCACGCCCCGACCTGCCGCTTATCGCGGGTGAGGGGGCGGACGAACATGTTGTTGAGGCGCTGGAATTGAGGCAGGCCGCGTCGCCGCTTGGGGCGCGTTTGCGCGGGCTGGTGCGGATCGGAGCGCGGCGTTGGGATGTGGTGTTGGACCGTGATCAGCGGATCATGTTGCCCGCGGCCGAACCTTTGCGGGCGTTAGAGCGCGTGATCGCACTGGAAGGCGCCCAAGATATACTAACCCGCGATGTTGCGCGGATCGACATGCGGCTGGCACGCCGTCCAACTGTGCAAATGACAAATGAGGCCGCCGAAGAACGGATGGCCCAACAGGCAGCTTTTAGGGCAAAAAACTGATGAACGATTTATACGACAGCCAACGTACGATGCGGCAAATGCGGAAACTTGCGATGCAGCGGGGCGTTGTTGCGATCCTTGATGTGGGGAGCTCCAAAATTGCGGCGCTGGTGTTGCGTTTTGATGGCTCGGCGCGGCTGGATGATGAGGGCGAGATTGGATCGCTGGCGGGGCAATCGGGCTTTCGTGTGATCGGTGCTGCGACCACACGGTCGCGCGGTGTGCGCTATGGTGAAATCACCGCCATGGGCGAGACCGAGCGTGCCATTCGTACAGCCCTGCAAGCCGCCCAAAAGATGGCAGGCATCCGCGTCGACCATGTGATCGCCTGTTTCAGCGGCGGGGAGCCGCGCAGCTACGGATTGGACGCGCAGCAGACTTTGGAGCATCAGGTCGTTACCGAGGATGACGTGGCCCGCGTGCTGAGCAGCTGCGATGTGCCGGAATATGGAGAGGGCCGCGAAGTGTTGCACGCCCAGCCCGTCAACTTTGCCCTTGATCACCGCAGCGGTTTGATTGACCCGCGCGGCCAGCTGGGAAATGAGCTGAGCGTAGACATGCACATGCTGACCGTAGATGCTGCCGCAGTGCAGCATCTGGCCTACTGCATCAAACGCTGTGATCTGGAGTTGGCTGGCATTGCCTCGTCTGCTTATGTGTCGGGGATATCGTCGCTTGTAGAGGATGAACAAGAGTTGGGCGCGGCCTGTATCGATCTGGGCGGTGGTGCCACCAGCGTGTCGATCTTTATCCGCAAACACATGATTTATGCTGATAGCATTCGCATGGGCGGCGATCATGTGACCTCTGATATTTCAATGGGATTGCAGGTGCCGACAGCCAACGCCGAACGGATCAAGACATTCTACGGCGGGGTTCAGGCCACGGGTATGGATGACCGTGAAATGATTGAAATCGGCGGCGAAACGGGGGATTACGAACATGACCGCCGCACCGCCAGCAGGGCTGAGTTGATCGGCATCATGCGTCCGCGCGTTGAGGAAATCCTCGAGGAAGTGCGCGCGCGTCTGGATGCGGCAGGGTTTGACCATCTGCCTTCGCAGCAGATCGTTCTGACAGGCGGCGGCAGCCAAATCCCTGGCCTTGATGGGTTGGCGAGCAAGATTTTGGGCCAGCAGGTGCGTCTGGGACGGCCGCTGCGGGTGCATGGTTTGCCGCAGGCTGCCACGGGTCCTGGGTTTTCTTCGGCTGTTGGCTTGTCGCTGTTTGCAGCGAACCCGCAGGATGAATGGTGGGATTTTGACATCCCCGCGGATCGCTATCCAGCGCGTTCCCTAAAGCGCGCTGTGAAGTGGTTCAAAGATAACTGGTAAATCTTACGGGCCAATTGGCCGCTGCAAGAGACTGCACCGCACACTGCATGTGTGTCTTTGCCCGCCGTTCCTCCTTTGCTGGGGCGGCGGGAAAAATTTGTCATAATTGGCGCTTGGGGGAGGTGACGTGGGATTTTTCTTATGTTATATTTGACCTTAATAAGACCATTAGAAAATGGGCGCAGCGGGCCGAGCAGGACCTCACATTGAAAATATCTAAAAAACACGCTCCCTTTGGTGCGTGGCTTTTGTGCTGTTGTGGTGCTGGGCGGCTGACCCGCTAGGTCTGCGGTGGTGAGCGAGATATCGCGTAAATTAGCCATCAAATAGCCTATATTTTGTGTCTAGATTGCCTTTTTTGCGTGACGACAGGCTTTCGTGCGTCTAAAGTTAAGAAAATTTGGGACAAACGACCCGCGCGGTGCGGGCAAAAAAGAACAGGCGGAACCAAAATGACTTTGAACCTATCCATGCCGGGACAAGAAGACCTCAAGCCACGCATTACAGTTTTTGGCGTTGGTGGGGCAGGCGGTAATGCCGTGAACAACATGATCGAGAAAAGCCTCGATGGTGTTGATTTTGTCGTAGCAAACACAGACGCGCAGGCGCTTCAACAAGCAAAAGCCGAAAGCCGCGTTCAGTTGGGGATCAAAGTCACCGAAGGTTTGGGCGCAGGGGCGCGCGCAACCGTTGGGGCCGCCGCTGCTGAAGAAAGCATCGAGCAAATTGTAGACCATCTTGCGGGCGCGCACATGTGCTTCATCACGGCTGGTATGGGCGGCGGTACAGGTACGGGTGCTGCGCCAATTATCGCGCAAGCCGCACGTGAGCTGGGCGTTCTGACCGTTGGCGTTGTCACAAAACCGTTTCAGTTTGAGGGCGCAAAGCGCATGCGTCAGGCCGAAGACGGTGTTGAAGCGCTGCAAAAAGTTGTCGATACGCTGATCATCATTCCAAACCAGAACCTGTTCCGTCTTGCGAATGAGAAAACAACATTCACCGAAGCCTTCAGCCTTGCAGATGATGTTCTGTATCAAGGTGTTAAAGGTGTGACCGATCTGATGGTTCGCCCAGGCCTGATTAACCTCGACTTTGCTGATGTACGCGCCGTAATGGACGAAATGGGCAAAGCGATGATGGGCACAGGCGAAGCGGACGGCGAAGATCGCGCGATCAAAGCTGCCGAAGCCGCCATTGCCAACCCGCTGCTGGACGAAATCAGCCTGCGCGGCGCCAAAGGCGTTCTGATCAACATCACAGGCGGCGATGACCTGACATTGTTCGAACTGGACGAGGCGGCAAACCGCATTCGCGAAGAAGTCGACCCAGAAGCAAATATCATTGTCGGTTCCACGATGGACACAGGCATGGGTGGCGTTATGCGCGTAAGCGTTGTTGCCACGGGTATTGATGCGCTGGATGTGAACACTGACATGCCCGTGCCGCGCCGCTCTATGTCGCGCCCCTTGGCCAACGAAGCGATTGAAGAAGCGCCTGCAGCAGAGCCAGCACCCGTTCGTGCGCCAGTTGCCGCAGCACCCGTTGCAGCCGCCGCGATGGATCAAGCACCAGTTGAAGAAGCGCCCGCAGCTAGCTTTTTTGACGAAGCACCACAGCAAGCAGCGCGTGTAGAAAGCACGCGTGACATGTTTGAAGGGCGTCGTTTTGAGCCGGTCCAAGACGTTGCCGAAGATCTGCCGCCCCCTGCCTACACTCCAGAGCCAGCGGCATATGAGGCCCAGCCTTCAGCGATCGAAGCCCAGCCCGAAGCGTTCATCGCGCCGCGCGCGCCGACACCAGGCACGCCTTCTCCAGAAGCGATGGCGCGTTTGCGTGCTGCAGCCCAGCGTGCAGCACCAGCGGCAGAGCAGCCGCGTGCCGCTCAGGCACCAGTGGCAGAGGCGCAACCACAACCCGCGCCAACAGCTCAGGGCGAGCGCCCGCGTTTCGGCATCAACTCTCTGATCAACCGCATGACGGGCACGGCAGAAGGCGACGCGCAGCCGCGTGCCGCAGCGCCAAGCCAGCCAGCACGTCAGCAACCACCGGTTCAAAGCCAGCAATCTGCTGCAGCGCCTCAGCCCCGTCAGGAAGCAGATCCAGAGCAAGAGCGTATCGAGATCCCTGCTTTCTTGCGTCGCCAAGCAAACTAAACCGATCTTTTGTGATCTAAGAGGCCGCCTTCGGGCGGCCTTTTTTGTTTTTAAAATAGGGTGTTATCCTGTTGGTGGCGGTGATGCGCCTGATTGTGACAGCCATGTTACAGTTGGTTGCAATGATTGATTTGAATGCAGAGGGGCGGCTTAGTATTTAAACTGCAATCAAGTGCAAGCTTGGACCAAAGCCTGAGGACGGTATTGTGCAGAACACTGTTAAGACAGCGATTAGCTTCGAAGGTAAGGGCCTGCACTCGGGCAAGCCTGCAACGGCAACAGTTCTGCCTGCGGCCTCGGGTCACGGGATCTGGTTCAAACGTACCGATGTTCAGCTGGGGGATACGATGGTTCCAGCCCGCTGGGATGCGGTGAACCGCTCTCCTTTGTGCACGAAATTGGAAAACGCAGCGGGTGTTCAGGTCTCAACCGTGGAGCATCTGATGGCAGCACTTGCCGGATGCGGTATCCACAACGCATTGATCGAAATCGACGGCCCCGAGGTTCCAATTCTGGATGGATCGGCAGCCCCGTTTGTGCGCGGGATCATGACGCAGGGTGTGCAAATGCAAGCAGCCCCAGTGATGGCCTTTGAGGTTCTCAAAGAAGTGACTGTGCGTGATGGTGATGCGGTCGCGACAATCGCCCCCTCCGACACGCTGCGTATTGATTTTGAAATTGATTTTGTGGATGCGGCGATCGGCAATCAACAAAAATCATTGGTGATGAATAACGGCTCTTTTGCGCGTGAATTATGCGACAGTCGTACGTTCTGCCGCAAGGCGGACGTGGATGCGATGCAGGCAAACGGTCTGGCCTTGGGGGGCGAGGCGGGTGAAAACGCTGTTGTCTTTGACGGGGATCATGTGCTCAGCCCTGGGGGCTTGCGCCACGCAGATGAGCCGGTTCGCCATAAGATGTTGGATGCATTGGGTGATTTAGCTTTGGCTGGGGCACCGCTGCTGGGGCATTACACTGGCCTGCGTGCAGGACATTCGCTGACCAACACATTGCTGCGCGCGCTGTTTGATACGCCAGGCGCTGTGCGTTTGGTGCAATGTGATGGCGCCAAAGCGGCCCGTCTACCTGGCCATGGGTTGGTCTGGGATGAAATTCCGGCTGTGGCCTAATCCCTTTTTGGTGTGCCAATGGTAAGAAGATGCCGTATGGTGCAGCCATTATTGCGTCGGGGAAAAATTGGACGTTTTGCACCAGTTAATTGTGTGCTACCACCGACGCCAAAGAGGGTGTAACCTCTGAATTTGTATTTGCGGTAAAAGAATAAGGATAGCCAAGGATGGGTTTTGGAAGGTCTGCAAGACGTCTTTCCGTCACGCTGGTGGCTGTAGGGGCGCTAAGTGCCTGTGGTGGCAATCAAGATACGGGTCGGTTCACAAAAAGCTTCCTGAATCCGCAGGAGATTCCCCTAGAAACATACACCCCTGAGCAGATTTTTGAGCGGGGTGAGTTCGAGCTCAACCGCAGACGTCCCGCTGAAGGGGCAGAGTTTTTCTCAGAAGTAGAGCGCCTCTATCCCTACTCGGAATGGGCCAAACGGGCGCTGATCATGCAGGCCTTCGCCTATCACCAAGACGCCGACTATCCCAATAGCCGCGCGGCATCCCAGCGGTTCATCGATTTCTATCCTGATGATGATGATGCCGCCTATGCGGCCTATCTTTTGGCGCTCAGCTATTATGACCAGATTGACGATGTTGGCCGTGACCAAGGGCTGACGTTCCAAGCCCTACAATCACTGCGCTCTGTGATCGAACGCTATCCCGAAAGTGAATATGCCAGCGCATCGATCCTGAAGTTCGATTTGGCGTTTGACCATCTTGCGGGCAAGGAAATGGAAATCGGGCGCTACTACCTGCGCCACGATCACTACACGGCTGCGATCAATCGCTTCCGCGTTGTGGTGGAGGATTTCCAAACAACCACCCACACCGCCGAAGCCTTGCACAGATTGGTCGAGGCTTATCTCAGCCTTGGGCTGACGGACGAAGCACAAACAGCAGGCGCAATTCTGGGGCATAACTATCGCTCTACAGAGTGGTATGAAGATACCTACAAATTGCTCAGAGGGCGCGGGCTAGAGATGAAATCACTTGGAAACAACTGGTTGTCCTCTATCTACCGTCAGACGCTGAAGGGTGACTGGATTTAACATGGGCGTGCACATGTCTGTGGCGGAGCAGGCCTGATGCTGCGCGGTCTTGATATTTCGGATATGCTGATCATTGAACGGCTGGAGTTGAACTTCCAGTCGGGTCTCAATGTGCTGACAGGTGAAACAGGCGCGGGGAAATCCATTTTGCTGGACAGTCTGGGCTTTGTCCTAGGCTGGCGCGGTCGCGCGGATCTGGTGCGCCAAGGTGCAGCGCAGGGCGAGGTCACAGCATGGTTTGATCTGGCAGAAGACCACCCCGCTCATGCCGTTCTGGCAGAAGCGGGCCTGCCCGGCGGGGACGAGCTGATCTTGCGGCGTATCAACACCTCCGAGGGGCGTAAAACGGCGTGGGTTAACGACCGCCGCTGCTCAGGTGAGGTGCTGCGCGCGCTGAGTGAGACGCTGGTAGAGCTGCACGGCCAGCATGATGATCGCGGCTTGCTGAACCCCCGCGGCCACCGCAGCATTCTGGACAGCTTTGGCGGGCTAGACCGCGCCAAAGCAAAGGTCCGTACGGCATGGTCAGAGATGGCCCGCACGCGCAAAGCCGCGGCCGCCGCAGCCAAAGCCCAAGAAGAGATCCGCGCCGAAGAAGAATTCCTGCGCTACGCCGTGGCCGAGCTGGATAAACTGAACCCCGAAGAAGGGGAGGAAGCGGCCCTCGACACCAAACGCCGTACCATGCAAGGCGCCGAAAAAATCCGCACCGATGTGGTTAACGCCTATGAGGCGATGGGCCAAAGCGGCGCCGAGGCACAAATGGCCGAAGCATTCCGCTGGCTTGACGGCGCAGCAGCCCGTGCTGAGGGCACTTTAGAGGAACCGATGGCTGCGTTGAACCGCGCGATGGTCGAACTCGACGGTGCCATGGAAGGCGTCGTTGCTGCGATTGAAGCCATGTCTTTTGATCCACATGAATTGGAAGACACAGAAGAGCGCCTCTTCGCCATTCGCGGCTTGGCCCGCAAACATGATGTGCAACCAGACGAACTGGCTGGGTTTGCCGATACGCTTCGGGCAAAATTGGGCGCGTTGGACGCAGGCGAGGCGGAAGAAGCCAAATTGCAGGCGGACGTCAAAGCAGCCGAGGCAGCCTATGACACGGCGGCCACGACCCTCACTGAGGCGCGCCGCAAATCGGCGGTCAAATTGGACAAAGCCGTCAGCGCCGAACTGGCGCCCCTCAAAATGGAGCGCGCAGTTTTTGCGACCCAAATCGTGCCCGAAACCGAAGGCCCAGAGGGCCGTGACGAAGTGTCCTTTACCGTCGCTACGAACCCTGGCGCGCCTGCAGGCCCGCTCAATAAGATCGCCTCAGGGGGCGAGCTGAGCCGCTTTTTGCTGGCGCTCAAAGTATGTCTGACCCAAGGGCAAACCGGCCTGACACTCATTTTTGATGAGATCGACCGCGGCGTTGGCGGGGCAACTGCCGATGCTGTAGGACGCCGGTTGGCTTCTATCGCGCAAGAGGGTCAAGTGCTGGTCGTGACGCATTCGCCGCAGGTGGCCGCGCTTGGCGCCCATCACTGGCGGGTGGAAAAATCTGTGACCAAAGGCATGACAACCACGAATGTTGTGCCGCTCAGCATGGATGAACGCGTGGATGAGGTCGCCCGAATGGTTTCTGGCGATACGATCACGGACGCCGCCCGCGAGGCTGCACGCGCTTTGCTCTGCGCATGACGCAGCCGTTTGGGCATAAACCAACGCCTTCAAATGTAGGCCACCCGATATGACCCAACCGCGCGCTTCCCTATTTTCCCAACAAATCGCCGCTGGCATTGAGCTGGTCAAAGAGGGCTGGCGCGTTTTGCTCGATAAAGGGCCAGGTAAGGTTACATTTTGGTTTATCGCCCTGCTGATCGGCATCGCCGCAGGTTTTGCCGCCTTATTTTTTCGCAAAGGGATCAATTGGTTGCAGGCCACTCTTTATGGGGTGGATGACGTTCAGCAACTGCATAGTTTTATCTCCGATCTGGAATGGTACTGGATCATTTTGATCCCGACTTTGGGCGGTCTGGTTACGGGGCTGATCCTGCATTTTTTCACCAATGATGCGCGCGCGCGCTCGGTTGCTGATGTCATCGTCGGCTCAGCCCTACACGAAGGCCGAGTAGAAAGCCGCGCAGGGCTGGCCTCTGCAATGGCCTCAATGGTGACATTGGGCACTGGGGGATCTTCGGGGCGGGAAGGGCCTGTTGTGCATCTGGCTGCGGTGATCTCTACTTGGATCAGCAGGTGGATCAACGCGAATGGGATCACGGGCCGTGATCTGTTGGGCTGCGCTGTCGCAGCGGCTGTATCTGCCAGTTTTAACGCACCAATTGCCGGCGCGCTCTTTGCGCTGGAGGTCGTCTTGCGCCATTTCGCGGTCCACGCATTTGCGCCGATCGTCATCGCCAGTGCCGCGGGCACTGTTATCAACCGGATTGAGTTCGGCGGCGTGACCGAATTCAAGTTGCCCGTTCTGAACGAGCTACAATTCTACGTGGAGCTGCCCGCCTTTCTGCTGTTAGGGATCACTTGCGGAGTGATGGCGGTTGTTCTAATGCGGGCGATTTTCTGGGCCGATGACATTGGCAACAGCATTCAGGACCGCATTCAGTTGCCGCGCTATTTTCGGCCGATGGTCGCAGGGGCGATGTTGGGCGGGATCGCCATCTGGTTCCCGCATATCATTGGGGTCGGGTATGAAACGACGTCGCTGGCGCTTACAGGGGAATTGGCGCTGAATGAAGCGGCTGTTTTTGCGGTCCTTAAGGTTTTTGCCGTTGCCATCACCTTTGGCGGACGCATGGGCGGCGGGGTGTTTTCGCCTTCCTTGATGGTCGGCGCTCTTGTGGGATTGTCCTTTGGCATGATAGCAACAGGGATCTTCCCTGATGTGTCTGGCTCAACCTCGCTTTATGCGCTGGCAGGGATGGGGGCGGTGGCCGCGGCGGTACTGGGCGCGCCGATTTCGACCACGTTGATTGTGTTTGAGTTGACGGGGGATTGGCAAACAGGACTGGCTGTGATGGTGGCGGTCAGCATGTCGACGGCCTTTGCGTCAAAGCTGGTGAACCGCAGCTTCTTCCTCACCCAGATTGAACGGCGCGGCGTGCGCTTGGCTGCAGGTCCACAAGCCTATTTGTTGGGGATGTTCATTGCGGCAAAAACAATGCGGACACCTGATCATCCACGTGCAGCTGATGAGGGAAAATGCTGGGAAATGATCGGCAAGGGGCTGTATGTCGACGCAGGTGCTACGTTAGAAATCGCCATTCCGATATTTGAAAGAACGGGCTGCGAATTTTTGCCCGTGGTAACGCTTTCAGCGGATGCCGCCCCGCCAGAACTGCTGGGGGCGTTGTACCATGTGGATGCTCTACGCGCCTATAACCGCGCTTTGGCGGCCACGGCGGCAGAGGAGCATTCCTGATCGTCGCTTCTAGATGTTTTCGATGGTGATTTCTTCGATGTTGTGGAAGGCCAGATGGTCCCGCAGCTGTACGGCGACTTCTTTTGGGTCGGTGTAAGACCAGACAACATTTTCCAATGTCCGGCTTTTGGTCACAACAGAAAAATAGCTGGCCTCACCAATGCTGGGGTTGTGGGAGGTCATCTCGGTGGCGTCGAGAAACGCCATTGCAATGTCATCACGCGGGAAAAACACGATTGGTTCTGCTTGCCCCTCAACCAGCTCTAGTGCGTTGGCGGTTTCGCCCAGAACTGCGCCACCCGCGCGAACAGTCCAAATGCCCGTGGCTTTATGAATTTTGATATGGCTTACCATATTTGGATCTCCCTGAATGTTAGTTCTGCCGCCTCACGCGATGGGTGCAGTGGCGGCATATAACCATTCTTTTGTGGCAGGAGAAACCCGTGGGCCGATTTTGTCAGCAACTTCTGCATGATAGTCATTCAGCCATTGCAAAGCATCAGCTTCCAACAGGTTTGGCAGAATAAGACGGCGGTCAATCGGGGCGAAGGCCAACGTACGCCAATCCAACATCGCGCGATGGGCATCGCCAGTTGGCAATTGCGGCGCTTCTTGCACAACCAACAGATTTTCAATGCGAATCCCGAATGCCCCCTCACGGTAATATCCAGGTTCATTGCTTAGGATCATGCCAGCCTCTAGGGGGATGTTGCTGACGCGGCTTAGCCGTTGGGGGCCCTCATGCACGCTGAGATACGCGCCCACACCGTGCCCTAAACCGTGGTCAAAATCCTGCCCAGCCAACCAAAGCGGCATGCGGCCAATTGCCTCAATATGCCCCCCAGCAAGACCCGCAGGCCAGCGCAAGCGGCTCATGGCGATCATGCCAGCCAGAACGCGGGTGAAGGCCTCGCAGGCTTCATGGGGGGGGGCGCCAATTGCTACCGTACGGGTGATGTCCGTGGTGCCATCCAGATATTGC
>JBDVSG010000218.1:0-5385 GCA_039967155.1 Sulfitobacter sp. | reverse complement strand
TCCCTCAGCAGGGTCATGTTCCCCAAAAGCCCATTCAGAGGCGTTCGGATTTCGTGGCTCATGGTTGCAAGGAATTCGGAGCGGCTTTTTTCGCCTGCGATGGCCTTGTCGCGGGCTTGGATTAGTTCGGCTTGGTTTGCGGCACGTCTTGAGATGTCACGTAGAAACGCGATGAAGATTTCGCCTTCGTCAGTGGCCGCAGCTTGAATGGCCAGCTCTACAGGGAAAATAGTGCCGTCTGCATGCATCGCCTCAAGCTGCACGCGCCCCTTGCCAACCACCCGCTTTTCGCCGCGACTGCGCATGCGTTCCATACCAGCATTATGGGCGCCACGTAGATGCGGTGGCACAATGATCTGCCCCAGCTCCTTGCCAATGACATCCTCGGCTTTATGCCCAAAGATGATTTCGGCAGCGGCATTGAAATTGGTGATGATACTGTTGGTATCGCTGACGATAATACCATCAAGAGAGGTGTTCATGATGGTATTGATACGGGCCGCAGTCTGTTGTTGTTCGTGTTCGCGAAGGCTGATGCGTTGGATCAAAGCATTCATGTACAAAAGCCCCAGCCCAAGGGCGGAAATAAGGACCATCAGGGCCAGTGCCAGCTGAACCATTGTCCGTTTGATATCAGCGCGCTGGGCGTCGGCTTTTTCGGAAAACAGGCGCAGGCCGGAATTGGCAAGAGACCGCACAACGGGACGGACATCCTCGGCCATGGCCGCAAGGGGGGGCAGATTGCGCGTCAGTTCAATGTCCGAGACATCCATCAGAGGCAGGGTCTCACTGAGGAAGGCCTCGAGCATGTGGAGATCGTCATCGAAATTGTCTGATGCGCGAAGTTCTGCGAAGACTTGGGCGCGCCGCAGCGTCAGAACACGGCTGTAGAAAACATCGAACCGCTGGCGAAGACGATCTAGGTCGGTGTCAGGGCGCAGGCGGGCATTGAATTCCTGAAACTCGACTTCGGTCTGGGACAAGGACCATTGCAAATTATCGGTTTGCGCTGAGCTTTGATCGTCGATCTCATTGTATACGTTCCATGCAAGCATGGCGATGGTGATACAAGCCGCCAATCCAGCGAAAAATGCCGCAGTGCGGCCGCTCTTGAAGTATCCTAAGACGTTGGCTCCCACAGGTCCTCCAAGATAGTTGGCCTTGCTGCTTGGAGTGTTACTCAACAACTTCAATTCTGTCGAGTTGCCAGATGCTACGGGAGTATATGACCTCAGTCCGGTATTCGGCGGATGCGTCATAGGGGTAGACGATCCAAAGCGGGCCTTTTTCGCGCACGGACATTGCGTCGCCGTTGAGTTTGAAAGCGATTATGGGGCCACCTTGAATGGCGTCAGACACGGGAATTTCTACGGTGTAATCATTGATCGCGGTTGCCCTAAAAGTACCGGTTTTAACCCCCAAAGCGGCCGCAAAAGCAGACAGCGAGACCCCTTCGAAGGTTTGTATGCCCTCGGTCCAAATGGTGGTGGTCTTTAGGGTTGTGAGGCCCAGCTTCATCAGCGCCTCACGGTCAAAATGGTACAGATCCCCATTGGCGGTAGTGTTGGAGGTTCCAGTCACAGTGAGGATGGTGTCCGCTTGGAGGGGCGCGGCACCATCCGCACTGGCTGCCATCCCATCTGCCAGCGAAAAAGCGGCAATGGCGGCCAAAGCAAAGAAGAATTGAGAGAACATAACCTACTCCTGACTTGGTGTATTCAATGTGCCAGAACGGGTTTTCTTTTGCTTGTGGGCATCGGAGTAGGACCCTATCCGATCGGATAGGTTTCGTGGTTAACACGACGGTTTTTATGGGCTGTGCTAAGTCGTGCCATGGGAATTCTCCTGTGTTGTTAGATCTTAGTGCGCACCGCGCCCTGAAAGGACGGCGCGAAACGTCATCGAAATGAGGATAAGATCCAGTAGGATTGTCCGTGAGTTGGCATAGGCCAAATCCATGTCGATCATCCGTTCAAACCCGATATTGGCGCGGCCGGACACTTGCCAAATTCCGGTAATCCCGGGTTTGACAGAAAGGCGCCCCATGGCACGGGCTGGATAGGCGCTGACCTCGGATGGCAGGGCAGGCCGTGGACCGACGATAGACATTTCACCACGCAAAACATTGAGGATCTGGGGCAGCTCATCAATGGAAAACCGGCGGATAAAACGACCAATACGGGTGATGCGTGGGTCCGATTTGGATTTGAAACAGATCCCGTCCCGATCCGACGTCATCAGCAACGTTGACCTCTGCGCCTCGGCGTTTTGGCACATAGAGCGGAACTTGAGCATGCCAAATTCACGTCCATCTTTGCCAACTCGGCTCTGCCGAAATAAAATCGGGCCCCTGCTATCAAGTTTGATCGCGAGGGCCGTCGCTGCAAAAAGCGGTGCAAGAAGGACTGCCGCACTGCTGGCAATCACCACATCAAGAGCGCGCCGAAGGATTGGGGCCGCAGTCATTCGCGGTACCGCCAAACGGAGGGCACGGGCAACAAAGGTGAAGTTGCCAATCAAATACCGCTTCGCCATGCGGCGAGGCTCTAACGCCAGCCGCCACAACCATTCGCAACCGACACGGCGCAGACCACGCGGTGCCCGCGACACATTGCCAGCAAGGAAATCAAATGCCGCACCGACACCCATGGTCAGATCAGCGGTAAGACGTTGCGCGTTCCGGTGCAGCCACAGGTCCTGCAAGGGGACCCCCATAGCAACCAGAACAATATCCGCGCCGCTGGCGTTGATTTCTGCGATGACGGCGGCTTCGTCGCGAGATTGCTCAAAACCATCAAGGGTTCCGGCAATGCGTAAATCTGGATTGCGGCGCTGTAGTTCCTGCGCGGCGCGGATGGCCGTATCAGCCACCCCGCCCAGAAGAAATACGGATTTTCCCTGTTGGGCGGCTTTGCGCATCAGGGCGGGGATTAAATCGGTACCGTTCAGATTAGCGGCAAGTTGGGTGCCAACCATTTTGCAGGCAAGCGACACGCCAGAGCCATCAGGCAGTAAAAAATCAGCAGAATGGACGGCGGCGGCGTAGTCACGATTTTCGGCCATGACATTAAAACAATGCGCATTCATGAAGGCCACCCGCCGACGTCCAGGCGATAGAAGAACGTCAATGGTGGCATCGCGTGAGGCATCCACAAGCGACACCCGAAGCGACGAGATAAATTGGATAGGCAGGGTCTGAACAGGCGCCAGACAGCCGGAAAAAGAGGAGTGTATGGTCATTTTAAAGCCTTTCGTGAACGTTTCGATCACTTACAGCTTCAACTTTTTCGGGATTTTTCCGCAACGGAACGGGCGGACAGGTTCGGGGCTCTTTTGAGAGGTAAGCGTCCTGTTTGGTGGGCATCAGCCGCCCGCTATGGTCGCGCACCTATCCGAATGGGGTGGAGACATAGCTGAATTTCCCTGTATTCGTGCCTTTGAGAGGCCATAAAGTAGGGCTAGTGTAGACTTGACTAAATAGCGGAGCCCTCACCATGCGTATATTGATAGCAGATGACCACGACCTCCTTCGCGATACCCTTGTCATGTTTTTGGAGGGGCAAGGCGGGATGGAAACAGCCTCGGCGGGAACACTTGAGGATACGCTTGCGCGGATCAAAGCGGATGAACGCTATGATCTGGTTTTGCTCGACTACAATATGCCCGGGATGAATGGGTTGGACGGATTGAAGACCGTTCTGGCCCACGAAAAGACCGACCGCGTTGCGCTGATTTCTGGTGAGGCATCCAAACATGTCGCAGAAGAGGCGCTGGACAGTGGCGCGGCAGGGTTTGTCCCAAAATCACTACCGGCGAAATCTATGATTAATGCGGTGAAATTCATGGCCATGGGCGAACAATATGCGCCTCTTGATTTCATGACTGCCGCAGAAGAATTCCCCAAAAACGCCTTGGCCGAAAAGCTAACCGCCCGCGAATTGCAAATGTTAGAAGGTCTGACCCAAGGCAAGTCCAACAAAGAAATCGCGCGGGATTGGGACATTACAGAACCGACAGTGAAGCTGCATGTGAAGACGCTGTACCGTAAGATTGGCGCGTCAAACCGGACGCAAGCAGCGTTGCTTGCGCGTGAAGCAGGGCTGTTCTGATCTATCCAGTAGGATAGGTTTGCGACCCAGACGCCCCAACAAACAGCCCCAACGCCCACCTGAAGTTGCGACCGAAATGGCATATCCATTGACCAAGGAGAATGCCAATGACAGCCCTTCCCAACGTCCCATTTCGTGTCCCGACTTGGGATTTTCGATTTCGCGAAGCTTTTCACCGTATCCTGATCGGCGGACGATTAGGCGATATGCGCCGGATGCCGCGGTACTTTGCGACAGCCCTTTTAGGGGTGGTTCTGATCTGGGCGTCGCTCTTGGTGTATTTGGGTTCGGTGCCGCTGTCGTTCCGGTCAACGACATCCCTGATTTTGCCGGGGTCGGGGGCATCGGCGTCGATGAACCTCAATGGGATCGGGCAGGCATCGTCCTTTGCAAACTCGGCCTTCGCCAGCAGTGCCGTCAGCCCGACAGAGACCTACAAACGCTTGTTGGGCGCTGACCGGATCGTAGATGCAGCGGCCCGATCCATGGGGGTGATGCGGTCCCAACTTGGGGCGCCACGGATCAGGTTGGTGGACCAGACCAGCCTGATCCACATTGAAATGGAAGGGGCATCGCCGGAACAGGCCCAAGCAAAAGGCAGGGCACTGGTCGAGGCCTTCTTTGCCGAGCTGGATGCACTGCGGGGGGATGAGCTTCGGACGCGGGAAACCAGCGGGTCTGAAGCCATCACAGATTTTCGGACCTCGGTGGCGTTGACCCGAACAAGGATCGAAACCTTGCGGTCGAAGTCTGGGCTGATGTCGGTCGAGCAATTCGATACGTTGCTTGATCGCCAGTTGTCACTTGATGCGCTGATCCTTGAACGTCGCGCTGGGGTGAATGAACGCCAAGCGCGCGTCATGGCATTGGAGGCGCAGCTTGGGGTTGTGGCGGCGGCAGCTGCAGCTACGCTCAAGCTGTTTGCCGACAGTGGCTATCTGGCGGTGTTGGAAGACATCGCAACATCCGAAGTTGCGTTATCAGAAGCGAATGCACGGTTTGGGCCGCGCCATCCAAAAGTCGAAGCAGCGTTGAACGCGCGCAACCAAGCGGTCTCGGTCGCAGAGCGGCTTGCACAATCCGTGACAGGTCTGAAAAGGGCCACGCTGGCCGAACTTGATCTAGCCCCCCAAGGTGCGCGCGCTGAATTATTGACAGAACTAGTGCGGTTACAGGTCGAAAAAGCCGCCGCCGCCGAAGAGCTTGCGACACTAGAAGCGCAGCAAGTTGCAGGGCAGACCGAGATTGATCGGTTGGCCTTCCCCGCGGCCGAGAT
>JBDVSG010000217.1:0-37955 GCA_039967155.1 Sulfitobacter sp. | reverse complement strand
ACCCTTGAGGCCCGTGTGCAGGGCGCTGATTTGGTCATCTTAGGGGGCTTAAACGACGGCACATGGCCCGAAGCGCCCGCACCTGATCCTTGGCTCAATCGCAAGATGCGCAACGATGCAAAATTGCTGCTGCCCGAGCGCCGTGTAGGTCTAGCCGCGCATGATTATCAACAAGCCGTCTGCGCGCGCGAGGTTTGGATCACCCGTGCCATCCGGTCTGAAGACGCTGAAACCGTGCCGTCGCGGTGGGTCAACCGTTTGGGAAATCTGATGGGCGGTCTTCCGAAACAGGGGGGCGTGCAGGCGTGGAAAGCCATGATTGCACGGGGTGATTATTGGCTGGGTCAGGCCCGCGCCTTGGAGGCTGTGGCGCGCGTGCCATCTGCGCCTAGACCGTCGCCGCGCCCCCCGCTTGCTGCGCGTCCACGCAATCTGTCTGTTACACAAATAAAGACTCTAATAAGGGACCCTTACGCAATTTATGCCCGCCACAGCCTGCGCCTACGCGCGCTGCGGCCCTTGGTACAGTCGCCTGACGCCCCCCTAAGAGGCACCGTTGTGCACGCCGTCATGGAAGAATTCGTGAAATCCATCATAATTGACCCCGAACGTCTGAACCGTGATCATCTGATGGGCATCGCAGAGGATCTCATGGCGGAATTGGTCCCTTGGCCCGCCGCCCGAACAATCTGGCTGGCAAAACTGGCCCGCGTCGCTGATTGGTTCATCGAGGGCGAGCGCGCCCGCCAATCCAATGCCGCGCCCATCGCATTTGAAGAAGACGCCCGCGGCATCCTGACCCTGCCCGATCTGGGCTTTACCCTGAACGGTGTTGCTGACCGAATTGATCAAAACCAAAGCGGTGAAATCCAGATTTACGACTATAAAACAGGCAAACCGCCAACGGACAAACAGCAAAAACACTTTGACAAACAGCTGTTGATCGAAGCCGCAATGGTGGAACAAGGCGCTTTCCCAAAGGTGAATGCCGCCCCTGTTTCACGTGCAACATTTATCGGGTTGGGAACCGTTCCAGAAGAAGTAAACGCCCCAATTGAAGAAGAGCCGCCCCATGTTATCTTGGACAATCTTCGCAAGCTCATTTCCGCCTATCTGGACCCTGCACAAGGTTTCACATCGCGGCGCATGATGGAGCGAGACGGCTTTGACGGCGATTATGACCACCTTGCAAGATACGGCGAATGGGATGGTTCAGATCCAGCCGAGCCGGAGGACCTGACATGAACGGCCTACCCGATTGGAATGATGCAACCCGCGCACAAATCACGGCTGCCCGGCCAGACACGTCAACATGGCTCAGTGCGAATGCGGGGTCCGGCAAAACCCGCGTTTTGACCGACCGCGTTGCGCGCCTGTTGCTGGATGAGGTGAAGCCACAGCATATTTTATGCCTAACCTACACCAAAGCGGCCGCGTCCGAGATGCAAAACCGCCTGTTCAAGCGTTTGGGCGAATGGGCCATGATGGAAGATGATACCCTGCGCGAAGGGCTGCGCGATTTGGGAATTCTAAAAGACATCCCCGCCGAGCAATTACGCGATGCGCGCACGCTTTTTGCACAAGCGATTGAAACCCCTGGTGGTTTGAAAATCCAGACCATTCATTCGTTTTGTGCGTCTCTGTTAAGGCGTTTTCCGTTAGAAGCGGGCGTTAGCCCGCAGTTCAAGGAAATCGAAGATCGGGCGGCAGAGCTGTTGCGTGAAGACATTCTGGATGCGATGGCAGACGGGGATGATGCGGCGTTGGTCGCAGGTCTGGCCGATCACTATACGGGCGACAGTTTTTCGTCTCTAACACAGGCGATCACTGGGAAACGCGAGCTGTTTGAAGCGCTACCCGACGATTTGAACACGCTGTTTGATCTGCCTGAGGATTTCACGCTTTCTCAGATGGTGGCGGATGTCTTGGACACTGCCGTGGCCCGCTGGATGCCAGAGGCTATCGAAATTATTGCAGGCCAAGGTGCCGTCACCATGCAACGGTTGGCAAAAGGATTACGCGGGATAGATTTTCAGAACCCGTCCCTTACTGACTTGGAAAAACTCAAACCTCTGTTGTTGACCCAGAAAATGGAACTCCGAAAGAGCTTCCCGACAAAACCCACGCAAGCTGCTTTGGGACAAATGCTGAGCCCGTTTGAGGATTTAGCCCAGCGCACAATGGATGCCCACGATCTGCAAATGCGGGCCTGCAATGTGGCCCGCACAGGGGCGCTGCACCGCTTTGCCACAAAGTTCATCGCGCGGTATGAGGCCGAAAAGCTGCGGCGCGGATGGTTGGATTTTGACGATCTAATCTTGCGCGCACGTGCCTTACTGAATGACCCGAAAGTGGCCGCTTGGGTGCTGTACCGCATTGATGGCGGCATCGATCATATTCTGGTTGATGAAGCACAAGACACCTCGCCGCGCCAATGGGATGTGATCGAAAAACTTGCCGATGAATTCTCTTCTGGCGATGGGGCGCATAACGATGACAAGACCCGCACCTTGTTTGTCGTCGGTGACAAAAAACAATCGATTTATTCATTTCAGGGGGCTGATCCACGCGAATTTGACCTCAAGCGCGCCAGTTTCCAACAAAACCTTGAGGCGGCGCAGCTGAGCTTTCAAAACCAGAGCCTAGACTATTCCTTCCGGTCCTCTCCGGCTGTGTTGCGCGCGGTGGATCAGACCTTTAACACACTGCCCACCCCCCGCATGGATGAGGCAATGACTCATCTCGCCTTCAAAGACACCCTTCCCGGTCGTGTCGATCTATGGCCCGTGGTTGAAAAAACCAAAGATGACGCCGAGGAGCCTGACTGGACAGATCCAATTGATCGCAAAAGCGACCTGCACCACACGGTAATCCTAGCGGAGCAAATCGCCGACCAAATCAAGCATTTGACCGAAGGCGAACATTACATCCCCGATGAGATCAAAGGCCAGATGGTACGCCGCCGCATTACCGCTGGAGATTTTCTTATTCTGGTGCGCGGTCGCGTGACGGGCCTGTTTTCCGAAATCATCCGCGCGTGCAAAGTTGCGGGCCTGCCGATCGCTGGCGCAGATCGTTTGAAGGTTGGGGCTGAATTGGCTGTGCGGGACATCGGTGCCTTGTTGTCGTTTCTAGCCACGCCTGATGACGGCTTGTCGTTGGCGACGGCCTTACGATCGCCTCTTTTCGGGTGGAGCGAGCAAGACCTGTTCACCCTATCCCATCACCGCCCCCCCAAATTGGATCTATGGCAAAGCCTGCGCACCCAAGAAGAAACCTATCCCGACACAATCGCCATGCTGCATGACTTGCGCGGCCAAGTCGATTTCCTGCGCCCCTATGATTTGATTGAACGCCTGCTGACCCGCCATGACGGGCGTCGCCGTCTGTTGGCACGTCTTGGGACCGAAGCTGAGGACGGGATTGATGCGCTTTTGGGACAGGCATTGGCCTATGAGCGCACAGAAGTTCCTAGCCTGACAGGGTTCTTGGAGTGGATGCAGGCGGACGATCTGGAAATCAAACGACAGATCGACAGCGCCTCCGATCAGATCCGTGTGATGACGGTTCATGGCTCCAAAGGGTTGGAAGCGCCCATCGTGATCCTGCCAGATACGGGCGAAAAGAAGACCACAATCCGCGACGAGATTATCTCGGTCAACGATGTGCCGATCTGGAAACCCAACGCAAATGAGATGACCAAGGGAATTGCCACCCACATCGATGCTCTAAAAGAGGCACAAGCAGAAGAAGGCCTGCGCCTGCTGTATGTCGCAATGACGCGCGCTGAAAAATGGCTGATTGTCGCTGCGGCGGGTGGTTTGCCGAAAGATGGCAACAGCTGGTATCAAATGACCGAAACTGCCTTGGGCCATTTGAACGCTGTTCCGTTCAATGATGGCCCCGCCCATGGTATCCGGCATGAACAACCAGGTTGGAACGACTTGCCTGCTGTTAATATCCCAGTTGAGGCGTCACAAACACCAGTGTTAGAGTCTGTTTTTGCGACTAATCCCCCCACACCTGTTTTGCCCAATGCGGTTCTTTCACCTTCGGATCTGGGGGGCGCAAAAGCATTACCCGGCGAAGCTGGTTTGGATGAAGATGCCGCAATGGCCTATGGCTCTTTGGTGCATGAGTTGCTGGAGCACCTCGCCCCTCTCACACCTGACGCGCGCGCTGCGGTTGCTGAACACCGATTGGCAGGAACGGATGAAAGATTAAGGGAAACAGCACTGTCTGAAGCATTGGCTGTGCTGGATGCCCCTGCTTTTGCGGATATCTTCGCGCCGGATGCCCTTGCCGAGGTTGCTATTACCGCTGATCTTGGGGACGCACGTCTGTTTGGCGTGATCGACAGGCTGATCGTCAGCGATACCCATGTGTTGGCCGTTGATTTCAAAAGCAACCGAACTGTACCCGACAAACCTGATGACTGCCCAGAAGGGCTGTTGCGCCAAATGGGCGCCTATGCGCATGCGCTCACAGCGATTTATCCACATCATACGATCGAGACAGCCATCATCTGGACCCACACCGCAACCCTGATGCCATTGCCCCACGAACATGTGACAATGGCGTTGCATCGCACAGGTCACCTTGACGCAGGCGATACGGCTTCTTAGGTATCGTTCAACCCCGAACCAATGGAGATCAAAATGGCCACCGTTTCAGTTACCGACGACACATTCGACGCAGAAGTCAAAAATTCCGATATCCCCGTAGTTGTGGATTTCTGGGCAGAATGGTGTGGGCCTTGCAAACAAATCGGCCCTTCATTGGAAGAACTATCCGCCGAGATGGAAGGCAAGGTAAAAATCGTCAAAGTAAACGTTGACGACAACCCGAACTCCCCTGCTCAGATGGGTGTGCGCGGAATTCCTGCGCTGTTCATCTTCAAAGGCGGCGAAGTCGTTTCCAACATGGCAGGTGCACGCCCGAAAGCCGCCCTGCAAAGCTGGATCGAAGAATCCATCTAAACGGCCCAATATGAATTCATGTTGGACGTCAGTTTTTGATCTTCGCGTCAAAGACTAACCCAAATAAAAAATGCGGACATTCGTGCAGATTGAAATGAATGTCCGCATTGGACGGTAGGCTCAACTAGTGAACGCGACACTTTAGTCTTAGGAAAAGATGGGGTGTTCTGCACGCTGGACATCGCTGACTAGACCGCTTCGACCAGCTTGATACCTCGGTGAACAACGCTGTAATTTACCCCCATCAGATCTTGATGCTCTAAACGTCGACGAATGCGTTGCTCGTAATTGGTGTTAGGCTGCGCTAAGAGGCTGTCCCAGAACTGCGTGTCAAAAATTTATCACCAAAGAGCTTTTTCTCTTGTCTGTGGGTTCTGAAAACCATGGGCTACAGTCAAGGGGCTTTCTAATCAATCCAACCAAAGCCGCGGCACGTTCCGGTTCTATGAAAAACAAGGCCTTCTGCAGGGCGCCGCGCGGAGGGGGCTATCATCCATCTGCGCGGCTTTGGCATTCTCAGGTCTTAAATACGACTGAGGCGCCAATCGGCAAAGAGACGCGCGCGTGTGGCGAATGGCTGTGCATCATAGCCAGCGAATAGCCCGTCTTGGGTCACCAGCACGGTTCGCCACCCCCGTGCCGCGGCGCCTAGGATATCAGTGTGGAGCGTATCGCCGCACATCGCGATCCGATCAGCCGCCAGATCAGGCAATGATGCGTCGATCAGGTCGTAAACTTCTGGAAATGGTTTTCCATAGAAACGCACATAGGCAGGATGCATGTCGGCAAGGCGGTGACCAAAATACCCTGGCTCTAAAGAAAAGCCATTGTCGCGTGGCGCTGCAAGATCTGCGTTCCCGATCAGCACTGGACGCGGATGGCGTTGCATCGCCGCTTCCAACAATTCCTGACGTTTGAGCGACCAATCCGCCGTTGACAGGAACAGAAACTGATCGGCTTTGTCATAGTCTTCGACAGTGTCCTTCAGGCGGGTTGCACTGTGCAGTAGATCCGTCAGCAGATCTTCGTCCGCCGCAATCACACCCCAATGCCCCGCCTCCATGTTTTGCAGCGTGGCTTCCCGACTGGTTATGATTTCATCGTCTTCAACCCTCAGCCCCAGCCGCTTGAATTTTGCGATCGCACCGTCGCGGTCATAGCTTGCGGCATTGGTCAGGATCCGAATGGCACAGCCCCGCGCGCGAAGCTGGTCCAGCCGTCTGTCCGCGCCGGGGATCAGGTGTTCACCGACGTTTAATACGCCAAAAGCATCAAAGACAAACGCATCCACTTGCTCCGCGATGTCTAATAACGAAGAAATATCAGCTGTTTGGGTTTGGGTCGCACCCTCTGGTAGTCGATCACGAACCTGTTCGTAACGGTCGAAAATCTGTTGCGTTGTTAGAACTTCGGATGTCCGTTGCTTTTGCCCAGTCACGTCATCTCTCCTTTGAGGGGCCGCATCACAATTTCTGCGACCCATTATCGGGGCCATGGACCGCCCAGCGGCCCCGATAATGGTTATCGTTTACAGGAGTTTTTTGCGAAGTATTGAAGAAATCACTTCACCCGCGATGACAAGCGCAAGAATGGTCAGCAAAACCATAGAGACCTCTTGCCATTGGAACGTATCAATCGCGCCTTGCAAGATGATGCCGATGCCCCCTGCCCCAACCAGTCCCAGAACGGTGGATTCACGCAGGTTTATATCCCACCGCAGAATGCTGATCGCAAAGAACGCTGGCAGCACCTGCGGAACAATCCCGTAAAGGACAACCTTGAACCGTGAAGCACCGCAGGCCTCAAGCGCTTCAATCGGATCGGTATCGATTTCCTCAATCGCTTCGCCCAGCAGTTTGCCTAGGAACCCGATAGACCGGAACATGATCGCAATGATCCCCGCGATTATCCCAGGGCCGAAAATTGCCACGAACAACAGCGCCCAAATGATCGTGTTGACCGATCGCGACGACACCAGAATGAAACGCCCAATCCACAGGCAGACAACATTCGGCGTCGTATTCTGCGCCGAGATATAGGCAACCGGCAAAGACAGTACGACAGCAATCATTGTCGCAATCGTTGCGATATTGATCGTTTGCCATGTGGCCTCAAGGATCGATGGCAGGTTCGTCGGATCTGGCGGCACCATGCGGGTAAACAGATCGGCCAGCTGCAGTGGCGCATCCCAAACCCATTCCCAGATCACATCGATACTGCTCAAGGCCCAGACGACAACCACTGTGACAGACAGCAAAGCCAGATACCGTTTCATACGTTGGGCCGGCGTAAAGCGCGCCCATTCAAGAGTAAGGTTTTGTGTCATGTCATCCGCTTTCTGATCATGCCGCTGACGGCTTCGGAAATCAGGATCGCGCCAACAATGACCATCGTGATGGCAAGCGCGAAATCATAGTCATATCGTCCAAACGCATTGGCAAGTGTCGCTCCGATGCCGCCCGCGCCAACGATACCAACCACAGCCGAGGCACGTAGATTGCTATCCAGCTGATAAATACCCAGCCCGACAAGACGCTGCATGATCTGCGGCAAAATCGCATAGACCATGGTGCTGAAGAACGGCGCACCAACAGACCGCATGGCTTCGACTTGACCAAAGTCGATTTCCTCGATGCGTTCGGCCAGCAATTTGGCCACAAAGCCAATGGAATAAACCGTCAGCGTCAATGCACCAGCCAATGGACCAAAGCCCACAGCTTTTACAAAAATGATCGCGACGATCACTGGATGGAAGCTGCGCGCAAGAATGAAAATGCCGCGCCCCAAAAGATATACCGGTTTGGGAGAGATGTTTCGGGCAGCCATAAACGCCAGTGGCACAGATAGGATCATGCCAAGGGTCGTCGCAAGGATCGCAATTTTCAGGCTCTCCAAAAACCCAGTGATGAGCAGTCCTGACCGCTCAAAACTGGGGGGGAAGGCACCGCTAAAAATACGACCGGCCCGCGTCATCCCTTGTGCGGTGCGCTCCCAATCAATCGGCAAGGTTGCAATTGTCCCGATCACATAGGCCGAAACAGCAATGTAAAACACCCACCGGAGAACAGGCGATTTAATGAAGGGCGGTTTACGCCAAGTCGTTTGCGGGGTCATGCAACCGCACCCATTTCCTGCCGATCCATGGACGGCGTGCCAGCGTAGATTTCATCCATCTTTGCAGCATCCAGTGCGGCTGGCTTATCGTCAAAAATGATCCGCCCATAGCGCATGCCGACGATCCGGTCGCTATATTCTTTGGCTTCGGTCACGTTGTGGATGTTGATGATGACCGGCAAATTCAATTCACGCGCAAGGTCGCGCAGCAGGGACATGATCTGTTCAGATGTCTTCGGATCCAGTGACGCGGTAGGTTCATCCGCAAGCAAAATTTCAGGCCGCTGCATAAGCGCACGCACAACGCCAACACGTTGGCGTTCCCCCCCCGAAAGCTCATCCGCGCGTTTATCTGCATATTGGGCAATGCCCACACGCTCCATCAGCTCGAAGGCGCGTTCAATGTCTTCTTTGGGATAGCGGCGGGTAATCGCGGCCCATGTTGAAATGTAACCCAAACGACCAGACTGCACGTTTTCCATAACACTCAGCCGGTCCACCAAATTAAAGCTTTGGAAAACCATGCCGACCCGACGGCGGGCTTGGCGCAATTCTTTAGCGCCGAGCGTGGTGAAGTCGGTACCATTAAGCGTGATACTTCCGGATGTGGGTTCAACCAAGCGGTTTACACACCGCAACAGCGTGCTTTTGCCAGCGCCGGACGATCCAATGATCGACATTAATTGTTCACCTTGAACCGACAGGTTCAGATCCTTCAGGACAGGCGCACCTTTCCCGTATCTTTTCACAAGATTCTTAATTTCTAACATATTGCCTCTCAGATGCGTATGCCGCCCCGACCCAATTGTCGGAGCGGCCATCGGCAGGGGGGATTAGTTGTTGGCGAGGCCTTGCGGTGTGTATTCAACGCCATTGGACGCTTGAATTTCACGGATGACGGCCCACTGGTCCTGATAGGTAATCGGGACAAATTTACTGACGCCGTCGAACTCATCACCCAGCGCTGTACCTTCGAATTCGAAGGTAAAGAACGCCTCTTGGATTTTCGCAGCCAGCTCTGGCGCTAGATCATGGGCCAATGTGAAGGAGGTTGTCGGGAACGGATCACTTTCCCAAATCTTGCGCACATCTGCAACGTCATAAAGACCACGCTCTGCCATACGGTCCACAACTTCCGAGGCAACAGGCGCCGCGTCATAGTCGCCCGCAACAACACCCAACATGGATTGATCGTGCGACCCAGAGTAGACAACTTCGTAGTCTTCATCCGGAATTACACCTAGGCCAGGGAACAAGGCGCGCGGCGCTTGGTTGCCTGAATTAGACGTGGGCGATGTGTGCGCAATCCGCTTGCCCGCAAGATCCGAGACCTCTTGAATGTCGCTGTCAGCTTGCGTGAAAACCTGAAGGCGGTAGCCAAACTGGCCATCCTCAGCGCCCATAATCGCAAAGGGCACAGCCCCTGCAAGGTTCACAGCAAACGGTGTTGGCCCCGTCGAAAAACCTGCGATGTGCAGCCGGCCAGAACGCATGGCCTCAACTTCGGCTGAGTTTGATTGCACGGCAAAGAACTGTACATCTTTGCCTGTCGTGCTTTCCAGATGGGCAATGAACGGCGCCCAGATATCCGCATAGACAGCTGGGTCTTCAACGGGCGTATAGGCAAAAACCAAAGTGTTTGGGTCATTCAATTCTGCTGGGTCGGTTGGGGCGTCTGCCACCAGATCCCCGTTCGCATCGCAATACAATGCATCCAAAGCGCCGCGTTCGGCACAATCTTCAGCGGCAGCGGCGCTTACGCTGCCGAGCACCATCAGACTTGCAGCCACAGCTGCATTGGTCATTTTAATAGTCATGTAAATCTCTCCCTGGTTTATAATCGCACTTTGGCAGAGGCCTCCAACCGCTGCCACACGATCCGATGACCCTAAGTGCATCCCCCCATCCGGCGCGAGCGCGGCTGTGTTAACACATCGTTACAACGATCCGATTTAATGTTAACAATATTACATAAGCGCTTTTGGCACCGTCTTTCCCTTTAAGCTCTGAATAAATTAGGACAGGATTTGTCAAAGCGCTGTATCGGGGAGGATCAGGGTGATGGTGGAAAGTCATGGCGATGATCAAACGCCGCCTGTCATAGCAATCGTTGATGACGATCAAGAAGTCCGTGAGACATTGTGTGAACTGCTCAGCAGCAGTGGCTTTACCCCGATAGCTTGTGAAAGTAGCGCTGATTTTATGAATCTTGGCGAACCGCCAGCGGTTGATCTTGCGATCATTGATCTGCGGTTGCGCGGTGAATCCGGTCTTGATCTGGCCGTTCAAATCGGTGCGCGCTATGCTTTGCCGATTGTGATGCTCACCGGAGTGGGGGATGAAATTGATAAGATCATCGGCCTAGAAACGGGCGCGGATGACTACCTGATGAAACCCTTTAACCCACGCGAATTGGTTGCCAGAATTCGGTCCGTGTTGCGCCGCTATGGGCACGGCGTAAAACGCACAGCATCTTTGCCCGAAAACACGATTGTCTTTGGGAATAAGCAGATTGATCTTCAAAGCCGCATTTTGCTGGATTACGCGGGCCATGAAGTTCCCCTGACAAACGGTGAATACCGTCTTCTGGAATACCTTGCGCGTAACCCTTCGCGGGTTATCTCTCGGCCTGAATTGCTGTCAGAACTGGGTTCGAATATGGAGCGCTACGTTGACCGTACGATTGATGTATTGATCCTGCGCTTGCGGCGAAAAATAGAAGACACTCCGTCTAAACCTGTCCATCTGCAGACCCGCCGTTCGCAGGGCTATTTCTTTATGCTCAATGCGGAATAACACGGCGCTTTCTTCCCTGCACACACCAAGCGTCAGAGCGCGGCTGTCGGTTGCGATCCTGACGTTATGCGCGGTTACGATGGTTATTTCGGTAGTGAGCCTCTTGATGCTGCGCAATGCGGAAGAGTGGCTTGATACGATCCACCGCGATACGTTGTCAGAAGTGTCACAAGCGCTGGACCTGTCCCGAAACGCAGCCGACCTTGCAACAGCCGCTCCGTTTCTTCTGACGGTTCAGGTGCCTTACCAGCGGCAGGCGGATGCGGACGCAATCCTGCAAACCCTTCAGCGGCTTGAAACACTGTCTGAGGATACAAATGATCTGGTTTTGCCTCTTGCGCGGATACGTGTAGCGGTCGCCAATCTGTTGCGCGTGTCTTCCCCCCAAAGCATGCTGCAAGTTGAAATCGCACGGATTGATACAGATTTGGCACGCCTCCAAGATAGATTTCACAGGCGCGCCAATTTGACCGACGCGACGGTGGAAGACCGTTTGGCTTGGGCTGCATTAAGTCGTCTTGCCAGCGAAGCCCGCAGCGTAAGCCGCGCCAAGGAAATACTGGAAGTAGGAGAGATCAATCGCCGCTTCAATCGAAGCCGCGCAGCGCTTCTGGATACTCTTGTCGCGCAACGCGGCCTGCAAGAGATCGAAGCCACTCTCAAAGGCCCATCGCAAGATCTGTTCAGACTAAAATACCAATCCCTCACGGCCGCGCTGGACGCTGAAAACGCTCTCTTTCGCATTCGCCAGCTGTCCAGCGATATTAGCACCTATGCAACCCTGCGCGTTGAGGCGGCTCAGGACCGGCTAGGGGTGGCGCGGATGCAAACCGCGAATGACCTGAAACTTGCACAGACTGGCGTTTCGCTGCTGGCTCTTTTTAGCGCCTGTGTTGCCGTTATTTCGTCGTTGTTTGTGTCGCGATATGTGACGCGGAACTTGCGGCGCATTGCAGACGGAATGCATCAGCTGGCCTCGGGTGATCATGCTGTGACCCTGCCGAATAAAAACAAATCTGATGATGAAATCGGCCAGCTGTTCCATGCTTTTGGCGTGTTTCGATCCAATGCGCGTAAACTTGATCGACGGACGGCGCAGCTAACCCGTCAGAACACCCTGTTTTCCAGTGTATTCAGCGGCATCAGTGACGGGGTCGCGATCCTGACACCTCAGGGCTTTATTGAGGCACAAAATGACAACGTCCGCGCGCTTTTGAATATTACCAATGATACCGATACACCAACCCAAACCATTCAGGACCTTTTTGCGCTGTCAGCCTTTCGCCAACAAAACAGTGCCGACGACCGCGGCGGTTACGATGAATATACCAACGTCTTAGGCGATGTCATCGAAGTGCGCTCCTCCCAATTGCCTGATGGCCGGTCCGTTTGGCTGTTGTCTGAGGCAACAGAACGCAAACGTATCGAAGACCGACTGGAAGAGATACGCCGCGTTGAAGCGTTGGGAAAGGTGACCGGCGAAGTTGCACATGACTTTGGCAACATCCTTTCAACCATATCTGGCAACCTGCACCTGTTGGAAACGACCAATGCGACGGCAACTCCAAACCGTCTTGAGCGCATCAGAACCGCAGTGGATTTGGGTGTTTCGCTCACGGAGCGGTTGGTCGCATTTGCCCGTAAACAGCATTTAGAGCCTGAAATCGTCGATCTAGGGCTGTTGGTTGAGGGAATGCAGGATTTTCTGGACATCGCCCTGCCCCATAAGGTCGAGCTCCATCTTGATTTGGGCGACAAGCCTTTGCATGTCACTTTGGACCCTGGGCAACTGGAAAGCGCGTTGTTGAATGTCTGCATGAATGCCGCACAATCGATACCAGACGCAGGACACATCTGGATTAATCTGGCAGAGCAAGACACCCGTGCCGTTCTCTCCATCCAGGATGACGGCGCTGGAATGGCAGAAGAAATCCGCCGTCACGCGTTTGAGCCCTTCTTTACCGCCCGCCCCACTGGCGAAGGCACTGGGTTAGGCCTGTCGATGGTTTATGGTTTTGTCACCCAATCTGGCGGCACCATCGACATTCAATCAACCGTCGGCACAGGAACAACCATACTAATTCGGTTCCCCATCACTGAAAAATCAGATGTAGATCTATCTGTGATGCCCTTTGCAGGCACTGCTATTGTTGTTGATGACACGCCAGACACAGCAGCCGCGCTAAAGATCATTCTCGTGGCGCTTGGATATGACACATTGGTTGCCACCAGTTTTTCACAGGCCCAAAAGACGATCGAAAAAACGCCCAACGTTGACCTTCTGGTGTCGGATCTGAATCTTGACCATGGGCACTCTGGGGTGCAGTTGATCAATTTGGTTTTGGAACGAAATCCAATGTCGTGTGCAATATTAGTGTCGTCACGATTGCCCGCCCAAGCCCCCGTTTCCCCAAAGCATCGCAGCCGTTTCGCGATGCTTTCAAAACCCGTAGAGAAACCCGATCTGGTTCTTGCAGTATCCACAGTCAGGAAGCGCCCCCCCAAAGAGGGCGAGCTGGGAATGCTCAACACGAAATAGGGGCAAGGGTCGATAGACCAAACCGCACATCAGGCGAATGCTTGGCGCGCAATTCTCTTAACCCGTTCCAACCTGACAATGCCGCTTATTGTTGTCTTATCCTGCATGCGGTTCCAATCCGTCAGCACCTGAACTTTGGTCAAAAACGCCACCGTTGGGTCTTCTCGACCAACCAATTGATACCCGTCAAAAAACGCGTCCCATGCGGTTTTTGGCACCGCGTATCCTTTGGGCAGATCATCAAGATCACCAACCATTTGGCTGTAGCTTTGCAAAAACCGCGCAATATCATAGCCCACTGGCGCGGGATCAGCCCCGAGAAAATCAAACGCCGCCGTCGTCTCATCAGACATCAACAGATTATGCGCGTTTAGATCACCGTGTTTTGCTGCGATGGTGCCTTGATGACCTTCAGCTGACCCAACATGCGCGGCGATGTTCTGTGCGTATGCAATGAATTGTTTTTGGCCGTTGATCCGCCGCTCCCCCGCTTGCATCTGGCCAACCAGTTTTTGCATATGCTTCACCATAAATTTTGGCTGAAAGGCGCGTTTTTCTTTGCGCGTCCCCGCATGAAATGCCGACAACCAAGCACCTGCGCGCCGCAACAGGGGGGCATGATCCTCTTGGGCGCGGCATAAATCCAAAAACGTATCCCCCGCTACATGGCGCATCAGATAGGCTTGCCCTTTGCGGTCCTGTGCCAAAACCTCTGGCACAATATTCACACCATCCCCGCTCAGCGCAGTTTGCGCCCCCAGATGCGCATCCAGAATGCGCCCGAATTCATCATGGTTCACTGGCCGCTGAGCATATTTCAACACCAATGACACATCGCCCGCTAGATCGTAGCGCTGCACGATATGCAGGCGGTTACGATCATCCTTGATCCATTCCGCGCCACAACTGTAGTTTTCCCCAGTGATGTCCAATTGCCCTGTTAGCATATTAAACATCTGATTTGCCTCAGCTTTCAGGGTCTTTATCTTTTGCATCAAAATCCTTTCAGCGGATTAGCCTTGCGAAACATCATCAGGGTTTTCATATATGATTTAACTATGGAGGCTTTATGTCAAAGCAAGAATTTCCCGGTTGGCACGGCACAACCATCATCGGCGTGAAAAAGGGTAACGAGGTCGTCATCGCGGGTGACGGGCAGGTCAGTTTAGGCCAGACCGTCATCAAAGGCACAGCACGAAAAGTGCGCCGCCTCTCGCCCGGCGGCTATGATGTGCTGGTAGGTTTTGCGGGATCCACCGCGGATGCGTTTACCCTGCTGGAACGGCTGGAGGCAAAACTGGAAGCAACCCCCGGCCAGCTGGCACGGGCAAGTGTTGAGCTGGCCAAAGACTGGCGCACAGACAAATACCTGCAAAAGCTAGAGGCGATGTTGATTGTCACCGATGGCACAGAATTACTGATCATCACTGGCGCAGGCGACGTGTTGGAACCTGAACATAGCATCGCCGCCATCGGATCGGGTGGCAACTTCGCCCTTGCAGCCGCGCGTGGGCTTTTCGATAGCGACCGCGATGCGGAAACTGTGGCACGTGATGCGATGAAAATCGCCTCTGACATCTGCGTTTATACCAACGGCAACCTGACCGTGGAGAAAATCCAAGCATGACCGACCTAACCCCCCGTGAAATCGTATCCGAGCTGGACCGTTTTATCATCGGCCAGAATGACGCCAAACGTGCGGTTGCCGTGGCACTGCGCAACCGCTGGCGCTGTCGGAACCTGCCCGATGACATCCGCGCCGAAGTCTATCCAAAGAACATCCTGATGATCGGACCCACAGGCGTTGGTAAAACCGAAATCAGCCGCCGCTTGGCGAAACTGGCCCGCGCGCCCTTTCTTAAGGTCGAAGCGACCAAATTCACCGAAGTCGGCTATGTCGGGCGCGATGTGGAACAAATCATCCGCGACTTGCTAGACGCCGCCATCGCCATGACCCGTGAACATATGCGCGAAGACGTGAAAACAAATGCACAAAAAGCCGCAGAAGAACGTGTGATCGATGCCATCGCTGGCCCCGATGCGCGCAGCGGCACCCGCGACATGTTCCGCAAGAAATTGCATGACGGCCAGCTGGACGACACCATGATCGAGCTGGAGGTCGCCGATACGTCCAATCCGTTCTCGGCCATGGAAATCCCAGGCCAACCGCAGGGCGGCGCTGGCATGCTGAACTTGGGCGATATGTTCGGCAAAGCCATGGGCGGCCGCACCTCCAAGAAACGTCTGACGGTTGCAGAAAGCTATGATGTGCTGATCGGTGAGGAAGCCGATAAGCTGCTTGATGACGAAACCGTCACCCGTGCCGCGATTGAAGCGGTTGAACAGAACGGCATCGTTTTCCTTGATGAAATCGACAAGGTCTGCACCCGATCAGATGCGCGCGGCGGAGATGTGTCGCGTGAAGGTGTACAGCGTGATCTGCTGCCCTTGATCGAAGGCACAACCGTCAGCACCAAACACGGGCCGGTGAAAACCGATCATGTGCTGTTCATCGCATCAGGTGCATTCCACATCGCTAAACCCTCTGATCTATTGCCAGAGCTACAGGGCCGTTTGCCAATCCGTGTTGAGCTGAACCCGCTAACCGAGAACGATTTTGTGCGCATCCTGACTGAAACAGACAATGCGCTGACCCTGCAATACACGGCTCTGATGGGCACCGAGCAGGTCGAGGTCAGCTTTACCCCCGAAGGGATCGAAGCTTTGGCCAAGATCGCGGCGGATGTGAACCAATCGGTCGAAAACATCGGGGCGCGGCGGCTCTATACGGTCATGGAACGGGTGTTTGAAGAGCTGAGCTTTTCCGCACCTGACCGCAGTGGAGAGGTCATCGTGGTTGATGCCGCATTTGTTGACGCAAATCTGGGTGCTTTGGTAAAATCAACCGATCTCAGCCGTTACGTACTTTAACCTCTTCCCATTTTCCCATGTGCCTGCGATCACAGGCGCATGGGCTATCTACGTTTCCTCATTGAAAATCGACTGTTTCTATTGGCGGGGTTCTTGCTGACCTTTACCTCGTCCTTTGGGCAGACCTATTTCATCTCGCTCTTTGCGGGTGAAATCAAAACTGCCTTCAGCCTGAGCGATGGCGGATGGGGCGGTCTATACACCATCGGCACCACGTTATCGGCAATCACGATGATCTGGATTGGCGCGCTGACTGACCGTTTCCGCGTCCGCCAGCTGTCGTTGGGGGTCATGCTGTTGCTGGCGGTAGCTTGCGTTGGGATGGCGCTGGTGCCCAACGGGTTCTTACTGGTTTTGGTGATATATGCGCTGCGGTTAATGGGGCAGGGCATGTTATCACAATTGGGTGCAGTTGCGATGTCGCGGTGGTTTGTCGCCACACGGGGGCGTGCGCTTTCGCTGTCTTCAATGGGCTTTGCAGTGGGGCAGGCGACACTCCCAGTGTTATTTGTAGCACTGTTGGCGACATGGCACTGGCGGAGCCTTTGGCTGCTGGCCGCGGCCATTGTTCTGATGCTGGTTCCCGTGATGCAAATCCTGCTGAAACAGGAACGCACCCCCCAATCCATGAGCGAAAGCAGTCAGAGCCTGGGGATGCACGGCCTTCATTGGACCCGCACACAGATGCTGCGCCATCCGTTGTTTTACATCTTGATACCGCTGGTTCTTGGCCCATCGACATGGGGCACCGCACTGTTCTTTCAACAGGTCCATCTGACCGAAGTAAAAGGCTGGAGCCTTGGTGCTTATGTGGCTCTAATGCCTGCATTTACAGTCTCTAGCATCGCTTTCACCTTTTTCACCGGCTGGGCGATTGACCGCTTTAGCGTGAAATGGGTTGTGCCATTTCAACTGATCCCATTCGGGATTTCATTTCTGGTTCTGTCACAAGCCGATACAATTTTCATGGCTGGTGTCGGGCTAGTTATTTTTGGTGTCGGGCAGGGCATGCAAGGCACGGCCAGCGCCGCACTTTGGGCGGTGTTTTACGGCACGCGCCATTTGGGCGCGATCAAGGCGGCGGCAGCAGCGTTAATGGTATTTGGATCTGCCATTGGACCAGGCGTATCAGGGGCACTGATCGATCTGGGCATCAATTTTCCCGATCAAATGATCCCAATCGCCCTGTTCTATTTTTTAGGAGCCTTGATGGCAGGTTTGGGCATTCTGCGCTATCAGCGCGACCTACCTGTGGCGCCGTAAGTAGACATAATATGCTCCGCCACCGCCGTGGCTGATGTGCGCTTGGGCCACTTGCAACACAACATTCTTCAGCGGCTGCATGGCCAACCATTGGGGCACTTGATGGCGTAAAACGCCATAGCGCACGGGGATGGGGCCCCCTTCATCGCGTTGTTTACCCTTACCCGTTACCACAAGGATCAGACGTTTCCCGCTGGCATGCGCCCCCAAAACAAAACTGGTCAACACGGGGTGCGCGCGGTCTAGCGTCATACCGTGTAAATCCAGCTTGCCCTCAGGGCGCAATTTACCGCGCTTGAGTTTACCAAAAGATTTTTGATCCATCTGCACGGGGGCTTGGCGGATCGTATCTTGGATTGAGGGCGCAAGATCATGGGCAGGTCCGCGCGATTTGCCCACGGGTTTTCCAAAAACTACCGTCTTTGCCTTGCGTAGGCTTTTAGGGGTTGGGTGCGGGTCTGCCACAGGCAAACGGGCATCAGGATCAAACTGCTGCGGCTCTAGATTGCTGCGCTTTATCGCTTGGGTATTTGCGCGAACACGGTCCCATAGCTCTTGATCCTCGGCGCTGAGATTGCGGCGTTTCATAGCGCGCTTTCAGGCAGCAGCGCATAGGCCCGCTGGATCGGCATAAGAACCAATAACCGCCCTGGATCACGGAGCGTACCCGCATCACGGCCAGCCTGATCCCCCGTGCCAAAAAAGACATCTGCGCGTTGCGCTCCTTTGATCGCGGATCCTGTATCTTGGGCAACCATCAGGCGGCGCAAAGGGGTTTTGCCGTCTTTTTCTATCCACACTGGCGATCCAAGTCGGATGAAGGAAGGGTCCACCGCAACCGTGCGCATTGTTGTGATGGATCGGTTCATCGCGCCCAATGGTCCTTTATGCGGCGGTACTTTGTTCACTTCGCGAAAGAACACATAAGAGGGGTTGTGATAGAGTAATTCCTGACCCGCATCAGGGTTCCGCCGCACCCAGTTTTTAATCACCTGAGCACTTACTTGATGGGCATTATACACCCCGCGCCGCACCAGTTCTTTGCCGATAGAGCGGTAGTTATGGCCGTTTGAGCCCCGATAGCCGACCCGCAAAAACGACCCATTGGGCAGTTTGATACGGCCCGAACCTTGGATTTGCAGAAAAAACAGCTCTACCGGATCATCAACATAGGCAATGACCAAACCGCGCCCATCCATCACACCGCTTTCCAAAATATCGCGGCGGGTCAGCCAAGGGCGATTTTGGCGCGCTTCAGCAGGCATTTTGTAAACAGGATAGCGATAGCGATCAGAACGGTTGAGCGACCCTTCCAGCTCGGGTTCGAAATAGCCTGTGAACAGCCCTTCTTTGCCATCACTGATCAAAACGGGGCGAAAGAGAAGTTCAAAGAAATCCCGCGCATTTGGACCTGATTGCGCATAGGCGCACACCGCATTCCAATCAGGGTCTTTCATGTCTTTGCAGGTGTTTAGGAATGTCTCAAAGGCGGCCGCATGATCGTCTTGCGCCCAGCCATCCAGATCGGCGAAGGACAGCACATCATATTTGACTTCAGACGCCAAAGGCCCCGCCAAAAGCGAGGCCAAGATGGTGGCACTAATGCGAAGACCGCATTTTACCCGTCTGTAGAAACCAAGAACCAATTCGGATCATCCGAGCCCATAATGCGGGCAAACACCCACGTATCTTTTTGCTTTTTAGCATCAGTGATGCTGCCCTCGACAATCTCACCTTCGCTGTTGCGTACAGCCTGTGTCAGTTCCGCCACAAAACGCAGGGTCATCTCTGCCTCATTTGTAGTGGGGTCCAGCGTGACATTCTCAAGCTCCATCTCGCGCACACCGATGAAGTTGGCGTCAATCGTCAGACCTTGATCTTCGCGGGCGGCCACACCTTCAACGAAGCTTTCATAGATGTCTTCGGAGATAAACGATTTGATCTCGTCCAGCTCTCCTTGTTCATACCCCATGACGATCATTTCATAGGCACCGCGCGCGCCGCCCAAAAAGTCGGTGACGTTAAAGGAAGGCTCCAGACGTTTCATGTTGGCCAATGCGCTGGCTTCTGGCGTGCCTTCTTCGAAGTGATCTGTGATATCCAGATCCGGTCCGCCCTCGATCACTTCGAACGCAGGGCCGCTACGCTGAGCAGCTGGTGTTGGGAGGGGAGGCTTTTCAAAACCTTCACGCGTGCCAAGCACGTTTTTCAGCCGCAGGATCAGAAAAACCGCGATTGCGGCAAGGACCAAAAGCTGGATGAGCGGCGAATTCATAAGAACCTCATGAGGACTAGGCGTGGAAACAATCGTTTAAGCACCTTATGTAGGTGCGAAGAGGGCTCAAGTCCACTGTTAGCCCTAATGAAAGGAAGCAATTACATGTGGCTTTTAATCGCATTTATCATCGTTCCGGTGGTCGAGATTGCGTTATTCATACAAGTTGGCGGTTTTATTGGCCTTTGGCCAACCCTGCTGATTGTCATTTTAACCGCTGTTGCGGGCACCTATCTTGTGCGCAGTCAGGGCCGTTTGGCGCTAGGGCAGGTTCAAAACTCCTTCAGCAGCATGCGTGACCCGACTGAACCGTTGGTGCATGGCGCAATGATCCTGTTTTCTGGCGCGCTGCTGTTGACCCCAGGTTTTTTCACCGACGCCGTCGGTTTTGCATTGCTGGTGCCCGCCATCCGGCATGCCGCGTTCAACGCCATCCGCGCCCGCGTGAATATCCAAAGCTTCAATGCCACTGGCACCAATCAGCACCATCAAAACCACCGACATGATCACGCCAATGACGTCATTGATGGCGAATACACCGAACTGCCTGATGATGACGCACCGCGCGGCACATCGGGTTGGACCAAAAACTAAGCCGTTGAGCGCTATGCGCTGACCTGATAAGTCAAACCGATTACATTCCAACCTCCAAACAGGAGAGCCTAATTATGGCCGAAGCCGAAGCAACACCCCCAGCATCCCCGCAACTGCGCGTTCTGGGCCAATTCATCCGTGATATGTCATTTGAAAACATCATGGCGCAAAAAGGCGCGCCAAGCGATGTGCAGCCGGATGTACAAGTGCAGGTAAACCTCGATGCAAAAAAACGCACCGCGGACAACCAGTTTGAATCATCCATCAAGCTGAACGTGACCTCCAAGGCCAAAGGCGCAGACACAACGCTGTTCGTTTTGGAAATCGATTATGTTGGTATCTTCGACATTCAAGACGTCCCAGAAGAGCAACTGCACCCGTTCTTGTTGATCGAATGCCCGCGCATGATCTTCCCGTTCCTGCGCCGCATCGTCAGCGACATCACACGCGACGGCGGCTTCCCACCGCTGAACCTAGAAACGATTGATTTTGTTGCCCTTTACCGCAATGAAATTGCACGCCGTCAGGCCGAAGCTGCGGATGTAAAAGCAGACGCGTAACGTCTCAGCTTTTTAGCCACAATACATCGCCGCCCAACTTGCTGACAAATTCGGCATGGGCGGCGTTTTCTTTTTCTGACAGGCGTGATGGCAGTGGGGTAGGGCGCGGACGCGGACTCCACACGGCAGTTGGATCACCTTCTTTTTGAGCCGGCGTGTTTGACAGGCCGAAATCAGGTTGCTTGCCGCCGATCAGCTCCAGATAGACTTCGGCCAGAATTTCACTGTCGAGCAAAGCGCCATGCAGCGTACGCGAAGAGTTATCAATCCCAAAGCGGCGACAGAGCGCGTCCAGCGACGAAGGCGATCCAGGGAATTTTTTTCGCGCAATGGCGAGCGTATCAATCGCCTGTTCCCATGGCAGCTGCCGCAGGCCCATTTTTCCCAGCTCAAAATTCAAGAACTTCATGTCAAATGCGGCGTTGTGAATGATCATTTTGCTGTCGCCAACAAAATCCAGAAATGCCTGACCAACCGCAGCAAATTTAGGTTTGTCGCGCAGGAAGTCATCGCCCAGACCATGCACTTGGAACGCCTCGTCCGGCATGCCGCGTTCAGGGTTGATATATTGGTGATACGTCCTGCCTGTGGCCACATGGCCCATCAGCTCTACCGCGCCGATTTCAACGATGCGGTCACCTGATTGTGGATCAAACCCTGTGGTTTCTGTATCAAGGACGATCTCACGCATTTAACTGGCTCCGAATGGTTTCTACGATCTTTTGCACCTGCGCACGCGCATGGGCAAGGGTATCTGTCTGAATGACATACTGCGCGCGGGCGCATTTTTCCGCCGTTGGCATCTGCTTTTGCTTGATTGCGAGAAACTGATCGCGCGTCATGGTGCCACGGGCCAGCACGCGGGTCTCTTGCGTTTTATCATCGGTTGTCACGCACGCCGTAGCATCCATTGCAGCATCGCCACCTGTTTCAAAAAGCAATGGAATATCTAGGACAACGATATCAGCCTGCGCCTGTGCCAAAAACACGGCGCGGTCTTGGGCCACCAACGGATGAACGATTGCTTCGATCTGTTTGAGCGCTGTCGGATCTGCGCCGATGATCTGCTTTAGCGCTGGTCGTGACACTGCATCATCGGAGACCGCGTCGGGGAAAACATCCCTAAACCGCGCAACAGCAGCGCCGTCTTTGGCGTATAAGCGATGCACAGCTGCATCCGCATCCCACAGGGCACAGCCCTGTTCCAAAAACATCTGCGCCGTGGTCGATTTACCCATACCGATAGAGCCCGTAAGCCCAAGTAGAAACATCACCGTAGTGCCGCTGCACGGGTTGCGCGGTCTACCTCTGGGCGGCGCCCGAACCAGCGCTCAAACCCTGGTACGGCTTGATGCAAAAGCATCCCCAACCCATCGACCGTAATACAGCCGTGTTGTTCGGCTGTTTCGAGCATTTTTGTTTTCAGCGGTGCATAGACCAAATCCGTAACCACTGTCTGTGGCTGTAGGCCATCAAATGGGACCCGAAGTTCTGATTTCCCAATCATCCCCAAGGAGGTTGTGTTCACTACAAGCGCCGCATCATCCATCATATTCCCCGCCTGCACCCAATCATAAACGCGCACACGGCTGCCGAAATCTTTGTGCAGCTGATCTGCCCGAACGCGGGTGCGGTTGGACAATCTGATTTCCGGAACGCCTGCTTCTAACAAAGAAGATATCACAGCGCGCGCAGCCCCCCCAGCACCCAAGATCGCAGCTGGGCCAGACCGTGGATCCCAATGGGCAGCACCAGACTTCAGGTTTTCCAAAAATCCATACCCATCTGTATTATCTGCGTGAATCTTACCGTCTTTGCGAAAAATCAACGTGTTCGCCGCACCAATTAAGATCGCGCGATCTGTGATCAGGTCCGCGATCTCCATTACTTTTTCTTTATGGGGCGCGGTGACATTAATGCCGACGAACCCCATCTTTGGCAGCGTCCGCAGTACGGTCTCTAGATCTTCGGGGGCGATATCCATCGGTATGTAGTGACCGTTGATGCCATAAGTCTTCAGCCAGTGGCGATGCAGCTGCGGTGATTTTGATTGCGCAATAGGAGAGCCGATCACACCAGCCAAAGGAATTCGGGGTAGGTTGCTCATTGCTCGATGTCTCCGCGTAGGGTGAGGTAGTTCAGGATTTCCAAAAGAGGCATACCAAGAACGTTAAAGTAGTCGCCCTCAATACGCGAGAAAAGGCGTACACCTTCTTCTTCCAGTTTATAGCCGCCAACCGCATGTTGGATACTGTCCCAGTTCCGTTGGACATAACTGCTAAGATAACTGTCGCTTGCATCACGCATGCGCAGCCGAACCTGGCCGATGTGACGCCACAGTGGTTTACCGTTTTCATAGATCACGGCGGCAGATAACAACGTATGCCGATCCCCGCGCAAGGCTTTCAGCTGTTCCAACGCCTGCGCAGCGCTTTCTGGTTTGCTGAGCAATCTACCCCCATGTTCCAGGACCTGATCACAACCGATGACCAAGCTCGCTGGATTTTTTTCACTGACCTTGGCTGCTTTCATTTCTGCCAAGGCATCGGCAATATCGCGCGGGGGTGCATCCTCTGCCGCCATAGATGCTTTGATCATCTGTTCATCCACCCGCGCGATTTGGGTGTCATGTGGAACACATGCTTGGCTGAGCATCTGCGTCCGAACTGCGGAACCTGATGCAAGGATGATGTGGATACTCATGTGGATAACTCATGCATGAACTTAAGAACTTGTTAATGATAACTTGTCGGCAATTAACGGTTTGGGATCAAGGGGCAGGACAACTTCCATTTTCATCCCAATTTGCCCTGATTGCTCCACCGTGGAAAAGAGTAAATCCCCTCTTGGATAACTTCTTGGACTGTCAAACTATACCCAGTTTTTTCCACAGGAAGACCTTCAAAAATCATCCAGTAAAGCACTGATTTTAAATGAGTATGATAATCTTTATTGATTTGTTAACAACATTTTTCCACGCCTCTCAGAGCCAACAGAAACCTCTGGATAAAAATTTGATCCACAGGATTTCATGTCCCTACTTAAAACTACATTCTTTCTTTCTATCTTTATTATTATAAAGAGAGGGAAAGCGCAGGGTGGACCCACATGACTGATTTTCTGAGCCTAGCCTATCCTTGGATCAAAGGGTTTCACATTGTCAGTGTGATTTCTTGGATGGCAGCATTGTTCTATCTTCCTCGATTAATGGTTCATCACACAGAACAGGTTGGATTGGATGGTAAGACCCATGAAATCTTTGCCATGATGGAATATAAGCTTGCTACAGTGATTATGCGGCCCGCTATGATGTCGACTTGGGTATTTGGGCTGTTGCTAGTCCTGACGCCAGGGATCGTGTTCTGGGGCGATCTGTGGCCTTGGCTGAAGGGCGCAGCCGTGATTGCCATGACCCTGTTTCATCTTTGGCTGATCAAGCGGATGAAGGGATTTCAGCGCGGCGAAAATACCGTGACCGGAAAACAATACCGCATGATGAACGAAGTACCGACATTGCTGATGATCATCATCGTTTTTTCCGTCACGGTGAAGTTCTGAAGGCGGGTTTTGTTGACAGAATCCTGTCAGCCGCGTAAAGCAATACCAGCACCCCGTTCGGGGATCGCAGTACCCGATGACAGTTTAGACGGATTAGCCAACGCAGATGTGCGGGGCTTAGGATATTTTCATGACACAAGAAACGCTTAACCTCGCTGATCTAAAGGCGAAATCTCCTAAGAGCTTGCTGGCGATGGCCGAAGATCTGGAGATCGAAAACGCCTCGACCATGCGTAAAGGCGAGATGATGTTCCAAATTCTGCGGGAACGCGCAGATGAAGGTTGGGAAATCTCAGGCGATGGTGTCTTGGAAGTCTTGCAAGATGGTTTTGGCTTTCTCCGCTCGCCAGAGGCGAACTATCTGGCAGGACCTGACGATATCTACGTCTCGCCTGAAATGATCCGCCAGCATTCGTTGCGGACAGGTGACACAATCGAAGGCTTGATCAAGGCGCCTGATGACAGCGAACGCTATTTCGCATTGACCGAGGTTACGCAGATTAACTTTGAAGACCCTGAAAAGGCGCGTCACAAAGTTGCCTTCGAAAACCTAACACCGCTCTATCCTGATGAGCGTCTGAATATGGAAGTTGATGACCCAACAGTCAAAGACCGCTCGGCGCGGATTATCGATTTGGTCGCGCCGATCGGTAAGGGCCAACGTTCCCTGATCGTGGCGCCACCGCGCACGGGTAAAACGGTTCTGTTGCAAAACATCGCCAACTCAATCGAGAAAAACCACCCAGAGTGTTACTTGATCGTCTTGTTGATTGATGAACGCCCAGAAGAGGTGACCGACATGCAGCGTTCGGTCAAAGGGGAAGTGGTTTCTTCTACCTTTGATGAACCAGCAACACGCCACGTCGCTGTGTCCGATATGGTTATCGAAAAAGCCAAGCGTCTGGTCGAGCATAAGCGTGACGTTGTCATCTTGCTCGACTCCGTGACGCGTTTGGGCCGTGCGTTTAACACGGTTGTACCGTCTTCTGGTAAAGTTCTGACAGGTGGTGTGGATGCGAATGCTCTGCAACGCCCGAAACGGTTCTTTGGCGCTGCGCGTAACATCGAAGAGGGTGGATCCCTGACGATCATCGCGACGGCCCTGATTGATACAGGTAGCCGGATGGATGAAGTCATCTTTGAAGAATTCAAGGGGACTGGTAACTCAGAAATCGTGCTGGATCGTAAGATCGCTGACAAACGCGTCTTCCCAGCTATCGATATTCTCAAGTCTGGTACGCGGAAAGAAGATCTGTTGGTCGATAAAGTCGATCTGCAGAAAACATTCGTTCTGCGCCGTATCCTGAACCCAATGGGGACAACGGATGCGATTGAATTCCTGATTTCAAAGTTGAAGCAGACCAAGACGAATTCTGACTTCTTCGACTCGATGAACACTTAAAACGTAACATAAATTCAAGGACTTAGGTCTGTGGATACTATTTTTGCCCAAGCAACAGCCGTGGGCCGTGCAGGGGTGTCCATTGTACGGATCTCAGGGCCTAAGGCGCATCAGATTTGCACCCATATGGTTGGCAAATTGCCAGCGCATCGCGGTTCTGCTTTGCGTATGGTCAAAGATGTAGGTGGCGGGTTTATTGATCAGGCACTGATCCTGAGATTTGATGGGCCTGACAGCTTTACTGGCGAAGATATTGTAGAGCTTCACCTGCACGGAAGCCTCGCAATCATAAAACGGGTACTTGCAGAACTGGGACAGTTTGACGGTGCACGTCTCGCAGAAGCAGGGGAATTCACCAGACGTGCTCTGGAAAATGGCCGTTTGGATTTGGTGCAAGTCGAAGGTCTGGCTGATTTGATCGAAGCCGAAACTGAGGCTCAGAGAAAACAGGCGCTTCGTGTTCTTTCTGGCGCGTTGGGCTCAAAGGTCGAGGAGTGGCGAAAGGATTTGATCCGCGCTGCTGCTTTGTTGGAAGCGACAATTGATTTTGCTGACGAAGACGTGCCTGTCGACGTGACTGATGAAGTTCGCGAACTCTTAAACTCGGTGGATGCTGACCTACAGAATGAAATCAAAGGTACGCAAGCGGCAGAACGGATTCGGAACGGATTTGAGGTCGCAATCGTTGGGGCCCCAAATGTTGGAAAATCGACACTGTTGAACCGCCTTGCTGGCCGAGAGGCTGCAATCACTTCGAACATCGCCGGTACAACCCGTGACGTAATCGAAGTGCGCATGGATATCGGGGGCCTTCCAGTGACTTTGTTGGATACTGCTGGTATTCGGCAGACAGAAGATGAAATCGAAACACTCGGTGTGGCGTTGGCTTTGAAGCGTGCTGTGGATGCGGATATCCGTGTGTTTTTGCTGGAAGAGGGTGAAAAACCGCCCATGCAACCGCTGGACCATGACGTTATTTTGCGGTCAAAAGCTGATCTTCTCGCTACTGAATACCCAGCCATTTCTGGTAAGACCGGCAAAGGTGTTGATGAATTACTGCAAAGGTTGGAGACCTACCTTGGCTCAGTCGCTTTGGGTGTTGGGTTAGCAACACATGCACGGCACGCTGTCGCAATGGAGACGGCTCTGGTATGTCTGAGGACTTCTATTAGTAATATTGTGCGCGGGCCCGATGAATATGACCTTGTTGCCGCAGAATTACGGATGGGAATTCGCGCATTAGAGGTTTTGGTTGGTCGCATTGATACGGAGAATCTGTTAGATGAGATATTCTCAAGCTTTTGTCTCGGTAAATGAGGAGTGTTTCACGTGAAACATTTTGATGTAATTGTCATTGGTGGTGGCCACGCAGGAACGGATGCCGCGCACGCTGCCGCCCGCATGGGTGCAAATACGGCCCTGCTTACCATGTCACGGGAAACAATTGGCGTAATGTCATGTAACCCCGCTATCGGGGGGCTTGGAAAAGGTCATCTCGTTCGAGAGATTGATGCTCTCGATGGTTTGATGGGACGGGTTGCTGACGCTGCTGGTATCCAATTTCGGCTATTGAACCGGCGTAAAGGTCCTGCTGTCCAGGGGCCGCGGACCCAAGCGGATCGAAATATTTACCGGACTTCAATGCTCTCTGAAATGGAGAGCCACCCAAAGATAACTATCTTGCAGGGTGAAGCCACCGACCTAATTATGGACGGTGATCGGGTTGCGGGCGTGATAACAGCTGAGGATACTCGTATCGAGGCCTCTGCGGTTATCCTCACAACGGGTACATTTCTCAGAGGTGTTATTCATATCGGCGACATCCAACACTCTGGCGGTCGAATGGGAGATAGAGCGTCTAGCAAGTTGGCCGAACGGATCGACGGATTTGATCTTCACCTTGGTCGGCTGAAGACTGGGACGCCGCCAAGACTGGATGGCCGCACAATTGATTGGTCCGAACTAGAAATGCAGAGCGCGGATGAAGTCCCAACTCTGTTTTCCTTTATGTCCAAAAAGCCACCTCTAGAGCAGATCTCCTGTGGTATTACCCATACAAATGAAAAAACTCATGAGATTATTCGGGATAATTTGGAACGTTCAGCGATGTACGGGGGCCATATTGATGGTGTTGGCCCCCGGTATTGCCCGTCGATTGAAGATAAAGTCGTTCGATTTGCCGACAAGACATCCCACCAGATCTTTTTAGAACCTGAAGGTCTTGCTGATCCGACGATTTATCCAAATGGAATTTCGACCTCTCTTCCTGTTTCAGTTCAGGAAAGCTATGTCAGATCAATAAAGGGGCTCGAGAATGTCGCTATCATGCAGCCTGGGTACGCGATTGAGTATGACTACGTAGATCCGCGTAATCTGCGCCAGACGCTCGAACTCAAATCAGTTCCAGGTCTGTACTTGGCGGGCCAGATAAACGGCACAACAGGTTATGAGGAAGCAGCGGCACAGGGCCTAGTTGCGGGGCTTAACGCAGCGCTGTCTGCTCAAAACCGTGAACCGATCGTATTTAGTCGTACAAACAGCTATATTGGCGTGATGGTTGATGATCTAACATCTCGGGGTGTGTCTGAGCCCTATCGCATGTTCACATCACGGGCGGAATTCCGACTTTCCCTGCGTGCCGATAATGCGGACCAACGTTTGACGGGTCTTGGGATCGAGATGGGTTGTGTTTCGGCTTTGCGGGAACGTAGCTTCTTGGAGAAGATTGATAACTTGTCCAAATGCCGTTCAATTCTTGAATCGCAGACATTTACGCCCAAGGAGGCGCGGGCCGTCGGCATTTCAATCAACCAAGACGGTCAAAGAAGAACAGGATTTCAGCTACTTTCCTTTCCGGATGTTTCCTTTGCAGACGTAAAGGCGCTTAATCCTGAGCTCGCAGCTTTTGATGAGGCAATTTCTGATCAGGTCAGCAAGGATGCACTTTATTCGAATTACATAAAGCGGCAAGAGAATGACGTTGCCTTGTTGCGGAAGGACGAAGGGGAACGAATACCCGACAGTTTTGATTATTCCGAGATCGATAGTCTTTCAAACGAACTTAAGTCCAAGTTGATCGCAGCCAAACCTGAAACGTTGGCCCAAGCTGGGCGGATTGATGGAATGACCCCTGCAGCGCTGACTTTAATTTTGGCGCTTATCCGCCGTGGACATGGGAGAAAAGCGGGATGATTAGCGCAGAATGTCTGGACGATGTTTCACGTGAAACAATGGAAGACCTCAGGACATTTGAGGCACTTGTTCTGAAATGGACCAAGAAAATCAACCTAATCTCGGCCAGAGACGCAAGCCAAGTGTGGGAAAGACACATCTTGGATTCTATTCAGGTCTATAACTGTGCGCCACCCACGGGTGATTGGTTGGATATTGGCAGCGGTGGCGGTTTTCCAGGGATTGTGGCCGCGATCTTGGCTAAAGGAGTGTCCTCAAATCGGAAATTCACCCTTGTTGATAGCGATCAGAGGAAATGTGCATTTTTGCGGACGGCTGCAAGGGAGCTGAAGTTAAATGTAAAAGTGAATGCAGAGCGTGTCGAACAAATGGATCCGCTCGGAACAGAAGTTCTGACGGCACGCGCTTTGGACGAATTGACGAACCTTTTGGCACATGCGGAACGCCACCTTAGCCCGACCGGCTGTGCTATTTTTCCAAAAGGTGCAAACTGGAAGAATGAGCATAAAAATGCTCAGCAGAAATGGTCTTACAAATCAGAAACGACTAAGAGTTCAACCAATGCAGATTCTGTCATTATAAAAATTGAGGAGCTCGCGCGTGCCTGACCTATCACGGCCTAATGGGCCAAAAATCATCGCTGTGGCAAACCAGAAGGGCGGTGTTGGCAAGACGACAACAACGATCAACCTCTCTGCGGCGCTGGCTGAGCAAGGTAAAAGGGTGCTCGTTATTGATTTGGATCCTCAGGGAAACGCCTCTACCGGCTTAGGTATTGCGTTGGATAACCGCGAATACACGACATATGAGCTGCTGCTTGAAGACATCGATCTGACCAACGTTATTTTGCCTACACAGACGGATAACCTGTATATCGTTCCAGCGACGGTTGACCTAAGTTCAGCGGATCTTGAGCTGCTGTCCAATGAAAAACGTAGTTTCCTGCTGCATGATGCTCTTCGTCAGACGCAAATGGATATGTTTGACTTCGACTACATTTTGATCGATTGTCCACCTTCTCTCAATCTGTTGACTGTAAATGCGATGATTGGGTCTCATTCCGTCCTTGTTCCGCTTCAGAGTGAATTCTTTGCGTTAGAAGGGCTGTCTCAACTGATGTTGACCATCCGAGAGGTCCGTCAATCGGGAAATAAAGACCTGCGCATCGAGGGCGTTGTGTTGACGATGTATGATCGTCGAAACAACCTGTCTCAACAGGTTGAACAGGATGCACGGGACAACTTGGGCGATTTGGTTTTCAAAACAATGATCCCACGGAATGTAAGGCTCAGCGAAGCGCCCAGTTTTGCCATGCCTGTGTTGAGCTACGATAGCCTGTCAAAAGGCGCTACCGCCTATCGCGCGTTAGCAAAAGAACTAATTTCAAATAACGAAGCCCAGATAAATGAGGTGCAGCATGTCGAATAAACAAGAACGCAAGCGGGGTTTGGGCCGCGGTTTGTCTGCGCTTATGGCAGATGTGAACGAAACAGACACTGTTGCAGCCAAGGGCCCAACAGCGGCGGATCAAATGGTTGCGATTGAACGGATCGCGCCAAATCCAGATCAGCCACGAAAGCAGTTTGTCAAAGGCGATTTGGATGATCTCGCAGCATCTGTGAAAGAGAAGGGGGTCCTACAACCCCTCATCGTGCGCGCTCGGGATGGCGGAAATTTTGAAATTGTTGCGGGTGAACGCCGCTGGCGTGCGGCGCAGATTGCGCAATTACATGAGCTTCCTGTGATTGTCCGAGAATTCAGCGACATCGAAGTCCTCGAAGTTGCGATCATCGAGAACATCCAGCGCGCGGATTTGAACCCAGTGGAAGAAGCTGCCGGTTATAGGCAGTTGATGGACAAATTCGGGCACACGCAGGAAAAGATGGCCGAAGCATTGGGCAAAAGCCGTAGCCACATTGCAAATCTCCTGCGCCTGTTAAATCTTCCAACCCCCGTTTTAGATATGCTTCGTGAAGGTTTGTTGAGTGCCGGACATGCCCGTGCCTTAATCCCGTCCAAGGATCCAATGAAGTTGGCGCAGCTGGTGATTAAGGGAGGCTTGTCGGTTCGCGCGACCGAAGCTCTGGTAAAACGTGAGCTAACGGGCGGCGATGACACTGCAAAGAAGGCGTCCACTGCATCAGATAAAGACGCGGATACGAAGGCTTTGGAGGGCGATCTTTCGGCGAACCTTGGGATGCGTGTATCGCTGAACCATAAACCTGGGCAAGAAACAGGACAGATGACGGTCCAGTATAAGTCCCTTGATGAATTGGATGAACTTTGCCGCTTGCTGAGCAGCACTTAAGGGTTCAAAAGCCCAGAGATTACTGAGTTTAGAACCCTAAACCCTTGATCTGTAACGGTTAAACGTGAAGCATTGGCAGTGATCATGCCAATGTCCGTCAAATGAGAAACGGCTTGGGCATCCAACGGTTGCCCCGCCAGATCAGCATAGCGCGCTGTGTCAATTCCTTCGCGCAGCCTCAGCCCCATCAACAAAAATTCTGTCGCCTCATCTTCTCGTAAGAGGGACTCTCGGCTTTGTTCGGGTGATCCAAGACCGACAGCGTCAAGCCAACGTTTTGGATTGCTGTAGCAAATGGTGGCATGGCGGCGGCCGTTCAGGGTCAGTCGACCATGTGCCCCAGGCCCAATCCCGATGTAATCACCGTAGCGCCAATAGATTAGGTTGTGCCGCGACTGGGCGCTATCGGATGCGTGGTTTGAAACCTCATAAGCGGGCATACCAAACTCTGAACAAATGTCTTGGGTCAAATCAAACATGTCAGCGCCCAGATCTTCATCTGGCAGGCCACGTAATTTTCCAACAGCATATCGATCGCCGAAGGCAGTGCCGTTTTCAATGGTAAGTTGATAAAGAGAAAGGTGATCTATCGATAGGTTTAGGGCCTGTTTCAGCTCTGAGCGCCAATCAGCCAGCGTCTGGTTCTGGCGTGCATAAATCAGATCAAAGCTAACCCGATCAAAGGTCGTTCGAGCGATGTCAAAGGCTGATAGTGCTTCTTGGGTGGTGTGAATGCGGCCCAACCGTTTTAGGTCTGTGTCGTTCAGGGCTTGGATACCCATAGAAATCCGCGAAACACCGCCGTCACGATATGCAATAAATCGACCTGCTTCTACGGAACTGGGATTTGCCTCTAGCGTAATTTCAAAGTCATTAGAGGTGGCCCAAAGGCGTTTGATTTCCGCAATGACGTCGGCAACCGTATCAGGGTCCATCAGGCTGGGTGTACCGCCCCCAAAAAACACCGATGTAACAATCCGGCCCTGCGTTTCGACAGCATAGCGACGTAGTTCGGCCAGATATGCCGTCTTCCACGCGGCCTGATCGATGGAACGTGAGACATGGCTGTTGAAATCACAATAGGGGCATTTGGCTTCGCAGAACGGCCAATGGATATAGATACCAAAACCGCCCTGCTGCCAATCTTCAACCATCGGATTATTCAAAACACTTCGCGAGGAGTTTCTTGAACGCATCTGCGCGGTGGCTCATGCTGTTTTTCTCCTCATGGGACATCTCGGCAAAGGTTCGCGTTTCCCCTAGGGGTTGAAATATCGGGTCGTACCCATGCCCCGTTTCGCCGCGCATGGGCCAAACAAAGGTCCCATCGACGAAGCCTTCTACAACTTCATCGTGCCCATCGGGCCAGGCCAGAACAAAGGTCGTGCAGAAGCGTGCGGCACGTGGATGGGGGGCATCGGCCTTTTCCAGAAGGTCATGGGTCTTATTCATCGCCATGACAAAATCACGACCTTTTGGGGTTTCGGCCCAATCAGCTGTATAAACGCCTGGTTCATTATTGAGTGCCGCGACTTGGATGCCGCTATCGTCTGCTAGGGCAGGCAGGCCAGTGGCCGCGACCGCGGCGCGGGCCTTGATCCGCGCGTTTCCGATAAACGTATCCTCGGTTTCGTCAGGCTCACCGAGGTTCATTTCAGCCGCGCCGACCACAGTAATGCCCAAGTGGCCGAACATTTCGCGCATTTCCTCCAGCTTACCCGCGTTATGCGTGGCAATCAGGATGCGGTCGCCTTCGAATTTACGGCTCATGCGCAGGCCTTTCGCTGGATGGCTGTCAGTTCACCAATCCCTTTTTCGGCCAGATCCAGAAGTTCGTTCATCTGACCGCGCGAATAGGTCGAGCCTTCTGCGCTCATTTGGGTTTCGATCAACTGACCGCTTTCGGTCATGATAAAGTTACCGTCAACGCCGGCCTCTGAATCCTCAGGATAGTCTAAATCCAGAACGGGCTGGCCTGCGTAGATCCCACAGCTGATGGCTGCAACGGGATCAACCAGCGGATCAGAGATAACATCGCCCGCTTTCATCAGTTTGTTCACAGCCAGACGCAGTGCTATCCAACCGCCCGTGATTGAGGCACAGCGCGTTCCGCCATCTGCCTGCAAAACATCGCAGTCGATGGTGATCTGACGTTCGCCCAAGGCAACGCGGTCAACGCCTGCGCGCAACGAACGGCCAATGAGGCGTTGAATTTCGACCGTGCGCCCGCCTTGTTTGCCCGAAGCGGCCTCGCGGCGCATGCGTGTGTTGGTGGCGCGAGGCAGCATGCCGTATTCTGCCGTGACCCAGCCCAAACCGGACCCTTTGATAAAGGAAGGCACGCGCGGTTCAATCGTCGCGGTACATAACACATGTGTATCGCCCATCTTGATCAAGGCCGAGCCCTCTGCGTGTTTGGTAAACCCAACCTCCACAGAGACATCGCGCATTTCGTCAAGTTTCCGACCGGATGGGCGCATGAGATATTCCTTTTGTTTGATTTCCCTGTCTCGATACCTCCGCGTCCCTTGCAGATGCAACCCCCACGCCTTTATTGTGTGAGCATGACAGATACATCAGGCATTCTACAGGAAATGAACAATCGCTCCCGCGAGGTCTTCCGCCGCGTGGTTGAGGGATATCTTGCGAATGGGGATCCAGTCGGGTCGCGGACTTTGACGCGTGATTTTTCTGAGAAAGTCAGCGCGGCGACGATCCGAAATGTCATGCAAGATCTTGAGCATCTGGGGCTTCTCGACAGCCCTCATGTCAGTGCGGGACGTATCCCGACGCAACAAGGGCTGCGTATGTTTGTGGATGGTCTGTTGGAGGTTGGGAACCCCGACGACAATGACCGCGCGCAGATTGACGCGACCATGGGACGGACAGAGGATGACGTGTCGGGGATGTTGGACCGATTGGGGACCGCACTGTCGGGGGTGACGCAGGGGGCTTCCTTGGTTTTGGCGCCAAAACATGAGGCGCCGATTAAACATATTGAATTTGTGTCACTTGCTCATGATCGGGCCTTGGCGGTTTTGGTATTCTCGGATGGGCATGTGGAAAACCGTCTGTTCACACCGCCAAATGGACAGACGCCCAGCTCCATGCGCGAGGCGGCGAATTTTCTGAATTCACTGGTTGAGGGTAAAACCCTAACCGAGCTACAGCGCACGATCAAAATTGAAATGGGCAAACGCCGTCAAGAAATCGATGTGCTGGCCGCAGAATTGGTCGAAAGCGGTCTGGTGATTTGGGACGCTGGCGAAGGTCATTCGGAACGGTTGATTGTGCGCGGTCGCGCAAATCTGCTGTCCGAAAGTGGTGAGTCGCAAGATCTGGAGAAGGTCCGAACCCTTTTTGATGACCTCGAACGCAAGCGTGACATCGCAGATTTTCTGGAATTAGCTGAAGATGGCGACGGTGTGCGCATTTTTATTGGATCAGAGAACAAACTTTTTTCACTTTCGGGTTCCTCTTTGGTGGTTTCCCCATATATGAACTCTGATCGTAAGATTATCGGTGCGGTGGGTGTTATTGGCCCAACGCGCCTGAACTATGGACGTATCGTGCCGATTGTGAACTACACGGCGCAACTGGTTGGAAAATTGATTTCTGATCGGAGTTAGAGGTGGAAAATGGCAGACCCGAACGATTTTTTAGATGACCCAGAAGCAGCAGAAGCAGAAGCCTATGCTGAAGAAATGGAAGAAATTGATGATGCCGAACTGGCGTTAGAAGAGCTCGCTGCGGAGCGTGACAAATACAAAGACCGCTTCACCCGCGCGCTTGCGGATGCGGAAAATGCCCGCAAGCGGTCAGAAAAAGACCGTCGCGAAGCTGAAAATTACGGAGGATCCAAATTGGCCCGTGATATGTTGTCCGTTCACGACAACATGAAACGCGCGCTAGATGCAGCAACCGAAGAAAAAGGTTCGGTTTCTGGACCTTTGCTTGAAGGTATTGAGCTGACAATGCGCGAGCTTCTGTCGGTGTTTAAGAAACATGGGATCGAACAGATCACACCAGAAGTTGGTGATCGTTTTGATCCAAAAGTTCACCAAGCCATGTTCGAGGCGCCAGTCCCCGATACAAAAGCTGGCGATATTATTCAGGTCGCAGCGGAAGGTTTCATGCTGCACGACCGTTTGCTGCGTCCCGCGCAGGTAGGGGTGTCTTCAACACCTGCGTAACCTTGGCAACAGATCAATCAAAGGGAGGCGGTCAATTTTTGGCCGCCTCTTTTAGTTTATAGATCAGGTCCAGCGCTTCGCGTGGGGTCAGCTCATCCGGTAAAATTGCCTCCACCATCTGGTCGACAGCGGACTCTTTGGCCGGGGCTGGGGGCGGTGTAGGTGTTGTTGAGAACAAGGGCAGATCGTCAATCAACGTTTTTTGGGTGGCACCCCCTTCGCGCTCTCCTTGTTCAAGTGCTTCTAAAACAACGCGCGCACGTGCAATCACAGGCGCGGGTAACCCTGCAAGCTGCGCCACCTGCACACCATAGGACCGATCTGCGGCGCCCTTTTTCACTTCGTGCAGGAAGATGACGTCACCTTCCCATTCCTTTACCTTGACCGTAGCGTTATCCACGCCATCCAATTTGGCAGCAAGCGCAGTCATTTCATGGTAGTGCGTCGCAAATAATGCGCGCGCACGGTTCACATCATGTAAATGCTCTAGCGTAGCCCAAGCAATCGATAGCCCGTCATAGGTCGCTGTGCCGCGGCCGATTTCATCAAGGATCACCAGCGCGCGATCGTCAGCTTGGTTCAGGATTGCGGCGGTCTCAACCATTTCTACCATGAACGTTGAGCGCCCACGTGCCAAATCATCCGACGCTCCAACGCGGCTGAATAATTGGCTGACCAATCCAATATGGGCAGAACGGGCAGGGACGTAACTGCCCATCTGGGCAATCAACGCCATCAGTGCGTTCTGACGGAGATATGTCGATTTACCAGCCATGTTTGGGCCGGTCAGTAACCAGATTGCGGCGTCATGATCGGCGCTCAGATTGCAATCATTCGCAACAAAGGATGCGCCCGATTGCTGGGCCAAAGCACGCTCTACAACAGGATGGCGCCCGCCATGGATGTCGAATGCACGGGAATTATCAATTGTTGGTTTCACCCAATTCTCAGACTGCGCCAAATCAGCCAAAGCAGTGCTGAGATCAACCTCAGCCAATGCAGCTGAGGTGGCGCCGATTTCACCAGCTTGTTTCAAAATCGCGGCTCGAAGATCTTCATAGAGCCTTTTTTCCAATTCAACAGCGCGGTTTCCGGCGTTGAGAATCTTGGTTTCAAGCTCGGACAGCTCAACAGTGGTGAAGCGGACTTGATTGGCGGTGGTTTGCCGGTGGATAAATGTCTCGGACAAAGGCGGGGACAGCATCTTCTCAGCGTGGGTTGCCGTTGTTTCGATAAAATAGCCCAGCACATTGTTGTGTTTGATTTTCAGTGCCGAAATGCCCGTATCAGTGACGAATTGGGCCTGCATTCCCGCGACAACACTACGTCCTTCGTCGCGAAGTTTGCGCGCCTCGTCCAGCTCTTCGTGGAAGCCTTGGGCGATGAAACCACCATCGCGCACCAGCAGAGGCGGCTCTGCAATCAGGGCATCATCTAGAAGATCAATGAGACTGTCGTGACCCCGCAGGGAATTTACAGCGGATCGCAGAAGTTCCGGCAAATTCAACGGGTCTAATGTTTCATTCAGATGGTTGGCTTCGGTCAAACCATTTCGAATAGCGGCCAGATCGCGTGGTCCACCGCGATCAAGCGACAGCCTTGACAGGGCGCGTTCAAGATCAGGAACAGACCGGAGGCGGTCGCGGATATCATGGGCGGTACGGGCATCATTAACGGCAAAGTCGACGGCATCCAAACGGGCATGAATGGTGTCTAACACTCTTGATGGGCTCGAAATACGCCGCTCCAACAGGCGCGCACCGCTTGACGTCATTGTACGGTCCATGACCGACAGCAACGATCCCGCGCGTCCACCGGTTAACGCATGGGTCAATTCCAAATTGCGGCGCGTGGCAGCGTCGATCTGCACGGTGCGGGCTTGGGCCTCTTTTACAGGTTTGCGCAAAAGGGGTAGTTTCCCTTTTTGGGTCAGGTTCAGATATTCGATCACCGCGCCCATGGCAGAAATCTCTGCCCGCGTAAAACTACCGAAACCCTCCAGCGAGGATACATTAAACAGGCTGCAAATGCGTTGTTCAGCCCCTGTACTGTCGAAACTTGCACGGGCAAGGGTTGTGAGGGAGAGAGAGAATTCAGTCTCTAATTCGCGGTGTTCAGTCTCTCTTCCCTCAGCGATCAGCAATTCGGATGGGGCCAGCCGCGCCAATTCCGGTGCAAGGCGTACCATCGGCAAGGACATGACATGAAAGGCTCCTGTTGATATATCGACCCATGCCAATGCTTGTTCGTC
>JBDVSG010000216.1:0-4223 GCA_039967155.1 Sulfitobacter sp. | reverse complement strand
CAATCTCGACTACGCCTATATCGCGGCCGAGCTGGGCAAAAGCCCGTTGGCCCCTGAAACCCTGAATTGCAACGCCCCCGACACTGGCAACATGGAGGTGCTGGAGCGCATCGGCACGCCTGCCCAAAAGGAACAGTGGCTCAAGCCGCTGCTTGCGGGTGAAATCCGCAGCGCCTTTGCGATGACCGAACCCGATATGGCGTCGTCGGATGCCAAGAACATCTCGACCTCAGCGGTGCTGGAAAACGGCGAATGGGTAATCAACGGTGAGAAATACTATATCTCCGGCGCGGGTGATCCACGCTGTAAGATCATGATCACAATGGTGAAAACCTCACCCGATGCGGAACCTTTCCGCCAACAAAGCCAGATCCTAGTGCCCATCGACACCCCTGGCGTCGAAATCGTAGGACCCATGCATGTCTTTGGCCATGACGACGCGCCACACGGCCACATGCACATCAAATTCACCAACGTCCGCGTGCCAGAAGAAAATATCCTTTGGGGCGAAGGCAAAGGGTTTGAAATCTCCCAAGTGCGCCTTGGACCAGGCCGCATCCATCATTGCATGCGCTCGATCGGCGCTGCAGAAAAAGCGCTGGACCTAATGATTGAACGCGGTCTGTCGCGCGAGGCATTTGGCAAGAAGATCATCAATCTCGGCAAGAACATGGAAACCATTTCACGCGCCAAGATCGAAATCGAAGCCATGCGCCTGATGGTGCTAAAAGCCGCCAAAGCAATGGACACATTGGGCAACAAAGAGGCCCGCATCTGGGTCAGCATGATCAAGGCCAAGGTGCCTGAACAGGTCTGCCAAATCATCGACGACGCGATGCAAGTGCACGGTGCCACTGGTATTTCACAATGGTCGCCGCTGTCTGGCATGTACACCGCGCAGCGCACGTTGCGCTATGCCGATGGTCCGGATGAGGTCCACCACCACGTCATCGCCCGCGCCGAAGTCAACGATTACCAATCCTCGAACGCCCGCACACATGCCGCGCGCAGCGAAATCGCAACGGGCCGCACCAGAGGTGGCGTATGAGCATGTTTGACCTGACTGGCAAAATCGCCCTGCTTACCGGTGCCTCCAAAGGCATGGGGTTTGAGATGGCAAAGGGGCTTGCTGCGCAAGGCGCAACCGTTGTGATTTCGGCACGGACCCAGACAGATCTGGACTCCGCAGCGCAAGAGATCAATCAATCTGTGGGCGCCATCCGCGCCCATGGGATCGCCGCCAATATCGTACATGAAGCGTCATTGCAGGCCTTGGTCGATAAAACACACGACATCGCTGGCCCCATCGACATCGTCGTGGGAAACGCAGGCGTGAACCCCTATTTTGGCCCCATCGCTGGCATCTCAAACGAAGATTACGAACGCACGATGAACGCCAATGTGCAATCCAACCTCTGGCTGGCGCGCATGGTCGCCCCTGACATGGCCGCCAAGGGGAGCGGTTCGATGATGTTCACCTCCTCCATCGGGGCGTTCAAACCGACCGATACTTTGGGCACTTACGGGATGTCGAAGCTGGCCTTGATCGGGCTGGTGCGCAACCTTGCGATGGAATTTGGCCCCAAAGGCATCCGCTTTAATGCGATATGTCCTGGGCTGATCAAAACCGACTTCGCGCGCGAACTCTGGGACAAACCTGGTGTCGAGGAAGCCTATTCCAAAGGCATCCCCCTGCGCCGTCTGGGAGAGCCTGACGATTTCGCAGGCCTTGCCGTTTTCCTTGGCTCTGACGCCAGCAAATACATGACCGGTCAGGCACTGACCGTTTGTGGTGGCTCCAGCATGTGGTCTTAAGATATGGAATTGAAAGATAAAATCATCGTCGTAACTGGTGCTGCTTCTGGTATCGGCCGCGCCCTGTGCCTGCGATTTGCCGCCGAAGGGGCAAAGCACATCGCCTGTGTTGACCGCGACCTTGCAGGCGCAAAAGAAACCGCTGAAATGATCGGCGGCACGGCCTATGAGGTGGACGTGTCGCTCAAGGATCAGATCACAACCATGATCGACACAGTAGAGACCAAGGCCGGCCCCATCGATCTGTTTTGCTCTAACGCCGGAATATCGGTGGCTGGTGGCGTCGAGGTAGAAGACGATGTCTGGCAAAATATTTGGGACATCAACGTGATGTCCCATGTTTGGGCCGCACGGCATCTGGTGCCTCTCATGGCTGCCCGCGGGGGGGGATATCTGCTCAATACATCCTCGGCGGCGGGATTGCTGAACCAAATTGGCAGCGCGCCCTACGGTGTAACAAAGCACGCAGCAATAGGGTTGGCCGAATGGCTGGCACTGACCTATGGCGATCAAGGGATCAAGGTCTCGGTCCTATGCCCGCAAGCCGTGCGCACTGAAATGACCCGAGGCCATGAGGACCACGTCGCCGCCATCAATGGCATGATGGAACCCGAACCCGTGGCCGAAGCTTGTGTGCAAACCATTCGCGACGAAAGTTTCCTCGTCCTGCCGCACCCTGAGGTGGCGCAATATATGCGCAACAAAACCGACAATTACGACAAGTGGATCGGCGGCATGCGCAAGCTAAACCGTCAGTTCGGTGAGATAAAAAGTTAGGAACATCCAATGATCGGCTACACAACCATTGGCGTCAGCGATATGGAACGCGCCAAGAAATTCTATTGTGACCTTTTCGCAGACCAAGGTGCAAAAATCGCCATCGATATGGGGCGCATCGCCTTTGTCAGCACCCAAAAAGGCGCGCCTATGCTGGCGGTCTGTGAACCCTTTGACAAGCAAGCCCCACATCCGGGGAACGGCGCGATGGTGGCGTTCCCCGTGCCAGAAAAACAGGCCGCCGACGCGCTATACACCCGCGCCTTGGAGCTGGGCGCCACATGCGATGGCCCTCCCGGACAACGGGTCCCTGACCGTTTTTACGGCAGCTATGTGCGCGACCTTGACGGCAACAAGCTGTGTTTCTTTAAGTTCGGGTGAACACAATCGGGATCGTTTGAGGACGCTGTTGGATTGAGTTTATTGGCAAAATAAAGAAGCGGGCTTAGGTCTTCTTCTTGAGCGGGCGCACGAGACCTTCTTGCGCCACGCTGGCCACCAATGTGCCGTCCGCGCGGTAAACAGCGCCGCGGTTAAACCCGCGGGCTTTGCCTGTCCAAGGGGCGTCCAGTGCATAAAGGTGCCAATCGCTGAAATCGATTGGCGCGTGAAACCACATGGCGTGGTCGAGGCTTGCGCTCATCACATTGCCTTGGAACCACGTCAATCCGTGCGGGCGCAGCGATGATCCAAGAAGGTTCATGTCCGACGCATAGGCCAAAAGGCAATGTTGCATCTGCGGGCTTTGACCTTTGGCGGCTTGCATGCGAAACCATAGGTTGTTTTCGTCGCTGGTTTTTTCTGGCGTGAAAAAATCACGCGGCGCTATTTCGCGTAATTCTATGGGACGTTCGCGCAGAAAATCATCATGGAAATTTTCTGGCACTTTTGAGACATGCTCTTGGCGTAGATCATTGCGATTGGGCCAAACTTCAGGCGCATCGACCTCTGGCATTGTGTGTTGATAATCCCAGCCCTCCTCATCGATATGGAAGGAAGCGGACAGGTTGAAAATCTGTTTACCATGTTGGACCGCCACAACGCGGCGGGTGGTGAAGCTGCCCCCATCGCGGGCGCGGTCAACCTGATAGATCACCGGAATTTTGGGATCCCCTGGGCGGATAAAATAGGCATGCAGACTGTGACACAGACGGTCTGGCACCGTCCGGTAGGCCGCCATAAGCGCCTGTGCGATCACATGGCCGCCAAAGATACGTGTTGTCGTTTCGCCACCTGATCCGACGCCGCGAAACAGGTCAACTTCAAGCTGTTCGATATCCAACAGGTTTAGCAGTTCATCGGCAACGGTGCTCATGGGCAGCCCCTCAGCTGGTCGCCCGTGCATCCGCATAGGCAATGAAGAAGTCGAAGCTCGCTGGGTTTGCCATGCTATCACGGTTCACCACGCGGGCGGGATTCCCCCCCAACAACAGTTTTTTCACCGGAACCTCAAGCTTTTTACCCGAAAGAGTGCGGGGGATCTCGGTGACTTGCACAATTTCATTCGGAATGAAGCGCGCCGAGACACTGTTGCGGATTGCCGTGTTGATTTTGGTTTTCAGGGTTTCATCGCATGTGGTCCCTTTGGCGGGCACCACAAACAGCGGCATAAAACTGTCACGGCCAAGGAA
>JBDVSG010000215.1:0-8207 GCA_039967155.1 Sulfitobacter sp. | reverse complement strand
GGCGATAATCGCGTCACACTTTGCTATGGTACGGCTTGCGATATGCAGGTCGCCTAAAACATCGTTATTTTGCGCACATTTATGCGCGACAACTTGTGCGACACCACCGGCACCAATGATCAGAACATTACGTTTCATGTATCCAAAAGACCTCTAATATTTGTGAGTTATGACAATGCCGCAGCAAAGTCGTTGTAGTCGAAATCACGTACCATGCGCGTGCTTCCATCCAGTTCGCGGATTGCGATGCTTGGCATCTTCACCCCGTTGAACCAGTTTTTCTTAACCATTGTGTAGCCCGCGGCATCCTGAAACGAAAGCCGGTCACCAGCCTTGAGCGGCGCGTCAAACCGGAACTCACCAAAGATATCGCCAGCAAGGCAGGACTTTCCACAGAGCATCCATTCCTCGGGGCCCGTGTTCGGTTCAATTTTTGCAGCCTCGCGATAGATCAGCAGATCCAGCATATGCGCCTCAACAGAGCTATCAACAATCGCGAGGTTCTTTCCGTTGTGCATCGTGTCCAGCACTGTGACTTCAAGCGTTGCGGCCCCCGTGATCGCGGCCTCTCCGGGTTCGAGATAGACTTGAACGCCAAAGTGATCGGCAAACGCCTTGAGCCGCGCAGCCAGACGTTCAATCGGGTAATCAGTGCCAGTAAAGTGAATCCCACCGCCCAAACTGATCCAATCCATTTTGTGGATCACTGCGCCGAAGCGGTCTTCGATCAAGGTCAGCATGTCATCGAAACGCTCAAAGCTGTCATTTTCGCAGTTGTTGTGGAACATCAACCCGTTGATCAAATGCGCGACCGCATCAACCGCTACGGGGTCATGTTCGCCAAGCCGACTGAAGGGGCGTGCCGGATCGGCAAGATCGAATTCCGAGGTCGAAACACCTGGATTGACCCGCAAGCCACGAATGTGACCTTCAGATTTTTCCGCAAATTTGGTCAACTGCCCGATAGAGTTGAAAATGACTTTGTCAGAGCAGGCCAATACCTGCTCAATTTCGTGATCCGCATAGGCCACGGAATAGGCATGGGTTTCACCCGGGAATTTCTCGTGCCCTAACCGGACCTCGAACAAAGAGGATGACGTTGATCCATCCATGTATTCAGCCATGAAATCAAAGACAGACCACGTGGCAAAGCATTTGAGTGCCAGCAAGCATTTGACCCCTGATGCGTCGCGCAACCATGCAATTTTTTCGAGGTTGGGCAGCAAACGGGATTTGTCGATGAGGTAGAATGGTGTGTGCAAGACGGTAGCTTTCTGTAGGGCCAATGTTAAGAGGCGACATGCGCAGTATTCGGGAGCGTTACGCGCGCTCAAATCACGACAACATCCAGTGGCGGGAAACCGTTGAAACAGACTGATGAATAGGTCGATGTATATGCGCCAGTATTGCGGATCAGCACCCGATCCCCCGACTTGAGCGACAGCGGCAGGGAGACAGGGCGCTTTTCATACAAAATATCAGCGCTGTCGCAGGTAGGGCCCGCCAAAATGCAAGGGCCCGCCGGCTCGGAATCGTTGGCTGTCTGGAAATGATAGCGAATGGCTTCGCCTTCCGTCTCTGCAAGGCCAGAAAATCGGCCAATGTCCAAATAAACCCAACGATGCATATCGCGTTCGGATTTACGGCTGACCAGCATGACTTCTGCCACGATAACGCCAGCTTCGGCGACCATGCCGCGCCCCGGCTCTGCCATCAGGGTCTCAACATTTGGGAACCTTGCCTCGACCATTGCGATGACTTCGGCAGCGTAGTCTGTTGGTGCCTGAATTTCTTCGCCATGAAACGCCGGAAAACCCCCGCCTATGTTCAACAGTGACAGGTCGTGGCCTGCGTCACTGGCTGCTTGCCAAATTTGGGACATGGCATCCAACGTCGGAACCCACATATCTGCGCGCCGTGTCTGTGACCCTACGTGGAATGAAAACCCGACAGGTTTCAACCCCAAGACAACAGCCAAGTCGAGCAGTTGCAGGGCCATGTCGCGATCGCAGCCAAACTTGCGTGATAATGGCCAGTCCGCCTCGGAGGCCTCTACAATCAACCGAATATACACCGATGCACCCGGTGCATTGAGTGCAATCTTCTCAAGCTCTTCTGCGGCGTCCGCTGCGAACAGCTTGATGCCTTGGTCCCAAGCCCAAGCAATGTCCGAGGATCTCTTTATAGTGTTCCCAAAGGAGATATTCTCTGGCAGGGCACCTTCATCCAAGCACAGCATGATTTCTGCCTTAGACGCTGCATCAAAATGTGATCCAAGGTCGACCAGACGGCCAATGATTTCACGCGCGGGATTTGCCTTCACAGCATAATGGATGTCTGCACGCCCCATCCCTGCTTTCAGTGCCTTGAATTGCATGGAAACGCGATCAAGGTCGATCACGAGTGTTGGCCTGTCAAAGTCGCGCGCGGCGACATAGGCATCCAATTTGGTTGTTTTCGTGACGGGAATGGCCGCCGAAAGCGGCGAGAAGTGTGTCGTCATTGGTCATCTCCAGTAGACCCGGCCATAGTGGGTTTCCCCACGCGAGACCGCTCAGTTCCAAGGGAGACGTTACCGTCGCTACGTAAACACGTGTGCGTTGACTTTCACCGGCCAGAGGCGCGTGCGTTGGCGTCTATGCGCGTCATTTGCACGGACCTTGGATTCGTTTCAAGTAGGAAAATGCGATGGTTTGACTCTTTTTTGCGATCAGCAAAGAAACGACCATCAGATGATGTTAGCTTCACCAAAAATGATACCGTTCTTCAATTGGGCGCGACGTGCTAAATCCGTCAAAGACAGCATCTCCCAGCACTGCCATGCTTGGATAGCCCAGACAACGCAGCCCAATACGCGTTTAAAGACAAAGAGCGTCAGCACCAACACGATCAGATAAAGAACGTCCAGCGCGGGGACCTGCATGCTTGGCCGAAAGCCTCGCCGCTTCTCGCTGTGGAAGCAGGCGAATTTTTCGTGTAGCGCGCAAAGTATCGGAGTGCAGCGGGGGCACACCGATCTCACTCAGCACCGATGGCAGCGGCCCGATTTGACCGGTCTCCGGCATGAGCCGCCCATCAGGCCTTGAATTTCTTCAGTGTTGGGGATGCAATTCTGACCCAAACAAAGTCTCAAAATGGATACGCGCTGGGCATGTTCCAAAAATTCCCTTCGATACGATCCAGCGGGCGTACCGCAGTTCCTGGCGGGGCACTTTGTCGGATAATCGAAGCAATATCTGACAGGACGTTTCGATTGGTCCGGTAATAGGCGTGTCCAGTAAGCCCCTTCACCCCTTCGACGTTGATGAAATTCACCGTCTTCACCTCTGCAAAAATCTCGCGTTCGGTGGGTTCCAGATCATCTGATGTCAGTTTTCCCAATCGTTGCCCCGCCATCAACCGCTGGGAAATTTCAAGCGCGGTATCCCCCCGGTTCATATAGACAGTGATTTGGCCGATTGAAGCGCCAAAGCCCTCGGCGATCAGGCGTTGGCGGACCACAGAGAAGTCAAGATCAGGGGCGGCCATGATCAGGTTCTCAATCTTCAGAACCTCCTTGGGGTTTCTGCCTTGGTTGCGGACAGCAATGATCAATTCGCGCAACGCCGTTGTGGTGACGTCAGTCCCCCTGCTGTGCGCCACAATGTGGATTTTGTGAAGCTCTGGAATGTCAGCCAGTTGTGTCAAGAGTTCCTTCAAGTGAAAGACTGTAAATTCGCCAGCTTCTCTGTCCTTGAAATATCCAAATAGACCCCCTGCCCCTGCGGGCCAAGAATACGCAATCGGTACGCCACCACGGCCAGAAAAATGCCAAATATCCGACAAAGCGAACACACCATCCTCAAACGAATTGTTGAAGCCATGTACAAAAATGATCACTTCGTTTTGCTTGGTCGTGCGCAATTGTTCACGGATCTGGGCCTGAAATACAGCACGCTTACGGTTGTATGACGCCACAGCCTCGGGCAGTTTTACGGGCTGGCCATTGACGACGCGGAACCGTGTCGGCGTTGGGTCGAACCTCAGGATTTCTTGGTTTTCAACGATACTAAGCGGAAGCTTTTCTGCTCTTTTGAGTTGACCGCTGGCCGTACTCAACGTTTGCCAGTTTTGATCGTTACCGAAAGCCACAGTAGAGGTTCCAAAAGCCATGGAACTTGATCGCTCGGCGCCGTATGACAGATCTCCATCATGGTTCAATGCGTTACGGTCTGTGATGAAGAATATTGGCGCTTTGGCTGTTCGATAGGTTTGTGGAACGTCGCTTTGTGGGTACGCACCATTCGCAAAAATATTTGGCGTCGGCGCCAAAACACGCACAGAACTACAAGCGGCAAGGCCAAACAGAACCATGAGAGCAGTGAAAAGTCGCATACGGATCATTGTGAAATATCCTGAGTATGAGGTGATCTGGCGTTATGCCCTTCAATGCGTCCAAAAAGCGGGACGACCTAAACACATCACGGCGACGCATATCAACGCCGCCGTGGATAACCTAAGAGGAGTGTTAATCTCTTGCAGCAGAATTCCTAAGGAACGCGCCCAGCACGCCACCATATGCCAAATGTGCGACCAATGAAGCCCACATCATTTTGCCAAAGCCAAAGAACAGGGGCTGACCCGCAGCAATCATCATGACTGTGCCTGCGGCAATCCACAAAATGACACCCCAAATCAAACCCGACACAAGGTTGCTGCCCATACCCGTAACGACCCTGAATATGACATAGCCAATGGGAAAGCCGATAATGCCCAAACCGTAGTGCAGGATTTCGCCAACCCACAACATGCTGGAATCCAACCCTAAGATTTGGCAAATCAAGACCGCCGGCTTCATGGCGCCCCCCAAAACCAGACGCGCGACCCCTTCCATGAAGATCGCGAGCACAACGGTTGCGACAACGCCCGCGCCAATCAATGCTATCGGATTACGTAAAATTTCATTCCGGATTTTAAGCATGGTATTTGCCTTTCAAAATTTGGGCCAACTATTGAAGGCGCACTTGCAGTTTATCTTATTCATGATTTGCCGCCCCCCTATAAACCTCAATGACTTATCCCAAGATTGCGTTGCAACGCTTAGGTTTTCAAGCACGTTTGATGTGCTTTCGATTTTTGCGGCTAAAAAGAAGCACGAGATACATCGGGCAAATCTTGTTTCAATATGTTTTTAGATGATCATGCCCCCAAAAAGGTTACAGCGTCTCCTGTTTTTTATTTCAGCCCAGATGCACCCGTTGATCTGCCCGTCTATAAGAATATGGTAGGACTGTTCATCAGTGATGGCGAGGTGTGAGCAGGTATCACAATCGCTTTAGTATCAAGCAAAGTATCCCCCGATACGGCGTTCATGCGTTGTTTTTTAAGAACGTTGGATTATGAGTATGTCCTGCCAAAACAGGTAACAAAAAAACCTATGTCTCAATGCAACAAAAACTAAACGACGATCAAAATCTGCCTACAAATTTCGAGGAATTTGTGCGTGGCAATATCGGTTGGATGCTTGGGTTGGCTGGGCGCATACTGGATGATCCCGATCTAGCGAGGGATGCCGTTCAACTGGCATTTTCGAAAATCCACCTCAAGCTGGACCAATTCGAGGGGCGCTCTCAACTCAAGACGTGGATGCATCGCATTGTTGTAAACGAAGCTCTGATGATCTTGCGCAAAAAGAAACAAGCCAACGAACAATCAATTGATCACCTTTTGCCAAGCTTTGACAAAGACGGCCATAGAATAACGGCTTCATCTGCCGCAGAAGGAACATCTGAAACAATACTGTATTCTAAACAAACAACGCGTATTGTGCGCCAGACGATAACAGAGCTACCCGACTCTTACCGCGTTGTTTTACAATTGAGAGACTTAGAAGAAATGACGACAGCAGAAGTTTCAGAATTTCTCAAGATATCCGAAACCAACGTGAAGGTCCGCCTTCACAGAGCCCGAGCAGCATTGAAAAAGTTGCTTGAGCCAATATTTGATGGGGGTCCAATATGATTACGGTCTTGGGGCAAAAAATGCGGATGCTCATGGAAAAACTGCCTGGGATGATCGACTGTGAACAATTCGAGACGTTCATTCAGGCCTATATTGATGATGAATTAACCCCCGCTCAACGAAGGGTGTTCGACCTGCACATGAAGGTTTGTCCTGATTGTCGACGCTATATTGCTGCATATCGACAGACTCTGGACGCGTTGAAAGATGTGTCAGTGGAAAACCATGAGACCCTGCCAGAAGTACCCGAAGACCTCATCCAAGCAATTTTGGATGCCAACGCCTCATAAGCTCTGCGCGGATATTGCCACCGCGACATCCGTTTTGTGCCGTTTCATAACAAGATCGCACACTCGATTACATCTTAGTGAATACACTTAATCCCGATTGTCTGGTGCCGATCGGGCCGATACCCTTTTCTGAGGATGTTGTCGGCCAAGATATTTAATCATGGCACTGTAACCAATTGCCCGCGCGCAGCATCCAACAGTCATCACCAAGTCGTTGCATGCGACCGTGAAGTGTTGAGCAATTAGGAGGAAGGACAAATCCAGCAGCAGCGTTTTGCATAACAAGTTGTCGGAGCAACCTGAACACCAAGCCGAATTCACAGCCGAGGGGCTGGATTTCTGGCATTGGGCCGCCTGTACCAAGGCACCATAAAACTTACCCACTGGGAGAACGAAAACGATGAACTTCTACTTTCTCACTTCAACCTTTATTTTTCTGATCGGCACCGCCACCTTGGCAATTGTCGTCCTGTTCGTCATCGACGTTACGCAAACCAGCGATGCGGTGCGCAGAAACTACCCTGTCATTGGCCGGTTTCGGCACGTGTTCACCACTCTTGGGGAGTTTTTCCGGCAGTACTTCTTTGCCATGGACCGTGAGGAGATGCCGTTCAACCGTGCCGAGCGCGAATGGATCGGACGCGCTGCAAAAGGTAAGGACAACACCGTCGCGTTTGGCTCAAGTAAAATGTTGACGGCTCCGGGCACCGCAATCTTTGTGAACTGTCCCTTCCCGACACTCGATGAAGATGCACACGAAGTACAACCCCTTCTCATTGGGCCTTATTGCAAGGTTCCCTATAACGCGCCCTCCTTTTTTAATATCTCGGCAATGAGCTACGGCGCACTGTCCACTCCCGCCGTTCAGGCATTGTCCAAAGGCGCCAAGATGGCAGGATGCTGGATGAACACAGGTGAAGGTGGCCTGTCTCCCTATCACCTAGAAGGTGGCGCGGACGTGGTTTTTCAGATCGGGACCGCGAAATACGGGGTGCGTGATGAAAAGGGCAACCTATCGGACACCAAACTAAAAGAAATCGCCGCCCATACACAGGTCAAAATGTTCGAGCTGAAAATGAGCCAAGGCGCCAAGCCCGGCAAAGGGGGCATCCTGCCCGGCATGAAAGTAACCCCTGAAATTGCGGCAATCCGCGGCATTCCCGAGGGAGAGGATTCGATCTCTCCCAACCGCCACCCCGAAATCAACGATGCAGCGTCCATGCTGGACATGATCAATCACATCCGTGACGTGACGGGCAAGCCGGTCGGGTTCAAGGCGGTGATTGGTAGCTATGGCTGGTTGTCCGAATTGGCAAAAGAAATCCACCGCCGCGGCATCGAGTCAGCACCCGACTTTATCACTGTCGACAGCGGGGATGGTGGTACGGGTGCCGCGCCCATGCCCTTGATGGATAACGTCGGATTGGTGGTCAAGGAGTCCCTACCGCTTGTGGTCGACCTTCTGACAGAATACGGCCTGCGTGACCGCATCAAAATCATTGCCTCCGGGAAACTCGTGACCCCTTCAGAAGTTGCGTGGGCCTTGGCTGCTGGCGTTGACTTCATCAACTCCGCACGCGGATTTATGTTTTCGCTCGGATGCATTCAAGCGCTGAAATGCAACAAGAACACCTGCCCGACAGGGATCACCACCCACAATAAACGTCTGCAAAAGGGTCTCAATCCAGCAGACAAATCGGTGAAGGTCGCCAATTTTTGCAAAAACATGATGCACGAAGTTGAAGTGATTTCCCACTCCTGTGGTGTGGGCCGCCCTCGCCTGCTCAAACGAAAGCATGTGCGCATCATGCAATCCGATGGCACTTCCGTCCCGATGGACGAACGTTATCCCTACAAGGATATCTTGCCAGAATTCCTGCCAAAGACCGCAACGAAATAAAGAGGAAAAAACAATGA
>JBDVSG010000214.1:0-5288 GCA_039967155.1 Sulfitobacter sp. | reverse complement strand
AAAAGGCCTGTAGGCAAAAGGGTGGCAGGCAAGAACATCACCGATAACAATGCACTCCGAGCATATCGCAACATCAATTGGATCCTTTTTGATCAGTCACACGAGGGCGTTCCACAATAGGTACGCCCAACGCGCGCAGGTTCAACCCGCGCCACGCATTATCACACAGATGTAATGGAATGTTTAGTTCGCTGGTGGTGCAGAAGGCGTACGTGCGCCCGCATTACGCCAGCGACGTTGTTCGGCACGTGCGTCCAGCGCCTCGCCTTTGTAGGCTTGGTTATAACGATCGACGGGCACAATCCGGAACTGGGTGAGGCGCGCCTTGCGTTTGCGGAACGTTGCATCGGTTTCAGCCAAACTCTGGCGAATGCCCTGTGTGACCCCCAGTCGGCTGGCGTGCTGAACCAAGGCGCCATCACGCGCTGGGATCTGCCCGTTAGGATCCCCCAGTTGACCACCAAACGCCGCAACACCTTCCGCCACAGCGGATCTGTCAGTCAGGTTTGCGCCGCCTGGTGTGGGGGTGGGTAGTTCGTTGTAGTTGTCAGGCGCTTGCAAGGAGGCCACAGGCGTTAGCCCAAACTCATCTGGTCCGCTGGACGTGCTCTGCAAATCACGCAGGCCAACGTTGGCACAACCTGCAACCAGCACAGGGAATACAAACAAGATAGCAAATTTACGCATCAAAGGCCTCCAGACCGCCGTTGCCCCTCAATATCGCAGGCAAGGCCACAATGTCACCCGACTTTTTTCGTCGGCGCCTTGCGGCGCTTCTTTGGGCTGTTGGTTTTGGTGTCATCCGTAAAGAAAATCAGGCCCAGCGCCCCTGCAAAGATAAAGACATCAGCAATGTTAAACACAAACGGATTGTTAATGCCGCAGCAAGACATGTTAAGAAAATCAAGAACATACCCATAGATCACACGGTCAACCACATTGGCCAGCGCACCACCGATCAGCATGCCCGCGCTCATCTTGGCAAGAGGTGTCAGCGCATTCTTGCGCGCCCAGATGAAGACAGCGATGCAAATCACCGCCGCCAACCCGATCAAAATCCACCGGCTTGCCTCTGATCCGCCACCAAGCAGACCAAAGTTGATGCCGCGGTTTTCACCGTAGCGGAAATTAATCAGGGGTGGCAGCACGTCAATGCTGCGGATGCGCGCAAGCTCCATCATGTGGATCACCACATATTTGCTGATCTGGTCGACCGCAAAAGCAATGAAACCTGCCCAAAAAATCATCCGCATGCCCGCAAGCTCCTAGTTAGTGCCGGAAATGGCGCATGCCCGTGAAGACCATTGCCAAACCGGCCTCATCTGCGGCTGCGATCACTTCGGCATCCCGCATGGAGCCTCCGGGCTGGATCAATGCGGTCGCACCTGCCTCGGCTGCGGTGACCAATCCATCGGCAAAGGGGAAGAACGCGTCAGACGCGACAACAGACCCTTGGGTCAGCGGCGCGGGCAGACCCATTGCTTCGGCCATATCTTGCGCCTTGCGGGCCGCGATGCGTGTGCTGTCAACGCGGCTCATCTGGCCAGCGCCGACGCCAACTGTTGCACCGTCTTTAACATAAATGATGGCGTTGGATTTCACGTGTTTCGCCACAGTCCATGCAAACAGCATATCGCTCAGCTCTTGATCTGTTGGCTGGCGTTTAGTTACCACCTTGAGGTCGTCCATGCTGATGCGGCCAATATCGCGGTCTTGGACCAGCCACCCGCCTGCAACCTGACGCGGCGCCAAACGTGCAACGCGCGTATCGGCCAGACCGCCCGTTGTCAGCAAACGCAGGTTCTTTTTCTTTTCAAAAACCGCAATCGCATCAGCGTCCGCATTGGGCGCGATAACAACTTCGGTGAAGATCTCCGAGATCGCTTCGGCTGTCGCAAGGTCCAGCGTTTGGTTCAGCGCGATAATGCCACCAAAGGCGCTGGTCCGGTCGCAGTCAAAGGCGCGGCTGTACGCTTCGGCCATTGTTGCGCCTGTGGCCACCCCGCAAGGGTTGGCGTGTTTGATGATCGCAACAGCGGGGCCGTTTGCGGGATCAAATTCAGACACCAGTTCGAACGCTGCGTCCGTATCGTTGATGTTGTTATAGGACAGCTCTTTGCCCTGATGCTGCTTGGCCGTGGCCACGCCTGCGCGCGCGGAGCCATCGCTGTAGAAGGCCGCGCTTTGATGTGGGTTCTCGCCATAGCGCAATGTCTGGGTGAGCGTCCCACCGAACGTGCGGCGGCGCGGCGTGCCACCGACAGCATCGGCCATCCAAGTGCTGACAGCCGTGTCATACGCCGCTGTACGGGCATAGGCCGTCTGAGCCAGCTTTTGGCGCAGCGCGTAGGTCGTCTGACCGTCATTGGCCTCTAGCTCTGCGATGTAGGGCGCGTAGTCTTCCACATCGACGATTACGCTGACAAAACCGTGGTTCTTCGCGGCAGAGCGGATCATCGCTGGGCCACCGATATCGATGTTCTCGATCACTTCGTCGTATTCGGCGCCTTTGGCAACGGTTTCTTCAAACGGGTAAAGGTTCACCACAACCAGATCGATTTCGCCGATACCGTGTTCTTTCATGGCACCCACATGGGTGTCATTGTCGCGCAGCGCCAACAGGCCACCGTGCACAACAGGGTGCAACGTCTTTACGCGACCGTCCATCATCTCGGGGAAGCCCGTCACCTCAGAGACATCCTTCACCTCCAACCCTGCATCACGCAGTGCTTTGGCCGTGCCGCCTGTCGACAGCAATTCGACCCCGCGCGCAGCGAGAGATTGGCCGAATTCCACCAATCCGGTTTTATCAGAAACAGAGAGAAGGGCGCGTTTTACGGGGTGCAGATCAGCCATGGCAGGGCTCCTTTAGGTCAGTCGTCGTCAAGATACGGGTCATCCCGCTTCAAATCACGCACGCCAATCGCAGTTTCCTGCGCTTTGGACAAGGACCAGCGCACCCGAGTGGCAGGATTTATCGCACGCCCCTTCAGCACAATCTGGCTTGCAGCGCGTGGTTTCAGACGCGTGGTTTCCAGATATGCACCGGCCTCCAGCGTCATCTCAGCCGTGCCATCATGGCGAAAAACCCATATTTCACCAGACTTTAGCGCCATGGAGACAGCAGTTCCCCCTAGGTCAATAGTGGCGTCCACTTCGGGGTGTAAATGGAACCGGATCTCATACTGGAGACCTTTCAATTTTGTGCGATCTAATGCGCGGTCAAATCGGCGTTTTTCCGCGTCTTCCATCGCCAACAGCATATCTTCGCCTGCCACCGCACGTCCGTCGTGGGTCAATTCGATGGTCCGCGCATGTGTCAGGCCATGCGTCAGGACATACCCATTGTGCCCGCCTTGGAATTTCGATCCATCGCTCACGGATGTAATTTCAACCGGAACATGCGTCGGTCCGTCAATCAACGATTCGACCCCTGTGCGGCTGTCCTCATCATCCAGACGTGCGCTTGAATATCCGCCAAGGCTCAGCGCGGAATGCGACGGAGTGGCCCGCCCAGCGCGGCGCCACTCAGCGCCGAAAGAGGCACCAGAGCCGCAGTTCACAATCAACGGCCGCCGCCCCGATGTCAGCTCAAACGCGAGGGTTGAGGCATGGGCATTCGCCGATGCCGCCCCCCCCGGAGGCGGGCTGGCATCAATAATCAAGCTGGTGCGACCCGCAGACAACCGCGCATAGCCCATGGACAGGCCTTCCGGCTGACTGGCCCGCACCCCAGAGGCCGCCAACGCGTGATCCAGCCACCCTTCTGCCCCGCGCCCGCCGCCGTGGAACCGCGCAAGCCCCCCGTCCGAGTGGCGCAGCGTGCGCAGGGTCGGTGCGATACGTTCAATCGCAGCCAAATGAGGCTGTGGCGTGCCGCGCCCTGCATCCGACAGCGCCGCTGCAGCCCATGTCAGCAGGGTAAACACATCCAACAGTTCTTCTGGATTACGCGTGGGCAGACCGCCTTGGGCGTCAATTTGCAATTCGCATTCGCGCGCCAGCGCTTTGACCGCAGGATCGGCAAGACTTTCTAGTCCCTCCAGCGACAGGCCCGCATAGATCAGCCCCGTCAGCGCCTCAAAACGCGCCAGACCTGGTGCTGCGGCGTGCCAACGTTTGGACAAAAACCGCGTCTGCTGCGTCAGAGAACGATAGAACGCTTCGCTGTCTGGGGCGGACGCCCCGCTGCCGTGCAAGACAAACAGCGCGTGGTTAATCCAGCGGATCAAGCGGCGGCCGGTCAGGTCAGGCGTCCAGCCGATGCCATGCCCATTGCCGTAGAGTTCAATCCATTGCCACAGCCAGTCCTGCGCCGCACGGCGCGATGCGCCATCCCCGACTGCAGCCAGATCATCCATCCACGCAAAACCATGCAAGGCTTCTGCAAAGGCTGCATCGGGGACCTCGACCTCCCAAGGTGTGTGATCAGGCGCCGAGATCAGGTTGCCCGCAAACAACAGGTTTCCTGCAACCAATTGGCGACCGCGCGCAAAAGATCCGATCGTGCGAGGTTCGGGCGAGGACACGAAGCCGCGCACTTGTCCACGAACACGCGCAGCTGCGCGGGCATGAAGGTGATTTAACAAACGCGTATGGTAAACGCGCAACTGAGAAAACTGGGTCATATGCTCTGCCTATACGCTCTGGAGGCGTTTGGCCGCATCTTAACGCGCACGGCTGCCAGAGTCACCGATTTTCCCGCTCACCTTCCATGAACCGTCCAAGGTATCAGAATAGGCCTTCAAAGTGCCCGTTAGCTGCTTTTGCGCAGGCAGGCGATATAGAAGCCGTCCATGCCGCCCTGTTCAGCCCAGAAATCGGGACGCAGGCGCAACCCGCCCTCAGAGGAAATCCATTCAGGGTCTACCCCCGCGATGTTCAAAGCGTCGCGATCAACGGTCATGTCGGCGTGGCGCTCGAGCGCTTCGTCGATCTGTACTTCGCCTTCGTCCGGCAGCAAACTACAGGTACAAAAAACCATACGTCCACCGGGTTTGAGCAAGCCCCACGCGTGATCCAGCAGTTCTTCCTGCAACTCGATCAAAGTTCCAAAATCAGATCCGTCTTTGGCATGCGGCAGATCTGGATGGCGGCGGATGGTGCCTGTTGCTGAACACGGCGCGTCCAGCAAGATTGCATCGAATTCGCCCTGAAACTGGCGCGCGTCTTTGATGAAAGTACGCGCCTTCAGTCCGGTACGGGCAAGATTTTCCTTCACCCGCTGCATGCGAGAATGGTTATCATCGACCGCGCGGACCTCGGCCCCTGTGGTGGCCAATTGCATT
>JBDVSG010000213.1:0-10663 GCA_039967155.1 Sulfitobacter sp. | reverse complement strand
CGCCGACCTCCATCGGTGTGTTGGCAGGGCGCCACCGCGAACAGGAATTCCACCCAACCCGTCTGACGCCTAGCCACGATTGGGCGGTCGAACAGGGGGCGGTCTTTGTTGAGGTCGGCAATTGGAAGCGCGCCCAGTGGTTCCCCCGCAAGGGCGAGGTCACGTGGCGCGAAAGCGTCGACCGCGAGGTACTGGCCACGCGCAACTCCGTTGGCGTTTGCGATGTGACCACATTGGGCAAGATCGACGTGCAGGGCACGGATGCAGCGCAGTTTTTGAACAAAATCTACTGTAACGGGTTCGCCAAACTGGCCGTGGGCAAGACCCGCTATGGGGTGATGCTGCGCGAAGACGGGATTGCGATGGATGATGGCACAGCCGCGCGGCTGGCCGAGGATCATTTTGTGGTGACCACCACCACCGCCAATGCGCTGTCGGTCTATCGCCATATGGAATTTGTGCATCAATGTCTGTTCCCCGATCTGGACGTCTCGATGATTTCGACAACCGAAAGCTGGGCGCAATATGCGGTGGCGGGACCGAACAGCCGCAAGCTGTTGCAGAAAATCGTTGATCAGGACATCTCGGATGAGGCGTTTCCCTTCATGGCCTGCGCCAACATCACCGTTTGTGGCGGGCTGGGCGCGCGGCTGTTCAGGATCTCGTTTAGCGGGGAATTGGCCTATGAGATCGCCGTGCCCACGGGCTATGGCGATGCGCTGATGCGCCGGATCATGGAAGTGGGGGCCGAATTTGACGTGACCCCCTATGGCACAGAAGCCTTGGGCGTGATGCGGATCGAAAAAGGCCACGCCACAGGGAATGAGCTGAACGGCACAACCACGGCGCTGAACCTTGGGATGGGGCGAATGGTGAGCGGTTCAAAAGACGCCATCGGCACGGTTTTGTCGCGCCGCGAAGGGCTAAACCAACCGAGCGCGCTGATCCAAGTGGGCATCAAACCCGTTGATCCCAATGACCCCGTGCCAGCAGGCGCGCATCTGATGGCGGCCCAAGGGCCCGTGGATGCGGCCCATGATCAGGGCTATGTGACCTCGGCGTGTTATTCGCCCCATCTGGGCCATGCCATTGCGCTGGGGTTTTTGAAAAATGGCGCCAACCGCATGGGGGAACAGATGCGGTTGGTCAGCCCGCTGACAGGGGTCGACGTGACAGTCGAAATCGTCAGTGCTCACTTCATTGACCCAGAGGGGGACCGTCTGCGTGCATGATCTTGTTATGAAAACCGCCATGGGCGGATCGCGGCCCAGCCAAGATTATATCGGCACGCTGGCGATTACTGAAAACGACGGGCTGGCGCTGGCTTCGGTTGGCGCGCGGCGCGGGCATGAGGACGCCGTGGCGGATAAGCTGGCGACATTGCTGGGGGCTGTGCCTGCGGTGGGGCAGGCGGTTTTGAATGACCCCGAAGCGGGGTTCTGGATCGGGCCGGATCAATGGATGATCGGCGCGCCGCGCAAAACCCATGCGCTGTTGGCCGACCGCATGGCCACTTTGTTTGGCGGCCAAGCTTCTGTGACGGATCAATCGGGCGCATGGGTTTGTTTTGATGTGCAGGGGGCGGGAATGGCTGATTTTTGCGAATTGCTATGCGCTGTGCCGATCCGCAAGATGGCGGCAGGCGCAGCGCAGCGCACCATGATCCACCACATGAATTGCTTTGTGATCCGGCGCCAAGCCAGCGATCATATTCGCATCCTTGGGCCGCGGTCCTCGGCCAGATCTTTGCATCACGCGCTGGTCAGTACCGCGCATGCCGTGGTCTAGCCGTTCGGCAGGGCGGTGTTTTCACGCGTGCGGAACATGTTGATTTTCTCACGGTCTTTGGCGGGATGAATGCCAAAGACGTCCTCATAGGTTTGGATCAACGTCCCCGAAGACGCATAGCCCACAGCCGTGGCGATCTGCATCATCGTGTCATTTGAATACAGCACCAGCTGCCGCGCGGCGTTCATCCGCGTGGTGCGGTAATAGGTCATCGGGCTCATCCCTGTGGATTTCTGGAACGACCGCTCTAGCTGGCGCACGGACAGGCCAACGGCACCTGCGACATCCGAAATGGTCAGCGGGTCCTCGATGTGGCTGGCAAAAAGATCGACGGCTTTGCGCACGGATGGCGGCAACATATCGAGAGTGGTCTGACGGTTGAGCGAGGGCTTGCGCTGCATCACCCCTTCGCCGCGCACCAGCGGATGTTGGAACCAACAGGCGACCTCGGTGGCCACGTCCGCACCGTGGTTTTCCTCTATCATGCGCAGGGCCAGATCAAAGGCGGCCGCGGCCCCTGCTGCGGTGGCGCAGCGGCGGTCGATGGCGATGACATCGTCGGTTGCCTTCAGCGTAGGAAATTCCGTGCGAAAGGCGCCCTCATAACACCAATGCACCGATGCGGTATGCCCTTCCAGCAGACCTGCGCGCGCCAAGGGAAACACCCCGCCGCTGATCGCACCGATGGGCAGGCCGTGGCGGGCCATTTTGCGCAGCTTACCCTGTGATGGGGCGGGATGGGCAAACTGCGAGGCAGGACCGCTGAGCAAAAACAGCTGATCGATGGCGTCGACCTCGGCCAGTGCGACATCAGGATCAAACCAGACCTTGGCACTGGCTTCTATCCGCGCGCCGGTTTCGGAAATCAACGTCCAACCGAATGCCTCATGGCCGATAATCTCATTTGCCGCGCGCAAAGGTTCGATCATCGAGGTGAGGCAGGCCATCGGGAATTGAGGAAACAAAAGGAATCCGACTGTGACATTTTTCTTGTGCATCATAAAGTTATCCTAACAGGAAACTTTTATGCTAAACCAGCCTGTAAAATGCGCAATCACCCCTCGCTCTGCTTGTGAACTTCGGGCAGGGCGGTATTGAGGATGCACTCAAAAAGAAGAGCACAGATATGTCATCATCGGATCTACAGCAAAACCCCCACAGTGTGCGCGATACGCGCGAAAAAGTACTGGAGGTCGCCATCGGCCGCGAAGTACGCGCCTATCGGCGCAAAAAAGAGATCACGGTTGCGGAATTATCTGCCTCGACAGGGCTGTCGATCGGGATGCTGTCCAAAATCGAGAACGGCAATACATCGCCTTCGCTGACAACGCTTCAGACATTGGCCCATGCGCTGTCAGTCCCGTTGACGGCGTTTTTCAAAGGGTTTGAGGAATCCCGCGTGGCGGTTCACACCAAAGCGGGCGAAGGTGTTGAGATCGACCGCGCGGGCACGCGCGCCAACCACCAGTATAAATTGTTAGGGCACATCGGCGCCAACGCCAGTGGCGTGAATGTTGAACCCTATTTGATCACGCTGTCCACCGAAGCGGATATTTTCCCGACCTTTCAACATGCGGGGATTGAGACGATTTATATGTTGGAAGGCGAAGTGAACTATCGCCACGGCGATCAGGTTTTCCCGCTCAAACCCGGTGATACGCTGTTTTTCGACGCGGATGCCCCCCACGGCCCAGAGGAGCTTGTGACGCTGCCCGCGCGGTATCTGTCGATCATCAGCTACCCTCAGGACAGCTGAATGCATGCGCCGTCCGGGCAGGGGGCTGTAAACGGGCGGCTTTTCTTTTTTGTTCCCTCAGGCGATGGTCGGGGCAATAGGAACGGGACAAATTGGGCAGATCGGAATGATCAGAACAGAGGTGAAGTAAGATGAAAACGGTAAAACCGGCGATCAGTTTTTGGTGTATTGCGGCGATGGGGCTGATCTGGAATTTGATGGGCTGCATGAACTTCATCAGCCAGACCAACGCGGATGCATTGGCCCAATTCCCCGAAAGCTATCAGGCCGTGATCGCCAGCAGGCCAGCTTGGGCGACAGCGGCCTTTGCGGTGGCGGTGTTTGGCGGGGCGGTTGGCTGTATTTTGCTGCTGATGCGCCGCGCTGTCGCTGTTGGAGTTTGCGCGCTGTCGCTGATGGGGATCGCGCTGACGTTGGTGCATGTTGTGGTCGGAGCGGGGCTGTCTTCGCAGGTTTTGATGCCCACGCTGATGTCGCTGTTGGTGGGGATCGTGCTGTTTTGGGTGGCCTATGTTGCGCGGCAAAAAGACTGGCTGCGCTAAGGTCGCATAGAAAAAGCCGCGCCAGATCCGACGCGGCTTTGGTTAAATCTGGCCTGTCTGTCGGGATCAGATATCCAGTGTGTTTTCCTTTTCCCAGTCTGAGAAATGGGACATGAAATCATCCCATTCTTGCTGTTTCATCTTCAGATAAGCGGCCGAGAATTCCTCGCCCATCGCGGCCTTCAGACCCGCATCCGCATCATAGGCGCGCAGCGCGTCCAGCATGTTCAGGGGCAGTTTTGGCGCATCGGTGATGCTGTGGCCATCTGCATACATGTCGATGTCGTGACGTTTGCCGGGATCGGCCTTGGAGCGGATGCCAGACAGGCCCGCCGCGATGATGATCGCCTGCAGCAGATAGGGGTTGGCCGCGCCGTCGGGCAGGCGCAATTCAAAACGGCCAGGGCCTGGTACGCGGACCATATGCGTGCGGTTGTTGCCTGTCCATGTGACCGTGTTCGGCGCCCAAGTGGCCCCCGACATGGTGCGTGGCGCGTTGATGCGTTTGTAGCTGTTAACGGTCGGGTTGGTGATCGCCGCCAACGCCGAGGCGTGTTTCATAATCCCGCCAAGGAAGTGTTTGCCGCGCTCGGACAGGCCGACCTCGCCGGTTTGGCCTTCGCCTTCGCCCGCAAACACATTGACCTTGGACGCCGCACCTGGCGCATCCCAAACTGAAATATGCGCGTGGCAGCCGTTGCCTGTCAGACCCTCAATGGGTTTTGGCATGAAGGTCGCACGGTAGCCGTGTTTTTCGGCGACAGTTTTGACCATAAATTTGAAGAAACTATGCTTGTCCGCGGTGGCCAGCGCATCGTCGAAATCCCAGTTCATTTCCCACTGGCCGTTGGCGTCTTCGTGGTCGTTTTGATAGGGGTTCCAGCCCAGTTCCAGCATGTAATCGCTGATTTCGCGGATCACATCGAGGCGGCGCATAAAGGCCTGCTGGTCATAGCAAGGCTTGGCGGCGGTGTCGAAACTGTCGCTGATCTGGTCACCTTGGGGGGTTAGGAGGAAGAACTCGGCCTCGATCCCTGTTTTGACGTGCAGGCCTTCGTCAGCGGCTTGCGCGATCAGATTGCACAGCACGTTGCGCGGTGCTTGGGCGACGGGTTGGCCCTCCATTACGCAATTGGCGGGCAGCCAAGCGATGGTTTTGTCCCATGGCAGGATGATCACGGCCTCAGGGTCTGGAACCGCCAGCATATCGGGATGCGCTGGCGTCAGATCCAGCCAAGTGGCAAATCCGGCAAAGCCAGCGCCGTCTTCTTGCATATCGGCAATGGCGCGGGCTGGCACCAATTTGGCGCGCTGGCCGCCAAACAGATCGGTAAAGCTGATCATGAAGTATTTTACGCCGTTATCTTCGGCAAATTGAGCGAGGTCTGTAGCCATCGTTTTATTCCCTGTCGTTTTTAGGTCTTGTGTCATGAAAAAAGGGCGCCTGCCTGTAACGGCCGCGCCCTGATTGATTTAATACCCAGTGCCCGGTTTGCCCGGATACCAGTCGGTGCCTGCCAAAGGCACGCGCGCCATGGCGGCGGCCTCCATTGTCAGGGCAACCAGATCTTCGGGTTCCAGATTGTGCAGGTGGTTTTTGCCGCAGGCCCGCGCGATTGTTTGCGCCTCCAGCGTCATCACCTTGAGGTAATTTTTCAGGCGGCGCCCGCCTTCAATGGGGTCAAACCGTGCCATCAGTTCGGGGTCTTGTGTGGTGATGCCCGCAGGATCGCGGCCTTCGTGCCAGTCATCATAGGCCCCAGCCGTTGTGCCCAGTTTGTTATATTCGGCCTCATATTTGGGGTCGTTATCCCCCAGCGCAATCAGCGCCGCCGAGCCGATGGCAACCGCGTCAGCCCCCAGCGCCATCGCCTTGGCCACATCGGCGCCCGACCGGATACCGCCCGACAGGATCAGCTGCACCTTGCGGTGCATGCCGAGATCTTGCAGCGCCTGAACAGCAGGGCGAATAATGGCCAGTGTGGGTTGGCCCACATGTTCGATGAATACGTCTTGGGTCGCGGCAGTGCCGCCTTGCATGCCGTCTAGGACAATCGCGTCGGCACCTGCTTTGACGGCCAATGTTACGTCGTAGTAGGGACGCGCGCCTGCGACTTTGATGTAAATCGGGACCTTCCATCCGGTGATTTCGCGCAGCTCGAGGATCTTGATTTCCAGATCATCAGGGCCGGTCCAGTCAGGATGGCGACAGGCCGAGCGCTGGTCGATGCCTTTGGGCAGGTTGCGCATTTCGGCCACGCGGTCGCTGATTTTTTGACCCAACAACATGCCGCCGCCACCGGGTTTGGCACCTTGGCCGACGACGATCTCAATCGCATCCGCTTTGCGCAGATCATCGGGGTTCATGCCGTAGCGGCTGGGCAGGTATTGATAAACCAGCTTGTTTGAATGGCCGCGCTCTTCTTGTGTCATCCCGCCATCGCCTGTGGTTGTCGAGGTGCCCGCCGCCGATGCGCCGCGGCCCAAGGCCTCTTTTGCGGGGCCAGACAGCGCGCCAAAGGACATGCCCGCGATGGTGATCGGGATGTCCAGCTCAATCGGGTTTTCCGCGTGCAGCCCGCCGATGGTGACATTGGTGTCGCATTTTTCGCGGTAGCCTTCCAACGGGTAGCGCGAAATGGAGGCGCCCATAAACAGCAGATCGTCAAAGGTGGGCAGCTTGCGTTTGGCGCCGCCACCGCGAATGTCGTAGATGCCCGTGGCCGCCGCGCGGCGGATGTCGCTGTTTACGTCTTGGGTAAATGTCGCGGATTGGCGCGGCGTGGTGTGGGGGATACCCTTTGGGTCGTGGTCGGTCATGGTCTGGTATCCTTAATAGGCTGCGGCGTTATCAACGTCGAAATTATACAGGGTGCGGGCAGAGCCGTAGCGCGTGAATTCGGAGGGGTCAGCGTCAATGCCTGCCTCGGCCAGAATGTCGGTCAGGAAGGTAATATGCTCGGGGCGCATTTCCTTTTTCTCGCAGTCCGCCCCTAGGCTTTTGACGTTGCCGCGCACGAAAAACCGCGCCTCATAGCAGCTGTCGCCCAAAGCATCGCCCGCATCGCCGCAGACAACCAGATTGCCCGATTGGCCCATGAACGCCGACATATGGCCGACGTTGCCCTGCACCACGATGTTCACGCCCTTCATTGAAATCCCGCAGCGCGAAGACGCGTTGCCCTTCACCACAATCAGGCCGCCGTGCGCGGTGGCGCCCAAATACTGGCTGGCGTCGCCCTCGATGACGATTTTGCCCGACATCATGTTTTCACCCGTTCCGGGACCGGCCGACCCGTGCACATTGATCGTCGCCTGTTGGTTCATGCCGCCGCAGTAATATCCGGTGGACCCTTTCACGGTGACTTCGATGGGGGCGTCCAGACCGCAGGCAATGGCGTGCGATCCTTTGGCGTTTTCGATGGTCCAGGCAGTTTGATTTGTATCGGCCGCTTGGGCGTGCAGCAGTTTATTTGTCTCTCGCAGGCCGGTTTGGGATAGATCGATTGTTTGCATCTTAGGCGGCCTTCTCGGTGGTGGTGGAGGTGTCGTGGCTCCAGAAATAGACGGTTGCGGGCTCGGGTTCCCAGACGCGGGCCTGTTCAATGCCCGGCAGGTTTACCAGCGCGCGGTATTCGGATCCGAAGGCCACGTATTGATCTGTTTCGGCCATCACAGCGGGTTTGCACGCGATGGGGTCGCGTACCACGCCAAAGCCGTCTTTGGTGCCAACAACAAAGGTAAAGAACCCGTCCAGATCATCCAGCGCGCTTTCCAGTGCTTCGCCCAATGTGGCGCCGTTCTGCATTTGCCACGTGAGATAGGCTGCGCCGACTTCGGTATCATTTTCGGTTTCAATGTGAATGCCGTCGCGGCGCAGTTTGCGGCGCAGGGAATTATGGTTGGACAGCGATCCGTTGTGCACAAGGCACTGATCATCGCCGGTGTTGAACGGATGCGCGCCCATTGTGGTGACGGCGGATTCTGTTGCCATGCGGGTGTGCCCAATGCCGTGGCTGCCCGCCATTTGTGCGAGATCAAACTGCGCTGCGACATTTTTGGGCAGACCAACTTCCTTGTAGATCTCCAGACTGTCGCCGCGGCTCATGACGCGGATGCCTCTTCCCAGCGATTCCAACGTCGCGCGGGCGGTGTCGGTGGTGCCTGCGGGAATGTCCAAAATGGCGTGGGTGCTTTTTAAGGCAATTGAAACCGCCCCGCCAAGCGCTGCCTCCAGCAGATCCGTGAGATCGGCAAAGGCGTCCTCTGGGGTGTCCGATTGCAGGGTCATTTTTGTGCGACCTGTTGATTCACCGCCATAAATCGCGATGCCCGCGCTGTCGGGACCTCGGTCTGTCATGGTAATAAGCATTGATGTCAGCATCTCGCCCAACTTGGGCTCGAGCGTTTTGTCTTTGAGGAACAACCCTACAATTCCGCACATGTCTGTAATCCCGACTCAGTACGACAGCCCTAGCGCTGCCTGTTGATTCAATAGCTACCATTAAATCACAGAGATTCAACCGTGAGGAAATATTTTTTCACGCTAGGTAAAGTTAACCCTAGGGCAGAAAACAGCCGTAAATTCCCGTTTCCACGTGGAGGCGGCGCCTGTGCATCTGCGCGGCGAAGGGGCCTGTGGCACAAATTTGGGCGGTGCAGGCGCTTTGAGGATGCCCAAGCCGCGCGGGCGGCAGATTGGCTTGCCGATGTGCGCGATTGTGGCCATTCTGGCGGTGTATTCTGATGGGCCATTCCGCGCAAGGCGCAGCACCCCAGCCCACTGGCGACATTCAACAAAGGAGAGCGGTTATGTTTGATCTGATCGTCAAAGGCGGCACGCTGACGGATGGAACTGTGGCCGATATCGGCATCGTCGGCGATACGATCACGGCCATTGGCGCGCTGTCAGAGGCGCAGGCAGGCGAGGTCGTGGATGCAAGGGGTGATCTGGTCACGGCGCCATTTGTGGACCCCCATTTTCACATGGACGCGACGCTGTCTTATGGCACACCGCGGATCAATGCTTCGGGGACGTTGCTGGAGGGGATCGGCCTGTGGGGCGAATTGAAGAAGGTGGTGACCCAAGATGAAATCGTCGCCCGCGCGCTGAGCTATTGCGACTGGGCCGCCAGCATGGGGTTGTTGGCGATCCGCAGCCATGTGGATGTCTGCGATGACCGGTTGCTTGGGGTTGAGGCGCTGCTGGATGTGCGGGAAAAAGTAAAAGACTACATTGATTTGCAACTGGTCGCCTTCCCCCAAGACGGGTTTTACCGCGATCCTACCGCGCGCGAAAATACACTTCGCGCCTTAGATATGGGTGTCGATGTGGTGGGCGGCATCCCGCATTTTGAGCGCACGATGGCGGATGGGGCGGCCTCGGTCAAAGAGCTGTGCGAAATCGCGGCCGCGCGCGGGCTGCAGGTGGATCTGCACTGCGACGAAAGCGACGACCCTTTGTCGCGCCACATTGAAACACTGGCCTATGAGACGACGCGCTTGGGGTTGCAGGGCCGCGTTGCGGGATCGCATCTGACCTCGATGCATTCGATGGACAACTACTATGTCTCGAAATTACTGCCGCTGATTGCCGAGGCCCAGATCAACGCCATTCCCAATCCTCTGATCAACATCGTCCTGCAGGGGCGCCATGACAGCTATCCCAAACGGCGCGGGCTGACACGGGTGCAAGAAATGCTGGCGCAGGGTATTAACGTGGGCTGGGGGCAGGATTGCGCGCTGGATCCGTGGTATCCGTTGGGCACGGCAGACATGCTGGATGTCGCCTTTATGGGCCTGCACGTGGCGCAAATGACCAGCCCCGAGGACATGCGCACCTGTTTTGACATGGTCACGGTGAACAATGCAAAAACCATGGGGCTTGAGAATTACGGCCTGCATGTGGGCGCCCAAGCCTCGATGGTTGTGCTAGATGCCAGCACCCCGATCGAGGCCCTGCGCCTGCGTGCCGCGCGCCTGTCTGTGATCTCCAAAGGGCGGGTGATTGCCACTGGTCCGCGTGTGGATGCGTCGCTGATGTTGGACGGGCGCCCAAAAACGATCCGCCGCCGTCATGAAATGCCGTGAAGCCTCATTCCCAAAACGGCACGACCCCAAAATGGGACAACCCCAAAACGGCACGACGAACCGAAAGATGATGCAGGACGAGTGGTTTTCCTTCGGGGGAGGGGCACCCCGCCCAGACCAACGGGTATCTGGCGTGATCTGGAAACCAGCCCCGCCCGCGCGCGCCAAACGCGCATAGGCCCTACACCTTAGTCTCATAGACATTTACGCATTTGGCCCCGACATTGGACGGGTATAGAATGCTATATTTTCGGGAGGATTTAAGATGGCATGGTCAAAACCAATCATTCGTGAAATCGAATGCGGCATGGAAATTAACATGTACGGTCCAGATGGCGATCGCGACGACAGCGACGGCGTATTGTTCTAAAGACTGCGCGCGCGGGGTTCATAATGGTATTCCGTGCGCATATCCTTGGTGCAGCCGCTGGTGGCGGTTTGCCGCAATGGAATTGCGGGTGCGAAAACTGCAATCTTGCAAGGGCGG
>JBDVSG010000212.1:0-13311 GCA_039967155.1 Sulfitobacter sp. | reverse complement strand
ACGGGCTAAATACCAAGAGGACCGCCATGCACGCCTATCGAAGCCAGACCTGCGCCGAACTGAACGCCACACATGTAGGCGACAATACCCGTCTTTCGGGCTGGGTCCATCGCGTGCGCGATCATGGCGGCGTTTTGTTTATCGACCTGCGTGACCATTTCGGCGTAACCCAGTTGATCTGCGATCCCGACTCCCCTGCTTTTGCGGATGTTGAGAAGGTTCGCTCTGAATGGTGTATCCGTGTTGATGGTGTCGTAAAGGCCCGTGGTGCAGATTTGGTGAACCCTAAAATCCCAACAGGCGAGATCGAAGTCTTTGTAAAAGAAATCGAAGTGCTGGGCCAAGTAAATGGCGATCTGCCTCTGCAGGTATTTGGTGAACAAGAATACCCCGAAGAAACCCGTCTGCGCTATCGCTACCTTGATCTGCGCCGAGAAAAAATGCAGCGGAACATGGTGCTGCGGTCGGATGTGGTGACGTCAATTCGCCAGCGCATGTGGGACCAAAAATTCAAAGAATTCCAAACGCCGATTATCACGGCCTCTTCGCCGGAAGGCGCGCGGGATTTCCTTGTACCATCGCGCCTGCATCCGGGAAAATTCTACGCTCTGCCACAGGCTCCCCAGCAGTTTAAGCAGCTGTTGATGGTGTCGGGTTTCGATAAGTATTTCCAGATTGCACCGTGTTTCCGCGATGAAGATCCCCGCGCAGACCGTTCGCCGACGGACTTCTACCAACTCGACCTTGAGATGTCTTTTGTTGAGCAACAGGATGTTTTCGATACGATTCAACCTGTTCTGACAGGTATTTTCGAAGAATTTGGTGGCGGTAAGGCTGTCGATCAGGATTGGCCGCAGATTTCCTATAAAGACGCGGCACTGTGGTATGGTTCGGACAAGCCCGACCTGCGTAACCCGATCAAAATGCAGGTTGTGTCCGAGCATTTTGCAGGTTCAGGATTTGCGATCTTTGCCAAGTTGCTGGAGCAAGAAGGCACGCAAATTCGTGCAATCCCAGCGCCAAAAGGCGGCAGCCGCAAATTCTGTGATCGCATGAATGCCTTCGCGCAAAAAGAAGGCCTGCCCGGCATGGGCTATATTTTCTGGCGCGATCAGGGCGAAGGCATGGAGGCCGCTGGGCCACTGGCCAAAAACATCGGCCCCGAACGCACCGAAGCAATCCGTCTGCAGCTGGGTCTTGGGGTCGGCGATGCGGCGTTCTTCCTTGGCGGCAAGCCAAAAGCCTTCGAAGCAGTTGCGGGCCGTGCCCGTAATGTCATCGGTGAAGAACTGGGTCTGACGGACATGGATCGCTTTGCCTTTGCGTGGATCGTGGATTTCCCGATCTATGAAAAAGACGAAGAAAGCGGCAAAATTGATTTCGAACACAACCCGTTCTCCATGCCCCAAGGCGGGATGGCCGCGTTGGAAGGTGATCCGCTGGAGGTGTTGGGCTATCAGTATGATCTGGCCTGTAACGGGTATGAGCTGGTCTCGGGCGCGATCCGGAATCACCGTCCAGAAATCATGTTCAAAGCATTCGAAATCGCGGGCTATGGTGAAGATGAAGTGCGCAAGCGTTTCGGCGGCATGGTTAACGCTTTCCAATACGGTGCCCCTCCCCACGGTGGGTGTGCGGCTGGGATCGACCGGATTGTGATGCTGCTGGCAGAAGAGAGCAACATCCGCGAAGTGATCTTGTTCCCGATGAACCAGCGCGCTGAAGATTTAATGATGAACGCGCCCAACGATCCGATGCCTGATCAGTTGATGGAATTGGGATTGCGGGTCATTCCGCAAGATTGATGAAATATAAAGAGCGCCGCAGGAAACTGCGGCGTTTTCTTGTTCTGCCTATTGGTTTTGATACAGATTTTCGTCGGTCGTCATGAAATCGTTCAGGTTTTCCCCCATGTCGATTGCGCCGTCACTGATGCTTGCGGCAGCCATTAACCCCAGCCCCACTCCAGCAGCAGATAGCACAACCCAGTCCACAGTCACTGCGCCGCTGGTATCCCGAAAAAATTGATGGAGTATGCGTCTCATGCAGGGTTCCTCAGATGGGGCGATGTTTGGAGAATAAGGGGGGAATATGGCACGAGTGCGAGACGCGGGACGCTATAAAAAGCCAAATGTATTCAATTTTTCCGTGTGTATTCAGGACTTGGCGTATCACAGAATGCAGCCTATGCAGTTCAGGCGACCAATTTGAACGATGACCCGAGAGACAAATGGACACTATTGTCGAAAACTGGACCCCGCCAAACGCGCCCGACTGTCAGACGATGGTGGGACGGTATGCGCGGCTTGAACCTCTGAGCGCAGAAGCGCACGCCGCGCTCTTGTACCGCGCTTTTGCTGAACATGATGTGGTTTGGGATTACCTGCCCTATGGCCCGTTTTCCTCGGCGTCCCAATACCACCGCTGGGTTCGCGATAGCGTCAGCGGGGATGAACCCCGATTTTTCGCAATCAAGAATTTACAATCAGGAGATTGGGAAGGGGTTGCGAGCTATCTGCGGATTAATCCAGAGGCGGGATCAATAGAAGTGGGCAACATCAATTTCAGCCCAGCACTGCAACGCACCATCGCTGCGACTGAAGCCATGTATCTGATGATGGCATGGGCATTCGACGCGGGGTATCGGCGCTATGAATGGAAATGTAACGCCATGAACATGCCCTCAAGGCATGCGGCACAGCGATTGGGGTTCAGTTACGAAGGCGTCTTTCGCCAAGCGGCAGTCGTAAAGGGGCGCAACCGCGACACTGCTTGGTTTGCAGCGATTGACAGTGAATGGCCCGCGTTGAAAGAAGCCTATGCAGCGTGGCTGTCACCGTCCAATTTCGATGCAAACGGCCAACAACGTGAAAGCCTTGGCGACATGACGCGTCTGGTCCGTGTTGCCGAAGATCCTGCATTGCCCATGCGGTATTAGATCGCGATCTTGACGGCTAGACGTTGCTGAATCAGCCCCGCGATCTGAGCTGTCTCTGACGCAGTGGCCTGACCACAGGCCCGCTTGCTGGCCAATGCGCGGGCGGCCTCGGCCATGCCATTGTCCTCGACTGATCGCGCAACGCCTTCTAGGAATTTTGCAATATAATCCAGCGCCTGATCATTTGGGGAATTATCCAACAGTTCTGCGGCATAGTTGATATCGTCGTGATAGGCGATCTCATCTGGTGAAACTTGCTCATCCTCTATCATACGCAACCCAGGGGGTTGGCGGTCTGCCGGCAGGTTGCCCAAGATCATTTGCTGGAAAATGGCCAAAGATGTGATGGGTTTTGCAAGAAAGCCCTGAGCGCCTGCAACCATTGCTTCTGCTTCCAGAATGTCATCACCAGACGTTGCAAGAACGATGCTTCTGTCATCCTCACCTTGGGTTAGCTCCTCAATAAGGTCCGCGCCGTTTCCATCGGGTAGCCCCATATCAATGACAACAACGGATGGACGATAAACTTGCAAATGTCGTCGTGCGGATCTGATGCAATCGGCGCGCCTAATTCGGGCACCGGAACGTAAGCACAAAAGGCGCATGGCCTCGCAGGTATATCTGCTATCCTCTACCACCAGCACAGTTAGGCCCAGTAATGGACGGTCGGTCGTGGGTGCCGGACAATTGGCCGCGAATGGTTCAGTTGTATCCATGTTGCTCTCCGATTCCATACTTCTGAAACTATGGTTAAGCAGTCATGCCTAAGAGAGCGTTAACGCGTCGCATTGCATCACTTAGTTTTGCAGCCCATAAACGCACTCAAAGAAGAGGAAGAACACCATGATTGGACGTCTAAACCATGTGGCCATCGCAGTGCCTGACCTGGAAGCTGCAGCGGACCAATACCGCAACGCGTTGGGTGCAAATGTGGGGCCCGCGCAGGATGAACCTGACCACGGTGTCACCGTTATCTTTATCGAGCTTCCGAATACGAAGATTGAGCTGCTTTATCCATTGGGCGCGGATTCTCCGATCCAAGGGTTTCTTGATAAAAACCCTGCCGGCGGCATTCACCACATCTGCTATGAGGTCGACGATATCATCGCCGCTCGTGATCATTTGAAGTCAACGGGTGCGCGTGTGCTGGGCAACGGAGAGCCAAAGATCGGTGCGCATGGCAAACCGGTTATTTTCCTGCACCCCAAAGACTTCAACGGTGCGTTAGTAGAACTGGAGCAAGTCTAATGGGTCCTGTTTCGGCCATCGTATTGTTCGCGATCGTATGGTTCATGCTGTTCCTGATCATCCTGCCAATCCGTGTGCAGACGCAGGGTGATCTGAAGGACGTTGTGCCAGGAACCCACGCTGGCGCGCCAGAGCACCACCATCTGGGCCAAAAGGCGCTTTGGTGTACCATCGGTGCTTTTGCCATCTGGGGCGCATTTGTTGCGATTATCCTGTCCGGAGTGATCAGCGTGGATGATCTGGAAAATTGGGTGGGGCAGGGCGTCCCTGAGGCAACATCTGAAACAGATGAGTAAACGTCGCAGCCCCAATGATGGGAATGACAAGATTTAGCAGCGGGACAGAGAGTGGCATCGCCATCAAGGTTCCCGCGGCCCATATTGTGACAAAATGCTTGCGGCGCAGTTCCTTGGCGCGTTTGCGCCCGACACGGCGCATGGCAGCAAGGGTGTAATATTCCCGCCCCAGCAAAAACCCGTTTACCGCCCAGAAGATAAAGATCGCGATGGGCGCAAAAATCACATAGAGGATCAAAGCCAGCAGGTTCACAACGATCATCAGCCCCAAAAAGCTGAATGTATCACGCAGACCTTCTGCAAAAGACGTGCGCGGCTGTTGGGGGATCTGCGGATAATGAACGGCCTCCACCGCATCCGCGACATCATCTAAAAACAGTGACGTCACCGCAGAGGCAACAGGGATCATCAAGAACACTGAAAACACCAGCATCACGATCAAGGCGCCCCAGCTGAAGACGTCATCAAGCCATTGGATTTCCCCCAAAAAGGGCAGCCAGATCCCGTCCCCAATCCACCACCCCGCAAGTGCGGATAGCAGATAGGCAAAAGCCATCAGCAGGGCCAATGCTCCGCCAATTCCCAGCAAAAGAACCCGCCGAAACCGCGGATCGCCCAATTGGCCCAGTGCAAGTCCAAAGGCCTTGAAAATAAGGTCTACAGCCATGTTGTAATACGGGCGAGATCAGGGCGGGGGCGTTCTGGTGGGGGGGTGGTTTCAGTGCCAATATGAAGGAGGCCCGCAATCCGTTCATGCGGGGCCAGCCCTAATCCTTGCACCATAAAATCACGGTCATGGCTAATCCAACCAGAGAGCCAATTCGCCCCCCAGCCCGCCGCAAGCGCCGCGTTGAGCAAGGCGAGGCAGACAGCGCCCGCGGAATAGGTCTGCTCTAGCGCAGGAACCTTTGGGGACGCCTGCTGGACCTCAATCACCGCAACGGCCAGCTGCCCCTGATCAAATTGCGCACGGCCCTTGGCGATCTGATCCGTGTCCAGTTGCAGGGCCTCGCCGCGGGCTTGTGCCACTGCGGACAGGCGCTCCATCGCTGCGCGGTCAATGACGATGAACCGCCATGGCTCTAGTTTGCCATGGTCAGGGGTGCGCGCCGCTGCGGTTAGCAATTGCATCAAGGTTTCACGGTCAGGTACGGGTGTTGTCAGCGTTTTTGCAGGGCGCGACCGGCGGCTCAGCAAGAACTCCAGCGCGGCGGGGTTGGGATGGGGCATGTTGCGTTACAATCCTAGTTCTTTTGCCATGTCGTCGATCAATTCCTTTTGGAAGGCCACGACACGCGGGTTGGGTTGTCTGATCATGAGGCTTTTGTGCATCGGGTCGGGGGCATGGATGTCTGCATCGCTCAGCGCTTCCATGACGGCATGGGCGCAGAAGGGGACGTAGACCTCTGAATAGCCGCCCTCATGCACCACAACCATTTTGCCGTCGCATATGGTATCGGCCGTTTGTTTGATCCGTGTGGTCATGTCGCCAAAAGTCTGCGCAATGGCCAGCATTGACCCTAACGGATCAGGGGCCGCGCAATCATAGCCACTGGCGACAATGATCAGGTCGGGCGCAAAGGCTGTGATCTGGGGAATAACCACAGTATCAATCGCGTGCAAATAGCCGTCATGGCCGGTGCCCGCCGGCAAGGGCAGGTTCAGGGCAAAACCCGTGCCCGCACCCGTACCGCGCTCTTCCAGCTTGCCTGACTTTGGGGGGTAGTTGCCTTCTTGGTGCAATGAGATGGTCAGCACATCGTCGCGCCCATAAAACGCGGCCTGCGTGCCGTTGCCGTGGTGTACATCCCAATCCAGAACGACCACACGTTTGGCCAGCCCTTCAGCCTGTGCGGCCTCAATCGCGATGGCGATGTTGGCCAGAAGACAAAAGCCCATCGGTTTTTCGGGTTCACAATGATGCCCCGGTGGGCGGCTCAGAGAATAGGCGTTGTCCAGATCGCCACCGGCGACCGCACGCACCGCGGCTGTGGCCAGCCCAGCCGAGAGGGCTGCGATTTCATACCCGTCTTTGGCAAAGGGGGCGTGATGCCCCAGCTCGCCGCCATTGGCATCAGAGGCGGCCTTGAACGCATCCAGATAAGAGGCGGGATGAACGCGCAACAATTCAGTACGGGTGGCAGCAGGCGCGCTGCGCATGTCCAACGCAGCCGACAGGCCTGTGACATCCATCAAATTCTTGAAACGGCGCTTTGTCTCGGCGCTTTCTGGCAAACCGCCCGCGGCCAGAGGTTGCACCAATCCCCCCAAAGGCAAAGTGGCCGCGTAATTCCCACCTGCATGCCAAAACGTCCGCTCATCCCAGAAAAATCCTGTGGCCATCATCGCCTCCTATGGTTGTGCGGAGGGTCGCAAAGAGCGTTCGGATTGTCCACGCCATTTCGCAATTTGTCTGGGGTGTTGGATGGGCCGAGACATGATGCCCGAAAAGACATGGCGCTGGGCAGAAGCGCTAGAAGTCTGCAGCAATACGCAGATCACGCAAAGGGCGCACAGCATCGATGCTGGCCTGATACGTCGGGTGGTTTTTATAGGCGGTCAGATCTGTCTGGCTGTTGAATTCGGCATAAACAACGACCTCAACCTCATCCGAGAACGAATCCACATGGCGGTTTTTGGACACTTCAAACAAACGCGCATGAGATATCTGGGCCAACATCGACAGCCCTTCGATGATAACGTCCAAATCACCGATGTCTTTTGCGTTGAAGAAAACCACGTGCCGGATGAAGCCACGCGCGGGCGTTTCCGGCACGTCGGGTCGCATGTTTGCCATTCTCTATCGTCCTGTCTTACGTTGCGTCGATCAGCTGACCATACCTACGATGTCGTAGGTCTTTTTCAATATAGGAGCGGTGATCTCGCGCGCTTGTCCTGCGCCGATGGCCAACAGGCGGTCGATTTCTGCAGGGTCATTCATCAACCGCGCCATTTCTGATGAAATAGGCGCCAGTTTGGTCACAGCCAGTTCTGCCAGAGCAGGTTTGAACGTGCCAAATTGTTGGCCGCCGACCTCGGCTAGAACCTGTTCGACGGTTTGTTCGCTTAGGCCGGCATAGATGTTCACCAGATTGCGCGCCTCGGGGCGATCTTTCAGGCCTTCGATCTCGGAGGGTAGGGCGTCAGGGTCGGTCTTGGCCTTGCGGATTTTCTTGGCGATCGTGTCTGCGTCATCGGTCATGTTAATGCGGCTGGCGTCTGAAGGGTCGGACTTGGACATCTTCTTGGAGCCGTCACGCAGGCTCATCACGCGGGTAGCAGCGCCTTCAATCACGGGCTCGACCTCGGGGAAGAAATCAACGCCGTAGTCGTGGTTGAATTTTGCCGCAATATCGCGCGTCAGCTCTAGGTGCTGTTTCTGGTCTTCGCCCACGGGCACATGCGTGGCGTGGTAAATCAAAATATCAGCGGCCATCAGCGCGGGATAGGCAAACAGGCCCAGCGATGCGGCCTCGGCGTTTTTGCCAGATTTGTCTTTCCATTGGGTCATGCGGCCCATCCAGCCCATCCGCGCGACACAGTTGAAGATCCACGCCAGCTGCGCATGTTCGGGCACTTGCGATTGGTTTATCAGGATGGATTTTTCGGGCGAGATCCCCGCCGCGATAAAGCCAGCGGCCAATTCGCGGGTGTTGTGGCGCAGATCGGCAGGGTCCAGCAGTTTGGCGGTGATCGCATGAAGATCAACCATGCAATAGACGGTCTGGAAGTCGCCTTGGTCCTGCATGTCTACAAAGCGTTTGATCGCCCCCAGATAGTTGCCCAATGTCAGGCCACCCGATGGCTGGATGCCAGAGAAAACGCGGGGGGTGAATGTGGTCTGGGTCATGGAATGCTCCGCTTGGGGCTGGATATGCTGTTAGGATGGGCTTACCCATGCCTCAACGTCCCGTCAACCAAAGCCACGAGTACACGCCATGTCTGATCCATACCAAGAGCCGCCCTTTGAATCGCCTTTCAATGCCATGCCAGCGGTTGTGGTGATCCTGTTTGTCATCATGGCGGGCATTGAATTGACGCTAACAGCGGGCGAGGCAGGGCTGATCGGCGGCCCGCAGGCGATCGGTTGGCGGTTGGGCTTGGTGCGTGACTGGGGATTTTCGGGTGATCTATTTGATGCGATGTTGGCGCAAGGCTACTGGACGCCTGAAAATCTGGCACGATTTGTTACCTATCCGTTTATCTACCTCAGCTTTACCCATGCGCTGATCGCAATTGTCTTGATGTTGGCGCTGGGCAAATTGGCGGCCGAGGTCATGGGCCAGCTTGCTATGTTGCTATTGTTCGTCTTGTCTGGGGCCGGAGGCGCGTTGGCCTATGCCGTTTTGCTGGACGATCCAGTCTGGCTGGTGGGGGCCTATCCTGCTGTTTACGGGTTGATTGGCGGTTATAGTTTTCTGACGTGGCGCAGTTTGGCGGCCACGGGCGGGCCGCAAATTCAGGCGTTTCGCTTGATTGGCATGCTGATGGGGCTGCAACTGGTATGGAGCCTGATTTCCTCGGTGGGGTACGGCTGGGTGGCAGAACTGTCGGGCTTTGTTTGCGGCTTTTTACTGTGCTTTATCTGCGCGCCTGGAGAATGGGCGCGCATCTTGCAAAAGCTGCGGCAGCGCTAGTTATTTGCCCCCACGACGCAGCGCGGATTTGAACTCTGACAGTTTGAAAGCGCCCAGCGTTTGGCCTGCACCGAAATAGGTCGCAGCGCCAATGGCGAGCAAGAACAGCAGGCCCAAGCCGCGCCACCATGGCAAGGCGATCACCCCCCCGAGTTGCGTGTTCACCAGCCACAATGCGACCCCCATCAGGGCCGAGGCTGCGACAATACGCCAAATGCGGTTGCGGAACCGAGCATCCACACGGGCGGCCTCTCCGAAGCCGCGCGCGCCGATCGCCAGCAGCGCATACATCGCCCAGCCCGCAACTGTGGCTGCGATCGCAGGGGCTAGCCAGCCCGCCCAAGGCGCCAACCCAATGGCCAAACCTGCGTTCACCACCATTGCCACCAGCGCAAAATAGAAGGGCCTGCGGGTGTCTTCACGGGCGAAATACAGCGGCTGGACGATTTTTTGTAAAACAAAAGCGGGCAAGCCGAGACCATAGATCATCACGGCTGTTGCAATGGCTGCGCTGTCGTCTGCGCCAGAGGCGCCGCGCTCAAACAAAACTGAAACAAGCGTAACTGGTATGGCAACCAACGCCACCGCTGAGGGGATGGTTAGCGCCAGAGATATCTCCGCTGCGCGGCTTAGCGCGGTTTGAGCACCTGCGTCATCACCAGCCCGCAGGCGGCGCGATAGATCAGGTAACAGGACAACACCAACCGCAATCCCGACAACCCCAAGGGGCAGCTGATACAGGCGGTCGGCCGCAAAAAGCCAACTGACTGCGTTTTCATATTGCGACGCAACAAGCTGCCCTACGACCAGATTGATCTGCATCACACCTGAGGCAAGCGCCGCAGGCAATGCGATGACCAATAGATCGCGCATGTCGGTGTTCCAACGAGGCCTTGCAGGGCGCATTTTGAAACCCGCTTGTGCTGCTGCGCGCCATGTTAATGCCAGTTGCGCGCCGCCCGCCAAAGGGATGGCCCAGATCAACCAATTGATTGCGGCACCCCCCAAAAGCGTCCCTATTGTGAGGGCGCCTATTACAAAGATATTCAGTAAAACGGGCGCCGCTGCCGCCACAGCAAAGCGGCCGGTGGCATTCAAAATGCCGGAAAACAATGCCGATAGTGACATGAACAAAATATATGGAAAGACAATACGCCCGTATCCAACCGTCATATCAAATCGACCATCGCCCGAGAACCCTTCGGCGGTGGCCCAGACCAACGCCGGCATAAACAGCATCCCCAAAGCAGTAAGAACCGTCACCACAAAAAACAGCCCTGTAAACGCATTTTGTGCGAATTGAGGCGCGCCATCCCCTCCCTCAAGCCGTTTGGAGAACATTGGCACAAAGGCTGCGTTGAACGCGCCTTCGGCAAAGAAGCGACGAAACATATTGGGCAAACGAAACGCTGCGACGAACGCATCCATCAACGGCCCAGGCCCGATCAGCGAAAGGATCATCACCTCGCGTGCAAAGCCCAATATACGGCTGAGCAACGTCCAAACGCCTACAGTGAAAAAGCCGGTCATCAATCGAATAGGTTTCATCGGGAGGCCTTATGTAAGAAGTGCCATTTGCCTAGCGATTGGGGCCGCTCAGCGCAATTGTCTTTTATGGGGTCGGATCAGCGGTGTCTTGGGCGGGCGAAAGGGCGATACTGCGCGCAAGGAGCGTCATAACAGCAAGACACAAGAGGCCCGCAGACGTGTACCACCCTAAAATGTTCTGTAGGTCCGCTACGGGCAACAGACCTGCGTCTTGGGTGTTCATGGCGGCCAACAAAAGAGAGATGGCAAACAGCAGCTTTCCTCCCAAACTTCTGAGGGACAGATATGTCGCGCGGGTGTTGGTTTCCAGCAAGGGGTGGATTCGCGCCAATATGAAAGGATGCGCCAAAGAATTCGGTACATGGCGCAACAAGAGAACAGCGATTAGGATCGCCGATGCACTGCTCGCGAGGGCTGCGATGATGGCAATCTGCAATCCAAATGCAGAAAGCAGCAACAGCGGCAGCCCCATAAGGCGCCGCATAGAAAGGGCAACTTGGGACGCCAGCGCAGAGACGAGCATCATACAAGATGTCACCGCGCCACTGACCAGCGGAGCATCGGATGCCATGCCCAAACTCTCCAACGCGCCAAGGATAAAAGGCTGCCCGAACACAAAAGGCAAATGGCTGAACCCATACATCAGGACAGACAATCCAAAGAGCCAAACAAGCACGGGATTCACAAACGCAGATTTCAACGCGGCGATCTGTGCAGGCAACTGATCTGATTGCGCGGCGTTGCGGGGCGGCTCGGCCATGCGCAGCACCATCAGGGCGGCGCAGGCAAATGACAGTGCCGTGGCATAAAAGGGCAGCTGGGGTGACCAAAGGCTCATGGCGCCACCGGCAATGGCCGATAGTGCAAATCCAGTCAGGCTAAACCGCCACGCGCGCACTTCTTGATGTTCGATCTCATCCGAGCGACCTGTTGCCTCTAACGCTTCAAAGAGCAGGGAGGAATCCGTTCCCGATTTCAACGCAGCGCCTGCACCAATCAGGCATTGGCCCACAGCGAAGACATAAAAACTGTCGCCACCCGCCAGCGCCAAACACCCGATCAGATAGCTCAGCGTTGAAAGCAGCAGCGTGAAGCGGCGCCCGATTTTGTCAGAAAAATACCCTGAGGGGACTTCAAGGACCATCGTCGCGATGTCGTAGACCGAATAGAGGATGATGGCTTGTGCACCTGATAGTTCGGCCTGAAAGTACAAAAACCAAACGGCCTGCCAAAACAGCAGGCCGTTAAACAGCTGAAACCAAGGAAGCAATGCAATCGTGCGGTGCAGCCTCATCCCAAGCGCCTGTCAGGACAAACAAGCGCCAGAGACGTCACTTATCCGCGCGGGCAACACCATCTGTGATCGCCTCACGTAGCCGTTTTTCAAGCGCGCGCTGCTTGCTTTCAGTGTGATATTTCAACCCGAACATGTCTTTGACATAGAAGGTATCAACGACCTGCTCACCGTAGGTGGCGATGACCGCATTAGCGATATAGACGTTCATACTGGCCAATGTGCGTGCCAGATCATACAGCAACCCGGGCCGATCGCGTGTGTCGACCTCAATGATTGTGTAAATCTCCGATCCCTCATTGTCGAAGGTAATGGAGGTCGGCACGCGGAAGGCTTTTTCGCGTTTCTTGACCTTGTCGCGGGATTTGAGCGCATCGCGTGCGATGACCTCGCCGCGCAGGGTCTTTTCGATCATCTGGCGCAGGCGGGGCAATTTCGACGCCTCATAGGCGTTGCCTTCGCTGTCTTGCAGCCAGAATGCATCCGTCACATAGCCGTCTTTGGTGGTGTAGCTGCGCGCATCCACCACGTTCGCGCCAACCAAGGCCAACGCGCCAGTTAGGCGGCTGAAAATACCGTGATGATCGGGCATGACAAAACAGGCGCGGGTGGCGTCGCGGTCCTCATCTGGGTGCAGATTGATGTTGATCGCCTCTTCGTCCAGATTGCGGAACAAATTGGCAAAGGCGACATGGGCCGTGACATGCAGGCCTTGCCAATAGGGGTCGTAATAGCGCGCGGTTTCTTCCTTGAGCGCCTTTTTCGGCCAATCCGGCAGGGCGGCGCGCAGGGCTTTTTTGGCTTCTGTACCGCGGTTCTGGCGGTTAAGGTCCTCGAGCCCTGTTTCAAGCGCGCGTTTTGTCTGGCGATAAAGGCCACGGATCAAAACCGCCTTCCAATTGTTCCACGTGCTGGGGCCCACCCCGCGAATGTCACAGACGGTTAGCACACACAGCAGATCAAGCCGTTTGACGGTTTTCACCGCTTTGGCAAAATCGCGCACGGTGCGCGGATCAGCGATGTCGCGTTTCTGCGCCATATCAGACATAAGCAGATGATACCGGACCAGCCACTCTACAGTGTCGACATCATCTTGTTTTAGGCCGAGACGCGGCGCCACTTTGCGGGCGATTTTTGCCCCTAGAATTGAGTGGTCTTCCGATCGCCCTTTCCCGATGTCATGTAGCAGCATCGCCACATAAAGAACCTTGCGATTGACCCCTCGCTTAAGAATGGAGGAAGCCACGGGCAGCTCTTCTTCCAACTCGCTTTTTTCGATCATCGCAAGGGCTGCAATGGTCTGTATCGTGTGCTCGTCCACAGTATAGCTGTGATACATGTTGAACTGCA
>JBDVSG010000211.1:0-6495 GCA_039967155.1 Sulfitobacter sp. | reverse complement strand
ATCGTCAAAGTCTGCGCGGCATATAATGTGCCGATCATCCCTTTCGGCACCGGCACGTCGCTAGAAGGGGGGGTGAATGCGCCTGCGGGGGGCATTAGTGTCGATGTGAGCCAGATGGATCAGGTGTTGGAGGTCAACGCGGGCGATCTTGATTGTCGCGTACAGCCGGGTGTGACACGCACGGCGTTGAATACGCATTTGCGCGACCAAGGTCTGTTCTTTCCCATCGATCCAGGTGCGGATGCCAGCATTGGCGGTATGGCGGCCACGCGGGCTTCGGGCACCAATGCCGTGGGCTATGGCACAATGAAGGACAATGTCATCAGTGTTGAGGCCGTGATGGCGAATGGCGAAATCATCCGCACGGCAAGCCGTGCGCGAAAATCCTCTGCAGGATATGACCTGACGCGGTTGATGGTCGGATCTGAAGGTACATTGGGCATCATCACAGAGGTCACATTGCGCCTTCGTGGTATCCCAGAAGCCTCCTCTGCGGCTAGCTGCTCATTTTCGACCGTTGAGGAGGCCTGCCAAACCGTGATGGCGGTGATTCAATATGGTTTGCCTGTCGCGCGGATTGAGCTGCTGGATTCCATGATCGTTAAGGCGGTGAACAGCTATTCTAAACTAACTCTTCCAGAGACGCCTTTGCTGTTGTTGGAGTTCCACGGATCAGAAAACAGCGTGGCCGAACAGGCAGAGATCTTCCGTGCGTTGGCAGAGGATTTCGGCGGCTCTGGCTATCAGGCGACAACCACGGCCGAGGAACGTAACAAGCTTTGGCAGGCGCGCCATGATGCCTATTGGGCGATGTTGGCGCTGCGTCCGGGGTGCAAGGCGGTTGCGACAGATGTTTGTGTGCCAATCTCAATGCTTGCAGAGGCCGTTGTCGCGGCAAATGAAAAAGCGGCTGAGCTGGGGCTGCTGGCACCGATTGTGGGCCATGCAGGGGATGGCAATTTTCACGCTTCGGTTTTGCTTGATGCCGAGGACCCAGACGAAGTTGCGCGCGCTGAGACCTTTGTGAGTTGGCTGAACGACACTGCGATTGCGCTGGGCGGCACCTGCACGGGGGAGCATGGCATTGGACAGGGCAAGCGCCCGTATTTGCGAAAAGAGCTGGGCGGCGCTGTGGATGTTATGGCGGCAATCAAAGCGGCGCTAGATCCGGATGACATCATGAACCCCGGGAAAATCCTCAGCTGAAGCACATATCCCCGCCAGCGGCAGGGTTGTCGCTGGCCTGCGGTGCTTTTGTACCGTCCAGAGGTCGGTTTTCCGCCCTGTCCAGTCGCGGCTTGGCGTTGGTAAAATCGATTGCGGCGTAAAACAGAGAAAATTGCGCAAAAGGGAATCGTGGCATGAAAACGCAAGTAAAAGCATTGGTTGTTGGTGGCGGTGCGGTTGGCACATCGATTGCCTACCATCTGGCAGCTGCAGGGTGGGATGATGTTGTCCTGCTTGAGCGTGACGAATTGACGTCTGGTTCGACTTGGCATGCGGCGGGGCTGTTGCCCTATTTCAACATGTCCTATGCGACGACCCACATCCATGACTACTCGATCAAGTTCTACAAAACGCTCGAAGAAGAAACGGGCCTGAACGCTGGTTTCGCAGTGGTTGGTAACCTGCGCATGGCTCAAACGGATGAGCGCATGGAAGAATACATGCTCTATGCCTCCACCGCCGAAACATGCGGTGTGCCCTACGAATGGATGACCCCAGATGAGGTAAAGGCCAAATGGCCGCTGATCCGCACAGACGACTTGAAAGGCGCGATCTACCACCAGACAGATGGCTATATTAACCCTGCTGACGTGACCATGGCGATGGCCAAAGGCGCGCGTCAACGCGGCGTGGTGATTGAGCGTAAATGGCAGGCGGATGCCTTCCATTGGAACGGCGAAGCATGGGAAGTCACTGTGACCAAAATGGTCGAAAAAGGTGGTAACCTTGTCCCGTCAGACGAACAGGTTGTCATCACAGCCGAACATGTTGTGACTGCATCAGGCAACCACGCACAGCGCACAGCGCAAATGCTGGGCATCAAAATGCCAGCCATCCCAGTTGAGCACACTTTCATTGTGATGGACCAAGACCCCGAGTTGGTCAAATGGCGCGCCGAGGGCAACGCCGAGCATCCCGTTATCCGCGATGCTGATAACGAATCTTATGCGCGCGAAGAACGTGGCGGTTGGATTTTGGGTATCTACGAACAGGGCGCACCAGCGCGGTTTGAGTATGGCGTACCTGATAGTTTCCGTGCAGACCTGTTCCCGTTGGATCTGGACCGCATCGCCGAGCAATATATGGCCATGACGGAACGCGTGCCCTCCTGTGCGGATTCAGGTCTCAAAGACGATTTCAACGGCCCGATTTGCTACACGCCGGACGGCAACCCGCTGGTTGGTCCCGCACCTGGGTTGCGGAACATGTGGTTGGCCGAAGGGTTCTCTTTCGGAATCACAGCGGCGGGCGGCACGGGCTATTACCTCGCCCAGATGATGGTGAATGGCGAAGCCGAAATCGATATGGCAACGTTGGACCCCAAGCGGTATGGCGACTGGATGACCACCGAATTTGCGGCGCGCAAAAACGAAGAAGCCTATGAGCACGTCTACATCGTGCACCACCCAGATGAGGAACGCCCAGCCTGCCGCGGGCTTCGCACATCGCCAGCCTATGACCGCCAAGCTGCCCGCGGCGCGCAATTTGGCTGGGTGAATGGGTGGGAGCGCCCGAACTACTATGCACCCGAAGGGTTTAGCGATCACGACAGCCGGTCTTTCCGCCGTGGTGGATGGTGGCAATACGCGGTGGAAGAAGCAAAATCCATCCGCGAAGGCGTGGGCCTAATCGATGCAACGGCCTTCACCAAACATGTCGTCAAAGGACCAGGCGCCACAGCGTTTCTAGATTGGTTCACCTGTAACAAATTACCCAGCGTTGGCCGTATCAATCTGACCTACGCGCTGACCAGCGCTGGCACCACGCGCACGGAATATACCATCGTGCGCATCGCTCAGGATGAATATTATCTCGTCAGTGCAGGCGCTTGGACAGCTTACGACAGTGACTATCTGCGCAAGGCGATCGAAGATAAAGCGCCCGAATTCGGCTATATCGAATGCCACGACGTAACCACGCAATGGGGCGTATTCGCCATTGCAGGGCCAAAGTCGCGCGAAGTCCTGAACGAGGTGATCAAAGACGCAAACCCTGACACCGTCCTAAGCAACAAGCGCTTCCCATGGTTGACCATGCGCAACATTGAGCTGGGCATGGTGCCCGTGCGCGCCATCCGTGTGGCCTATACAGGTGAATTGGGCTGGGAATTGCACCACCCGATTGAAATGCAGAACCACCTGTTTGATCTGTTGGAAAAAGCAGGTGAAAAACACGGTATGAAACTGGTCGGTGCGCGTGCCCAAAACTGGCTGCGTCAGGAAAAATCCTATCGCGCATTCGGAACCGAACTGGGGCGCGATGCAACCCCGCTCGAGGCTGACCTGCCGCGTTTCGTTGACCTGAAAAAGGACTTCTACGGCAAAGAATCGATGGAAGAGCACGGCATCAAAGCCAAATGCGTGACGCTGCTGATTGACGGGCCTGATGATGCAGACCCATGGGGCCGCGAAGTACTGTACCACGGCGATACACGGGTGGGGCGCCTGACCTCTGGGGGCTATTCAGTTGCCTTCGAGAAATCCATCGGCATGGGCTATGTCTCGCCTGATGTGGCTGCTGTTGGGACGAAGCTGAAGGTCAAAATGTTTGATCAGCTGTGGGATGCCGAGATTGTCGAAGACAGCCCGTATGATCCCAAAAATACCACCATTCGCGTGGATGGCTAAACGAAAATTCGCCTGCGCCCTGATCGATAAAAGGGCGCAGGCGTTTTCTATTGAACGGATCGCGATGCCAACCAAGCAGCCCATTCAGCGTTGCTGCCTGAAAAGGCGTTCAGGTCTACTTCACCTGCGATCCCGTCAATCAGACCCGTCGCGGAATACTGCCAGAACCGCCAGCTTTGGCCTGGATATTGTTGGCGCGGGGTCTTGGCCGTGGTGCGCAGCCAATATTCATACCCCTTAAAGCCAGACAGCTTGTTTTCTTTGTAAAAACGAGGGGTCGTGTAGATGATCGGGCGCTGGCCGTAATGTGCCTCGACGATTTTCAACCAACGGCGCATTTCATCTTGGACAACACGTGCCTCAGGGCGGCGATGGGCGCAGGTCGGTGAAAACGGGTTCCATTCCATATCCAGAACGGGGGGCATCATTCCCGCGCTGCGCGGAACATTTTCGATGAACCAGCGGGCTTGGACCTCTGGTGTCGTGCAGAAATAGTAGAAATGGTAGGCGCCTCTGGCCACGCCAGCACGCCCTGCGCCGCGCCAGTGGCTGTTGAAGGCAGGGTCCAACAGATCGCCGCCTTCTGTCGCCTTCAAAAAGGCAAAGTTAACACCGTTGCGCCGTGCAGTTGACCAGTCGATGCTTTTTTGAAAACGGGCGGCGTCAATGCCATGCACGCTATATCTTTGGGGTTTTTGACCTTTGAAATCGACAGGATCCGCATCGCGAAAATTGGGGGCGGCGGGGGCGCCCAGTGGAATAGGTTCATCAGAGGCACCGCCACAGGCGGTAAGCAAAGTGAGCAATAGCAGGCTGAAAGTCGTTCGTAGCAGGGTCATGAAGGCTCCTGTTGCGCTATGAAGGCAAGGTTATTTGCGGGCATGTCTTGGGCCACAATAGCGCTAAGGCCCGCTTGGGTCAGTATTTGTTTGACCCAGATGTCGTCTTTGTACCCGACCGCTGGATCGGCGCGTTGTAACTGGTTGTGGAAGGTTTGATCTCCGTCAGAGGTCAGGGCACCCGCGCGCATGAAGGGGCCATAGATCACAAAACGCCCCTTGGGTGCCAACGCGTTGGCCGCCTCGGACAGGATCGTCGCGGCTGCGGCCATCGGGATGAGATGTAGAATGTTGCCCATATAAATCAGATCGTAGGGGCGGTGTTGGGTGGCCCATCCCACTTGGGCGGCGTCCAGAATCTGGGCGGGGTGCAGATTGCCCAAGCCCGCCTCTTCAGCATACGCGTTTATGCTGGCGATCCGATCGGTCGCGATCTCGGTGGGGTGCCAGTGTAGGTCTGGCAGGGCGCTGGCCAGTGCTGTGATATGCTGACCCGTGCCTGAGGCGATTTCCAGCACGCGCCCTGATGCAGGTGCCGTGCTGCGCAGTAAGTCGACGATCGAAGCAAGGTTGCGCAAAGCAGAAGGCGCAGACAGTTTTCCGTTTTCGGTCGGGGTTGCGATGCTCGCATGGGGAAGCTGTCGGGTCACTTGCGCAATCTGTCTGGGCGCAGTGCGGTCGCGGATTGCGGGTCAAGCATGGGCGCGCGGCCCATCACCTGATCCGCCAAAAACTGCGAAGCCGCAGGGGATGTTTGGAAACCATATCCCCCTTGGCCCGCACACCAAACGAATTCGGGCACATGCGGATCACGCCCTAACACCAACGTGCGATCCATCGCAAAACTGCGCAGCCCTGCCCATGTCGCGAGGGGTTTGGTGACGGCCTCAGACACCATCTGCTGATAGCGATCCAGCCCCTCTGCAAGGATCATGTCATCGGCAAAAGCATCATGGGGGTGGGTCGGGTCCTCCTCAGACGGAGAGACCAGCAGCGCGCCAGCGTCGGGTTTTGCATACCACGCCTCGCCCGTGCCAAAGAACATCGGCCAGTTGGACGTATCATGCCCGCCAGGGGCCGCAAGACGCGCCATAGAGCGGCGGTGAGGGATAATTCCCATGGGCGTTACGCCTGCGATACCAGCAATCAGATCCGCCCAAGCACCAGCGGCATTGACCAGCGTTTTTGCGCTGTATTCCGCGCCTGCCTTGATGTGCCAGCCGTGGGCGTCTTGGCGAATTTCCGTGACAATCGCATCTGTAATGACCTCACCGCCATTTGCGCGCAAAACGCGGACGAAGTCTTGCATCAGGCGGTCGGTATCAATGTCAAATGCCTCGGCATGGTATCCTGCAAAACCCAGCTGCGCGGGATCTAGGATCGGAACCAGATCGCGGGCCTCGGTTGTGGTGATAGGATCGACGCCCATGTGTTTTGCGTCGGCCTCAAAGGCGGCTCTTTCGTCCGGCCGTGCCACAATCATCAGACCGCGCTGAGACAGGTAACCGCCTTCACGAAAGTAGCCCATGCTCGCATGGTTTAGCGCCTGAACAGAGGGCGCCCCGTAGTTTTCTTCGATCAGCGCAGCAGAGCGGCCAGAAGTGTGGTAGCCCGTGACGCTTTCCATTTCCAGCACGGTAACCTTGGCATCCGCGGACAGCCGTGCAGCAGCAGACAGGCCAGCAATGCCGCCGCCAATGACGATGATATCAGCGCTCATTGCTCTTCCGCCCGATCAGTTGCAGGGGGCGGGGCAGGCACCAGTTTTGATAATTCGGCATAGAGATCTGAGGTCATAGCGT
>JBDVSG010000210.1:0-40862 GCA_039967155.1 Sulfitobacter sp. | reverse complement strand
ATGTTGCAATGGGCCGGTTTTTACACAGCTGCGATCGACGGCTCCTTCGGGCGCGGCACCCGCAATTCCATGGCCGCATGGCAAGAGGCAAACGACTACGATAAAACCGGCATTCTAACGACCCTGCAGCGCGCCGCTTTGAAAAAGCAATATAACGCGGTCCTAGAAGGGTTGGGCCTGCAGACTGTCCGCGACACGCAAGCCGGCATCGAAATCATCCTGCCCACAGACATCGTGGCCTTTGACCGCTACGAGCCCCCTTTCGCCCAATACTCCGCCACCGGTGATGTGGATGCTCAGGTCTTGTTGATCAGCCAACCAGGGGATCAAGACACGCTCTTTGGCCTGTATGAAATCATGCAGACGCTTGAAATTGTCCCGCTGGACGGCCCGCGTGAGCGGGGCAAATCCGGCTTCACCTTGGTGGGCGAAAACGGCCGCATGATCAGCTATACCGAAACCAAACTGGAAAACGGCGAAATCAAAGGATTTACGCTGATCTGGCCCGCCGGTGACGAAGAACGCCGCCGCCGTCTGTTGGCTGAGATGCGCAATAGCTTTACCCGCATGCCTGGCGTTCTGAGCGCCTCTGCGGGGGAGGCATCGCAACAGTCAATTGATCTGATTTCAGGGCTGCAAATCCGCAAACCAAAGACCTCTCGGTCGGGGTTCTTTGTGACGCAGGCCGGTTTGGTCGCCACAACATCAGCAGCCGTACAAAGCTGTTCACGTATCACGTTGGACGGGGACACGGATGCTGAGGTGTTGGTGGATGATACGGACCGCGGTGTGGCATTGTTGAAACCGAAGGCCGCATTGTCGCCCTTGGCCTTTGCGCAATTTGTCGGCCAATCCCCTCGCTTGCAAAGCGAAATCACGCTGGCTGGTTATTCCTTTGAAGGCGTACTAAGCGCGCCTTCTGTCAGCTTTGGGACTTTGGCCGATGTGCGCGGATTGCACGGCGAGGAAAACATCAACCGCTTGGCGCTGCGTGCCCGCGATGGCGACGCTGGTGGCCCTGTTCTGGACCGCACAGGGGCTGTGATTGGTATGCTGATCGCTGAGCCCGCAGGCGGGCCACAATTGCCCGACGACGTGAGCTTTGCGTTGAATGCACAGACCCTGTCGGAGGCCAGCGCGCAGGCAGGTGTCAGCCTTGCGTCCCCCGCCTCTGAAGGTGCGGCAAGCCTGACGGCCTTCCAGCTGTCGGAAAAAGCCAGCGGTATGACCGTTTTGGTAAGCTGCTGGGAATAAGCACCAGATGAAAAACGGGCGTGGTTAGCTGCGCCCGTTTTACCCCCTGCCCCGACCGATCGATCTACGCAAGTGATGCACTTATTTGGTAGACAATTGTCGGACCACCTGGCTGGATCAGGCCCGCCAAAACTTCACTGTAAACAGTACGAACACGACCATCAGCTCCAAGCGCCCCAGCAACATCGCGCCTGTCAAAATCCATTTCGCTGTATCATTTAGCGTCGAAAAATTGCCTGCAGGTCCAATAACATCCCCCAAACCTGGCCCAATGTTGGCCAAGGCAGACGCTGCCCCCGAAACAGCCGTGACAAAATCGAGCCCCGTCATAGACAGCGCAACGGCAATCAGCCCCATCGTCACAACAAAGAAAACAAAGAACGACATCACCGAGGCCAGCACCTCTTCTGACACAGGACGCCCATCATAGCGCGGCGTGAAGATGCCATGGGGGGATCTGATCCGCTGCAATTGCGCGCGGATCGAGGCAAACAGCAGCTGGTAACGGAAGACTTTGATCGAACAGGCCGTTGATCCCGCACACCCGCCGATCAACCCCATAAAAAAGAACAGCGCCACAGCGAAACTGCCCCATTTCATATAATCAACCGAAGCAAACCCCGTGCCAGAAATAATCGAGGTCACGTTGAACAGGGCTTCGCGGATGGCTTGCTCATTGTCCAGATGCACGCCGTTCTCAAGCAACAGGATCAACAGAACAATCAAGACAACTATCGTCATCAAAAATCCGCGCACCTGCGGATCACGGGCCAGCGCCACAGGGTTGCCATTGATCAACTGAACATACCGAACAAAAGGCAAAGCGGCGAGGATCATAAACACCGAGGCGACATACTCCAGCGGGCCAGCAAAAGTGCCGAAGGACGCGTCATAGTTCGAAAACCCGCCTGTTGAGATCGTCGTCATGGCATGGGCCGTCGCGTCAAAGACGCTCATCCCGAAATACAAATAGACCATCGCGCAAACCAAGGTGAAAATCACATAGAGCCCCGATATCTGGGTCGCGATTTGCCCTGCGCGCGGCAAGATTTTACCAAGCGTATCAAAGCCTTCGGATTTAAAGATCTGCATACCGCCAACCCGCACCTCAGGCAGGAACACCATGGCGACAACAATAATCCCGATGCCGCCCAGCCATTGCAAAATCGCCCGCCAGATCAGCAGCCCTTTGGGCATAGTGTCCAAACCAGACAGAACCGTTGCACCGGTTGTTGTCATGCCGGACATGGCTTCAAATATCGCATCAACCAGTCGCGCGTCTGTTTCGCCTAAAATGAACGGCAACGCGCCAAACAGGGGCAGTGCGACCCAGACCAAAGTCGTCAGTAAAAAGGTTTGTTGGATCGATAGGCCTTGGCGAACTCCGTTCGAACAGGCAATGGCAATCACCACACCGCCCAGCAATGTAATCACCGCGCTTTGTAAAAACGCGGGCCAATGGCCGCGGCCTTCGGCCAAATCCACCAACAAGGGCACCAGCATCGCTGCGCCCAAAACGGCCACCAAAAGACCAATTACATATCCAACAGGGCGCATATCCATCCGCGCAGGGTTGGCGCGCGCAGTGGCTCATGTCAAGCGGGGTTCGCGGCTATGCATTATTCAAAAACGCAAAAGGCCCGATCCTGCACCACAACATGATACAGCACCGGGCCATAAACGGTAATTGGTCAGATCTTAGGAGTAGAAAAGATCGTTGAATACGTAGTAGGCGATGTTGTCGCGCTTAATGCCCATTGCGGCCAGCTCGGCATCTGATTTGGCTTCCAAAGCTTCGATTTGGTCACGGCGCGATGATTTATCTGCCGCGGCAACGAAGCTTGCGCCGATTGCGCTCAACCCTGCTGAGAATGCTGCGGTTGCATTGCGCAGGAAGGAAAACGCAGCTGAGGAGGTGCGGGCGGCGAAGGGCTCGGATGTGTTTTGATATGTCATCATGACTGCTTTCGCTGATGTTTCATTAGGTTGGGCTATTTCCCGATACCGTTAACATAGGCCTCGCTGCATCGCAGCACCACTGCCAATACCGCATAGCCGCCACCCGCTTAGTGCAATCATGTCCGCGCATGATTACAACTCTCCTCATGATTGCATTTAACAGATTCGTGGCCTCAGCCGGTTTCAGCAACCTTGCTGACGGCATATCAACCGTTGCTTGGGCATGGCTTGCATCCTTGTTAACGCGGGATGCTGTGGCAATTGCGATGGTGCCCGTCGTCTTGCGCGCACCGTGGTTCTTTTGCGCCCTGCCCGCTGGGATCATAACCGACCGCATTGCCCGCCTGCCGCTGATCCGCGCCATGGACGGGCTGCGCGCGGCGGCCTATTTGGCGTTGGCTTTGGCGCTTTGGGCGGCGGGACCATTGGCGGCAGCTCCTGTTTCGGGCTTGGCCCATCCGTTTCTCTATGCGCTTTTATTGCTCAGCGCTGCGACAGTTGGCATTGCCGAAGTCTTTCGTGACAATGCCGCCCAAACGATGCTGCCATCCATTGTGCCCGCAGATCAGCTGGAACAGGCCAACGGACGACTTTGGAGCGTAGAGCTGGTGGGCAATGCCCTGCTGGGCCCTGCCTTGGGCGCGGTGCTGATCGCGGCATTTCTGGCGGCGCCTTTTGCGGTCAATGCCGTTGCCTGTTTGGCTGCACTGTGGCTGCTGCGTGGATTGCCGCGCCATGCGCCACCCGAAACATCCAAGCGCGACTGGCGCGCTGAACTGCGCGAAGGTTTCGCTTTTTTGGGTCAACATCAATTGTTGCGCTCTCTTGCGTGGATCACAGGGTTCTGGAACCTATTCTATGAAATGGCCGCGATTGCCTTGATCTTGCATGTGCAAGAGAACCTCGATCTTGGCGCACGCGCCTATGGTCTGATCCTTGCAACAGGCGCAGTGGGCGGGGTTTTCGGAGGCTGGTCAGGTGCGTGGATCATCGCACGGCTAGGCGCCGCACGGACGGCCCAATGGATGCTGCTGGCCTCTGCCCCTGCTTTCGCAGCGATGGCGCTGGCACCCGGTGCGGTATCGCTGGCGGTTGTGATGGCGACCTTCAGCTTCACCGGTCTGGTTTGGAACACCGTGTCTGTGTCTTACCGTCAACGCATGATCCCCGATGCCCTGCTGGGCCGTGTGAACAGCATCTACCGTATGATGGCGTGGGGGATGATGCCTGTGGGGTTGCTCTTGTCTGGTGTCATTGTGCAGGTGCTGGACGGCCCCTTTGCCCGAGATGCGGCCCTTGCCGCGCCTTTCTGGGTCGCCGCCTCTGGCGCACTGGTGCTGGGGGTTTTGGGATGGCGCGCATTGGCGCGTGGCTTCGCGGCCTGATCCAACAAGAACAGGCCGCGCGCGTAAGTGTGTGCGGTCGCGGCTTAGCTGGCGGCGGCCAGAGCCTGCAAGAAGTCTGCGATCAAATCAGAATCATCTTCCAGCCCGATGCTGACCCGGACCAAGCCTTCCGTGATGCCCAGCCCCTCGCGCTGCTCTTGTGGCAGTCGTTGGTGGGTGGTTGTCGCAGGATGGGTCAGGATCGTCTTGGCATCGCCCAGATTATTCGAAATCACGCCGATTTGCGCCGCATTGAGGAATTTGAACGCGGCCTCTTTACCGCCCTTAATATCCAGAGCCAGCACAGTGCCCCCTGCCCCCATCTGACGCTCAACCAACGCAAACTGCGGATGGTCCGCAAGACCGGGATAGATCGTCTGCTCCAACGCGGAATGGCCCTGCAACGCGGTGGCAACTGCCTTGGCCGAGGCCGCCTGTGCCCGCACCCGCAAACCCATCGTTTCCAACCCTTTCAGCATCACCCACGCCGTGAACGGCGACATGGATCCGCCTGTGTGCTTCATGTAAGGCTCTACCGTGCCGCGGATGATTTCGCGGCTGGCAAGGATCACGCCGCCCAAGGTGCGACCCTGACCGTCGATGTGTTTGGTGGCCGAATAGATCACAACATCTGCGCCCTGCTCAAACGCGCGCGAATAGACAGGCGTGGCAAAAACGTTATCGATCAACACTAACGCGCCTTTGGCATGGGCCAGTTTGGAAACGCTCTCAATGTCGATGACTTCCAAGGTCGGATTGGAAACGGATTCAAAGAACACCGCCTTGGTGTCGGCGCGGATCGCGGCCTCCCATTGAGCCAAATCTGTCCCGTCGACAAATGTCACCTCAACGCCGTAGCGCGTCAGGATTTCTTCGAGCACGTAAAGGCACGAGCCAAACAACGCGCGCGACGACACAACATGATCGCCCGCTTTCAGCATCGACAACAATGCCCCCGACACAGCCGCCATGCCAGACGCGGTGGCAAAGGCGTCCTCGGCCCCTTCCAGTGCTGCGATGCGTTCCTCGAACATCTTGACCGTCGGGTTGCCGTAGCGCGCATAGATGAATTCATCTTCACCGCTGTTGATAAACCGCTGCTCGGCGTGCTCAGCGCTGTCATAGACAAAACCTTGGGTCAGGAAAATCGACTCCGAGACTTCGCCGTATTGGCTGCGGCGGGTGCCTGCGTGAATTGCTTTGGTACTGGGTTTCCAGCTGTTGCTTTTGGTGTCGTCGGTCATATTAAATCCTCTGCGCGCCCGATTGGCGGGGTGGGCACAAAAAAACCCCAAACGCGGCCAAGCGAAAGGGGGCTTTCATCCTGACCTTTTAGCGGGATGTTTAAAGTGGCCCGCAATCCGGTAACAAATCGCCACTGATTTCTGACTAGGCCAATGACCGCTGCAGGTCAAGACGCGCGCCTCTTGTCTTCGCGTGTAAAAATCGCATCATGTGCCAAATGAAAATGCCAAAGGGGCCAACAATGACCGCACCAATTGATCTGTACTTCTGGCCCACGCCAAACGGCTGGAAAATCTCTATCGCGTTAGAGGAAATGGGCCTGCCCTATGAGACCCATCTGATAAACATCGGAAAAGGTGACCAATTCGCGCCTGACTTCCTGAAAATCGCGCCCAACAACCGCATGCCCGCCATCACCGATCCGAATGGGCCGGACGGCGAGCCTGTATCGATTTTTGAAAGCGGCGCGATTTTGCAGTATCTCGCGCGCAAAACGGGCAGCTTCTATGGCAGCACCGCGCGCGATCACATTAACGTGGATCAGTGGCTGATGTGGCAAATGGGCGGTTTGGGGCCGATGGCGGGCCAAGCACATCACTTCATCAAATTCGCCCCCAAAGCGACCCCTCCCCAAGATATCCCCTACGCCAAGGACCGCTACCGCAATGAGACCGCACGCCTCTATGGCGTGCTGGACCGGCAGCTTGCGGAAAACGAATTTGTCGCTGGCGATTTTATCTCAATCGCTGATTTTTCGATCTGGGGCTGGGCCAGCTTGTGGGAAGGCCAGCTGCAAACGCTGGACGACAAACCCCATATGGCCCGCTGGCTAGAGGTCATGGGCGCGCGCAAAGGCGTACAAGCTGGCCGCGCCCTGCACGCTGACTTGCGCGGCTGACGAGTAAGACATCGGATGGTGCGCTTGGCCCCTAGCCTATCGGCTGGGCGCACCTCCTGTGGATTTGGAAAACGACCTTTCGATCAAAAAAACGCATTGCGCTTTGCCATTGGACCAGCTGCGCGCTGGGGCCGAGGCCAGACAAAGTACAAATTGACACCTCCCTATTTGCAAGTTATAGAACGATCATTCCGTAACTTGAAGGTACACTATGGCCCGCCCCATCGAATTTGATCACGACCATGTCCTAGACCAAGCGCTCAGCGCTTTTTGGAACTTGGGCTATGCTGGGTGTTCCTTTCAGGATCTTACAACCAAAACAGGCATGAGCCGCCAAAGCATTTATAATGCATTTGGTGATAAAGACGGGTTCTTTCAGGCCACCGTTGCGCATTACAAAGAAAAAGTCGCCGCCCAGCTGCGCCCCTTGAATGCGCCTACAGCGGAAGTCGAAGACATTCGCGCGTTCATCACAGAAAGCCTAAAGGCCCAAGAAAGCATCGGCACAGGTGCTTGCTTTTTGGTCATAACAGCATTTGGCCCCAAAGCGCGTGAACCACAAATTCAAAGCGCTATTGAAGAAGGCGCAGCCCTCGTGCGCACCGGTTTTGAAAACGCCTTGATCGTCTCACAGGCCGACATTAAGGATCAAACCCCTCAGGATTTTGCAGCCTATCTTTACTGCCTCATGAATGGCCTCAGCGCCTTGCTGCAAACGGGTGGGCACCCTGCACAAGCGCAAACCGCCTTGGATCAAATTTTTCAACCGATAACACCAAACAAAGGAGATCGCGGATGACGCGTTCCACATTCCTGACCGTTGCAGCGTTTGTTGCCTGCACAATAGGATCAATCGCGTTGTTTGCGCCGACCGTTCTATTGGTTGATATGAAACACGCCACCCCAAGTGACGAAGGTATTGTCATGGCACGCACAGCTGGGGCATTCTTGTTGTCCTTTGGCGTCTTGAATTTTCTTGTGCGTCAAGACGCCCCATCACCCACGCTCATGCATATCTTGATGGCAAACGCAGCGCTGCAGGTGTTAATATTGCCTGTGGACCCGCTGGCCTATTTTTCAGGTGTCTACGGATCAGTAATGTCGTTTTTGCCCAACACAGTTTTGCACATTGCCTTGCTCATTGGCTTCATTTCATACTGGCTTCAATGCAAGAGGATACTGCACGAATAAGCAGTGATTGGCCTCACTAGCGCTCAGAGAAGATCCCGCTTGCGCCAAAGTTTGGTTTGCAGCCCATCTGACACCCAAAGCACCTGCAAAGACCAGCGTTACCAATCGCGGCGCTGCTCTGGCTTAGCCCGCGTCAGGGTTTTCTTCGATCAGATAGGGTTGAAGCTGGGCAAACTGCCAGAACAAGAACCCCATCAACGCGATTGGAAAGGCGAAAGTTTCGATCTTGACCCACGCATCCGTAGACATGGTACGCCACACGAATTCATTCGCAACCGCCAGCACCACGAAGGCCAATGTCAGCCGTTTGGTCAGGATCATCCAACCCTCGCGCTGCATCGGCATCATTTCCGCCATGACATATTCCAGCCACGACTGACCGCGCAGCAGGCCGATGCCAAGGATTGCCGCCAAGAAGCCATAGACGATTGTCGTCTTCATCTTGAAGAAACGCTCATCATTGAAATAGGCGGTCAGCCCCCCAAAGAAAATCACCATGAAGGCGGTGAAGACCTGCATGCGGCTCAGCTGACCTGTCAGGGCCCAAAGGATGCCCATAGACAGCAACAAGATCGGAATGAACACAAGCGCAGCCACGATGAAGCCCGAATATTCCGTGCCTGCGATGTTAAAAACATCGTCCTTGATCCGCACATACAGCACAAAGAATGCCAGTGTCGGGCCCAGTTCTAACACTTGTTTCAGGATCGGGTTAAGGGTGCGTGGTTCAGCCATGGCTAGCCTCCGAATTCTACGATGACGGCCCCAACCGCGATCAGCGCCATCAATGCGATGCGCCGCGGTCCGACCGTTTCTTTAAGCACAAGCCAGCCGATGAGGGCCGCAAATACGGTTGAAGTCTCTCTTAATATTGCCGCTTCGCCGACCTTATCAAGACGTGTCGCCAGCATAATTGATCCAAAGCTAAGGAAAGCGACAATACCGCCAAAAACACCGCGCTGCAGCAGCGGTCCAATCGCGGGCGCATTTTCCATCCGCTGCCAGCGCCGGTAGGCAATCAGGGGAAAGAAAAACCCGTCAATCATGAAAAACCACGCCAGAAACGTAAACGGATCGGCTGTGGCGCGAATGCCGTAAGCGTCAAAGGTTGTATACCCCGCCACAAACAGCCCCGTCACGAAGGCCAAGGCCAACGCCACGTTCAGTGTTTCGCGTTCGGCTTTCAAGTAGACTAGATTATAAGCCGCAAGACCAAAGATCCCCGCCATCAGCACCGCAACACCCATCCATTGAAGGCCGCTGAAGGTCTCGTTGAAAATAAAATACGCACCAATCACCGTGAACAGCGGCCCTGTGCCGCGCACAACAGGATAGACAACCGTATAGGCGCCTTTAGAGTAGGCAGCCGCCTGTAACAGCTTGTACAGCACATGGATCACCCAAACAGCCGCAAAAATCGGCCACATGTGGGGTTCGGGCCACGGCACCACAAACAGCGCAAAGGGCGCGGCCATCAGGCAGTAGGACCCGTCAATCGCGCCCCGCGTCAGCCAAGGATCATGGCGCCCTTTTTGCAAAGCCCCAAAGACCGCATGCAAAAGCGCCGCCAACAAGGCCAGCACCAACGCAAGCTGATGCCCCGTCTGTGTGCCCTCAATCGAGACAAGCCACTCTGTCATGTTGCAGCCACCTAGCGATCAACGCCAGTCAGCGCGTCGGCGAACTCTTGTGGGTCAAAAGCCTGTAGATCATCGATCTGTTCCCCCACACCGATGGCATGGATCGGTAGGCCGAATTTATCCGCCAGCGCCACCAGCACCCCCCCTTTGGCTGTGCCGTCCAATTTGGTCATAACCAACCCCGACACATCCGATATCTCTTGGAACACTTTCACTTGGCCCACCGCGTTCTGTCCCGTGGTCGCATCCAAAACCAACAGCGTGTTATGGGGCGCGTCGGGATCCTTTTTGCGGATCACGCGCACGATCTTGGCCAGTTCTTCCATCAGGTCACCACGGTTTTGCAACCGGCCTGCTGTGTCGATCATCAACAGATCAGCGCCGTCTTCTTCGGCTTTGACCATCGCATCAAAGGCAAGACTGGCAGGGTCACTGCCATGGGCAGCCGTTAGCACAGGCACGCCGGCGCGTTCGCCCCAAACCTGTAATTGCTCTACCGCGGCTGCGCGGAACGTATCCCCTGCTGCAATCACAACATTTTTGCCCGCCGCGCGGAACTGACTGGCCAGTTTGCCAATGGTGGTCGTCTTGCCCGATCCATTAACGCCAACCACCAAAACCACCTGAGGCGTCTTCGCATAGAGCGGCAACGGCTTTGCCACAGGTTCCATGATGCGGGCGATCTCGTCGCTCATCAGGGTTTTAATCTCATCAACAGACAGTTTTTTCCCCAAACGCCCTTCGGCCATATTGGCCGTCACGCGCAAGGCCGTATCCACGCCCATATCCGCAGTGATCAGCAGCTCTTCGAGCTGTTCCAGCATCGCATCATCCAGAACGCGGCGCGTGACAGCCGCGCCCGCACCGCGCCCCATCAAACGGCCCAGAATGCCCCGTTTGGGGGCTGGTGCGTCAGGGTCAGCGTCCAGCATAGGCGCAACGGGCGTTAGCGTTGTGCGCAGCGCCTCGACAGGTTTGTCAGCTTCTTTTTCTGCTTCGGCTTGCTGGGCCTCTAGCGCGGCGTTTGCTTGTGCCGCCGCCCTTTGTGCGGCCTCTTCCGCCTTTTGTTTCTGCGCAGCCTCTTGGGCCAGCGCCGCTGCAGCCTTTTCGGCCTCCGCAGCTTTGCGCATGGCATCGGCTTGGGCGGCTTCCTCGGCTTTGACCTGCACGATGCGGGCGGCCTCTGCCTGCGCGCGGGCTTTCTCGGCGGCTTGTTCGGCCAACCGAGCTTCCTCCAGCGCTTTTGCCTCATCTGCGGCGGCTTGCGCCGCGGCACGCTCAGCTTCTGCGCGGTGCTGCGCTTCTTGAGCGGCTTGCGCCTGAGCGGCTTCCTCGGCTGCGGTGTCTGTCTCCACCTGCCCGCCATCGCTGACAATCGCCTCAAGCCCCTCGTCGATCTTGGACGAGGATTTAAACATGCGGTCTTTTAGTTTCTTGAAAAACGCCACGCGCGGGGTCTCCGGAATAAAGTGTCCACTTGATCTAACCCCTCAGGCCGCTGGATGGAAGGGTGCGCGATTGACAACCGCCCCTGTGCACGCCACCAACGGGGCATGCGGATATTTACCCTTCTTTTTGCAATGATCTGCGCCACAACGGCCCATGCAGACCCCAGCGCGCAATTCTGCAGCACTGAAAAATGGGGCACGCCCCAATGCATCCGCACGGAACATTTTGTTTTTGATACCTGCAACGCGATTGAAGTTTTCTCAAAACGCCACGATCTGGACACTGGTTTTTTTGCCCGCCTGATCTGGCAAGAAAGCCGCTTTGACCCTAATGCCCTCAGCCACGCAAACGCGCGCGGCATCGCACAGTTCATCCCCACGACCGCCCATTTGCGCGGTCTGAAAGACCCCTATAACCCTGCTGATGCCTTGGATCATTCCGCCCATTATCTGGGGGAAATGGTGCGCCGCTATGGCAATGAAGGCATGGCCGCCATCGGCTATAACGGCGGAGAGCGCCGCGCGCAGGGGTTCCTAGAGGGCAAAGGGCTGGCCAGTGAGACAATCAATTACGTGCCGATCATCACAGGTCTGACCGCAGAGCAATGGCGTGATGCACCGCCAACAGATCATGATTTTTCTCTGGCCCCCGACAAAAGCTTCCACCTTGCTTGCACTGAAATGGCCCGCAAGCGCAGACTGACGCCCGTCAAAGGCAGCAAACCCGTGCCCCCACCGATCAAACCTTGGGGGGTGCAATTGGGCTTTGGAATCTCCAAGAAAGCAGCGCGTGCCAAAGTGCGCACACAGACCGCCAGTTGCCGAGGGCAAATATCCAAAGAAAAGCTGGATCTGATCTACGTCAAGAACCGCGTGTCGGGCAAAAAGGGCTATTACTTTGCCCGCATTGGTCGCAACAGCCGTGAGTCTGCGCAAAAACTCTGCAATAGTCTAAAGCGCCAAAGCTGTAGCTGCCTAACTGTTCAAAATAAATAACTTCAGACAGTTAGACACCAAAGCGCATGTAAAACGTGAGGTTTCCCCAGCCTCAAATCTCGTCTGGGAAAAACTTCATTGTCATGCGGATCGGATTTGGTGCCGCTTGCCCCAGCCCGCAAATAGACGCATCGACCATCGCCGCAGACAGCTCCTCTAACAGGTTCTGATCCCAGCTTTCGGCCTGCATCAATTTCACAGCCTTCTCACAGCCCACACGGCAAGGCGTGCATTGGCCACAGCTCTCATCTTCAAAGAACCGCAACATATTCAGGGCCGCATCGCGGGCGCTATCGGCCTCGGACAGGACAACAACGGCCGCCGATCCGATGAAGCTGCCGTGCGGTTGCAACGTGTCGAAATCAAGCGGAATGTGATCCATGCTGGCTGGCAGCAAACCCGATGATGGCCCGCCCGGTTGGTAGGCTTTGAACACATGCCCCTGCGCCATCCCCCCTGCGGCAGAAATGACATCGGCGATGGTGGATCCAGCAGGCAACAGATAGACCCCTGCATGGGCCACGCGGCCAGAAACGGAGTAGCTGCGCAGGCCAGTGCGGCCGTTATGTTCCACGTCTGACAAAACCTGAGGTCCTTCGCGGCAAATCCGAGCGATCCAATGCAGGGTTTCAATGTTATGCACCAACGTGGGGCGGCCAAAGATGCCCACTTGGGCCACAAAAGGCGGGCGGTGGCGAGGCATGCCGCGTTTGCCTTCGATGCTTTCGATCATCGCTGATTCTTCGCCGCAAATATACGCACCAGCCCCGCGACGCAGATCAATAAAGCCCGCCTCAACCACGCCTGCCGCCTCGAGCGCCGCAATTTCACGGGCGAGGATTTCCAACACGGCGGGATATTCGTCGCGCATGTAAATATAGGCGCGCTCTGCCTCAACAGCCCAAGCGGCGATCAACATGCCCTCAAGAAACAAATGCGGTGTGCGCTCAAGATAGAAGCGATCCTTGAATGTGCCCGGCTCGCCTTCATCCCCGTTCACCGCCAGATAGCGGGGGCCCGCGTTGGCGCGTGCAAAGCCCCATTTCTTGCCCGACGGGAACCCCGCCCCGCCAAGCCCGCGCAAGCCAGAGGCGTGGATTTGGTCCTGAACCGCTTCCCAATTGCCATTTGCGCGCAGATCGAACAGCGCCTGATAGCCGCCCGCCGCCACATAGGCCGCGTAATCTTCGTAGTCGGGCATATGTGCGTGGGTGTGATCCGCAGCAATTGCGGTTTCAACTTTCTCAACAGTGGCGTGGTCAATGTGGTGGTGTCCCAGTTCCAGCACCGGCGCCGTATCGCAGCGCCCCATACAGGGCGCGCGCAGCACGCGGACCTCCTCTGGGTTCATCCCTGCTTCCAGCGCTGATTTGAGTTCTTGCGCCCCCGCCAGTTCGCAGCTCAGCGAATCGCAGACACGGATGGTCAGCGCGGGGGGCGGTGTTTCGCCCTCTTTCACAACGTCAAAATGCGCATAGAAAGTCGCAACTTCGTAGACCTCAGCCATGCTCAGGCGTAGCTCTTCTGCCAGCGCGCGCAGATGCGCTGCCGACAGGTGGCCAAATTTATCTTGGATCAAGTGCAGGTATTCGATCAGCAAATCACGATCACGGCGCCCTGCCCCCAGCAGTTCACGCACTTGGGTCCATGCGGCATCATCCAACTGGCGCCCTTTGGTGTGACGACGGCCTTTTCCTTTGCCTGATTTCCAGACACCTTTTTCAGAACCGTTGTTTTTTTCATCTAGCGCCATGACCACACCCTTTTTAAGTCTTGGGTCACCCTATCAAGCCAAACAGCCCCCGTTGAGGCGAAAAGCGACAATTTGCGCCGCCTTTACGCGGTAGCGGCAGGGCGCTGATGCGGATCGGAAAAACGGTTTGGCTCTGGTGCGGGCCGCGGGGCTCTGCCATAGTTTGTCCATGAGATTTTTTGCTTTCGCCTTTGCTGCAGTCTGCGCGCTGCCCCTGCATGCCGACCCCCTGATGGGTGCGGCAGAATTTGACGCCTATACGCTAGGCAAGACATTATATTATGGCAATGGATCAGAACCTTACGGCGCCGAGATCTATTTACCGAACCGCCGCGTGCGCTGGTCGTTTCTGGATGGCGAATGTAGAGACGGCGAATGGTATGAGGCCGATGGCCTGATCTGTTTCGTCTATGAGGACCGCCCCGACCCCCAATGCTGGAGTTTTGAGCAAGGCAGCAACGGATTAATCGCACGGTTTGAAAATGATCCGGCTGTGACCCCGCTGTATGAAGCGACGGAAACCACGCAAGAAATGCTGTGCCTCGGGCCGAAAATCGGGGTTTAGCGCGACCAACTATGCGGGGCGTGTTTTGATCTTACCATCGCTGAATTGAATTTCCAGCTCAGCGCTTGTCCCTGCTGCTGCCGCATTCGTGACCACCGCCCCACTGCTGCGCACAACGGCAAAGCCACGCTCTAATGTGGCCTCATAGCCCAATGTGCGGCGCAGGCGATCCGCTGATGTGATCTTGGCCTGCCACCCTTCGATTTGGCGCTGACCTACGTCTGAGAGCGCTTTGCTGGCGCGCTGAAAACGGGCGGCTTGCTGTTCATGTTGGCGCCTCAACGGCGGAGCCAGCCGCCCTGCACGTTCATCTAGTCGTTGGCGTTCTTGGGCCACACGCTGGCGCAGGGTTGCGGGGCGCAATCCACCGCTGAGATCTGCCAAACGGACCTTGCGCCGCTGCACACCCGCCATCAGTGCTGGGTCCAGACGGGCGGCGGCACGGTCCAACATTTGTCGGGGCTTTTCCGTCAGATCAGCCGCGCGCTGCAAACGGTCACTGGCGCGGTCCAGCCGTTGGCGCGGGCTATCCAACAGGCTGTCTGGACGCGGCAAGGCGCGGGATAAATCGCGCAAACGTTGGCCGCGTTGGACCAGACCTTGGCTCAATGCGCGCGACATGCGGGCATTTTGCTGGTCCAGATAAGCCATCAATTCATGGCGCACAGGCACCGCCAGTTCGGCCGCAGCCGTCGGTGTTGGCGCGCGCTTATCCGAGACAAAGTCAATGAGCGTGGTGTCTGTTTCGTGCCCCACAGCCGAAATCAACGGGATGTCCGATGCCGCAGCCGCACGCACCACCGCTTCTTCATTGAACCCCCACAAGTCCTCCACCGAACCGCCCCCCCGTGCGACGATGATCAAATCGGGGCGCGGCAATGCGCCCCCCGGTGTCATAAGGTTGAAGCCTTCAATGCCGCGCACAACCTCTGGGGCGCATCGTGCGCCCTGTACGGCCACGGGCCATACCAGAACCTTGCGCGGGAACCGGTCACGCAGGCGGTGCAGAATATCGCGGATCACCGCTCCTGAGGGCGATGTGACCACGCCGATTATTTCGGGAAGATAGGGCAATGGGCGTTTATGCGCGGGATCAAACAGCCCTTCTGCGGCCAGTGCCGCCTTGCGTTTTTCCAGCACTGCCATCAGCGCGCCCATGCCAGCAGGTTTGATGTCTTCGATAATGATTTGGTATTTCGATTGCCCGGGGAAGGTCGTGATGCGGCCTGTGGCGATCACCTCCATCCCCTCTTCGGGCAGAGTATCCAGTTTGGCGGCGGCCCCCTTCCAGATGATCCCTGCCATCACGGCCTTATCATCCTTGAGATCCAGATAGAGATGGCCCGAGCGCGGCTTGCTGACCCGACCGACCTCTGCACGCACACGCACATGGCCGAATTCATTCTCAATCACACGTTTTATCGCGCCAGAGAGTTCTCCCACGGTGTATTCAGGGCTATTATCCTGTTGGTTCGTCGTCTCGGGGCGATCATCAAACAGATCCATGGTGAGCATCCTTGTGCATGGCGCGCGTGCAGCATAAAACGCAAGCCGACAAAGGCCAAGGGAGCGCGCGGTATGAATATTTTGATTCTCGGCAGTGGTGGACGTGAACACAGCCTTGCATGGGCTGTTTTGCAGAACCCCAAATGTGACAAACTGATCGTCGCCCCCGGCAATGCAGGGATCGCCAAGATAGCCGATTGCGCCAGCATCGATATCAACGATGGCGGCACGGTGGTCGAATTTGTGGCCCGCAATAATGTGGATTTTGTGATCGTCGGGCCCGAAGCGCCGCTTGCTGCGGGGGTGGCTGACCGCCTGCGCGAAGCGGGGGTTTTGGTCTTTGGCCCGTCCCAAGCAGCAGCAGCACTTGAGGCGTCCAAAGCCTTCACAAAAGAGATTTGCGATGCCTGCAACGCGCCCACAGCGGCCTACGGCCATTTCACAGATGTGGATGCTGCCAAAGAATACGTGCGGGCCCAAGGGGCGCCAATCGTTGTAAAGGCTGACGGTTTGGCTGCAGGCAAAGGCGTGATCATCGCCGAAACAATCGCCCAAGCCGAAACCGCCCTAGACGACATGTTCGGCGGTGAATTCGGCGCAGCGGGTGCCGAAGTGGTCATCGAAGAATTTATGCAAGGCGAGGAAGCGTCCTTTTTCATCCTATGTGACGGTGAAAATGTCCTGCCTATGGGCACCGCCCAAGACCACAAACGCGTCGGCGATGGCGACACAGGCCCCAATACGGGCGGCATGGGCGCCTATTCCCCCGCCCCTGTTCTAACCGATGAAATCGCCGAGCGTGCCTTGCGCGAGATCATCCGTCCGACAATGGACGAGATGGCAAAACGCGGCACCCCTTATCAGGGTATCTTATATGCGGGGTTGATGATCGAAAACGGCCAGCCCCGTCTGGTGGAATACAACGTGCGTTTTGGCGATCCTGAATGTCAGGTTCTGATGATGCGCCTTGGCGCTCAGGCGTTTGATCTGATGCAAGCCGCCGCCGAAGGCCGTTTGGCCGAGATGACCATCAATTGGGCGGATGATCACGCTTTGACGGTTGTTCTAGCAGCAAAAGGCTATCCAGCCGCCTATGAGAAAAACAGCGTGATCGGCGGGCTTGATGCCTTGCCCGAGGACAGCAGCAATATGGTATTTCACGCAGGCACTGCCGCCAAAGAAGGCAATGTCGTTGCTGTGGGTGGCCGCGTTCTGAATGTAACGGCCCGCGGCGACAGCTTGGCTCAGGCTCAGAAACGCGCCTATTCCATGGTGGACGCGATTGATTGGCCTGAAGGGTTCTGTCGCCGTGACATCGGCTGGCGCGCGCTGGACTGATGCCCCAGCGTTTGGTGCCGCTGTGGAACTGAGCTTAAAGGCAAAATGAAATCAGGATGTTGGCGCGTCAGTGCAGATGATTGGATCTGTGCTGATGTCGCTGATGCGTTGGATTTCACGGCTGGATTGGGACATGACCAGCAACGTGCCATCGTCGAGAAACGGGATCCAGCAGTTTTCGGGATCGGGTGAATCTTCGTAGATAAAGCACAGTAGCGGGCCGCGCGGTTCGATCTTCCCGTAAGTGCAGCGGCCTGTGGCATCTGCCCAAACGGAGAGATCGCGGCGCAGAAATTGCTCCTCTCCGATCAGCCTACCCCCTTTTAGGCTGCTAAAGCTGAGGGTACGTTCCTGAGCAAGATCGAGGAATTCATCAGGCGAGATTTGATCTTGGGCCGCAATGGGGCTGGCACTAAGGGCGAGCAGGAGTGCTGTCTTGACAAGGCTTACTGGCATGCCAAAGCTGCTGCAAAGCTGGGCCGCCCGTTGTGGGGGCCGATATCACGTGCCTTAAGCGCGCGACCATCGAAAGTTACGGCCATCAATCGCTGCCAATTTTCTTGTGCTACGATCATTTCCGGCAGGCCCTTACATGTACGCAGGCCACCTGCGATGTCCCGTTCGCCGATACGGTGATTGGTCACCCCTACGAGGGAGGCGATCTGGGTGAGCTTGCCTTGTGTGATCCGCCATACGCGCAGGGTCTTGGCCAAATGAGGGCGGTCGATGTAAGCAAACTCAATATTTCCGTCGCCATCTAAATCAGCGATGGCCACGGGGGCCAGCCAGCGGTTGGGTTGGCCGATATAGGGGGTTGCTGCAATCAGACCCGCACCACTGTAAATTGCCAGCCGCGCCCCTTTGTTCAGGTGGCTTTCCACGACAACGATCTCGCTTTGCCCATCACCATTGACGTCTACAATGCGGGGGGCGGTGTCTTCAAACACGCGGTCATTTGGCAGGCGAAGGGTGATTTGAGGGCCGTTACCGGAATACGTCAGCACAACAGCGCCGTGCTCGATCTGGTCTCCCAGCACGCCGTGGGGATACCTGGTCGTTGGTTCGCTATATTCAGCAGAGAGCAGCGTCTGTGTCTGCCAAGGTTGCTCAGCCAGTGCGGCAACAGTCAGGGGCGCGGTGCCCGCTATCATCCAGCACAAGGCCAGACGCACGCGGCGCAAGATCCATCGCAAAACAGACAACAGCAGACGCCGCGCCCCCTGTCGCATCAGATTTGCTTTTCAGGCAATTTCACACGCAGTCCGTCGAGTGCGTCTGTCACCTTGATCTGGCAGGTCAAACGGGATGTGGCCGCATCTGGTTCATAGGCGAAATCCAGCATGTCTTCTTCCATGTCGTCCTTGGTTGGAATTTTCTCAACCCAAGCATCATCAACATAAACATGGCAGGTCGAGCATGCGCATGCGCCGCCACAATCAGCTTCAATGCCAGGGATGTTATTGTCACGCGCACCTTCCATAACCGTCAGGCCATTTGCGACCTCGATAACATGTTCTGTGCCGCTGTGTTCTACATAGGTAATCTTGGCCATCAAAGCTGCCCTTTCATCAGATATTTCACGTCTTTTTACGCAACCCCAAACAGACGCGCCAGCCCCTTTGTTGCGGGTTGGCAGTTGCGTGCGTCTGGGTTCTATGCAGGGGTGAATAAACAGGCTAGGTTGTGCCTAATCACAACAGACCCAAAGGTATTGGGCCCATGACACAGGCTACTTCTTTTCGTGCGATCTTGGCGCTTGTCAGTGCAGGTATTCTATCTGCCTGCCTTCAAAGCGAAACCGTATCCGAACAAGGCGTTGTCATTGGCAACGGCTTGGCCCCACCTGGCGCGCCTGCTGGCACATGCTGGGGTAAGATCCCCACACCTGCCGTCGTTGAAACAATCACCGAGCAAATTCTTGTTACCCCAGCCAAGACCAATCCTGATGGCACATTGGCTTCGCTGCCAGTCTACAAAGAGGAAAGCCGCCAGCAGATTGTAACGCCGCGCACCGACCGCTGGTTTGAGATCCCCTGCCCGCCTGCATTTACGGTTGAATTTGTCTCAACCCTTCAACGTGCCTTGCGTGTGCGGGGCCTATATGCGGGGGAAGTGAATGGAAATCTGGATACGGTGACGCGGCGCGCTGTGCTGGCACTGCAAACCGCCGACGGATTGCCCAGTGATGTTTTGTCAATAAAGACCGCACGCGAGCTTGGCATCGTCGCTGTACCGCGCAGCTAAGTGTCGCGCTAACCCACGCTTCTAACAAAAAAGGGCGCCTCGTTATCGGGGCGCCCTTTTCGTTTTATCTGCCTGTGTTCATCACTGTTCTTCTAGCGTCAGTGCAACAAAACGCGGGTCTCCTGCGCGGCGTACCAACAGCAACAGAGATTTGCGCCCCGCTTCACGGGCAGCTTCAACTCGGCCATCCAAATCAGCGATTGTCGCGATTTTTTGCTGGCCTGCTTCGGTAATAATATCACCAGCGCGAAGCCCTTTTTCGAAAGCCTCCGACCCATCGGTAACTTCCGTTACAGCAAGACCTTGCATGTCAGGGCCCGCGCCCAATTCGTCCCGCATGTCATCCGTCAGCGGTGTAACCGTCAGCCCCAACAGCGAAGAAACTTCGGGTGCGGCTTCTGCATCGGGTTCGTCTTCTGCTGCAGGTGTTTCGGCGCTATTTGCGTCTTCGCGGCGGCCCAGAACAACGGCGATGGTCTGGCTTTTGCTTTCGCGCAGCACTGTCACGCGTACTGTCGCGCCCACTGGGCTGTTGCCAACCTGCCGAACAAGGCCGCGGGTGTCTTCGACATCGACACCGTCAAAGGATAAAATCACATCACCCGTCTCAAGACCTGCGTCTTTGGCAGGGCCATCAGGCACATCCGTAATCAGTGCGCCCGTAGCAGACGCCAGCCCCATCGCATCAGCGACATCTTCGGTCACGTCTTGAATGCGCACACCCAACCAGCCGCGGCGGGTTTCGCCAAATTCCTTGAGCTGATCCACAACCCGCGTCACAACATTGGCTGCCATGGAAAACCCGATCCCGATGGAGCCACCGTTAGGTGAAAGGATCGCCGTGTTCACACCAATCACAGCGCCGTCCATGTTGAACAATGGCCCACCAGAGTTCCCGCGGTTAATCGCCGCGTCCGTCTGGATGTAATCGTCATATGTGCCCGACAAGGCGCGGTTACGTGCGCTGACGATGCCTGCCGAAACAGAGAACCCCTGCCCCAGCGGGTTGCCCATCGCAATCACCCAATCGCCAACACGTGACGCATCGCTATCGCCAAAGCTGACGAATGGCAGCGGGTTATCCGCCTCTACTTTCAGCAGGGCGATATCGGTGTTGGGGTCTGTACCTATCACTTTGGCGACCAGCTCCTCGCCCGAGAAAAACTCGATCGTGATCTCGTCAGCGCCTTCAATCACATGGTTATTTGTCACCACATAGCCATCTTCCGAAATCACAAAACCTGACCCCAACGCCGAAGAGCGGCGCGGCGCCGGTGCGCCATCTTCATCATCGCGGTTGCGGTCTTGGAATTCACGGAAGAAATCCTCAAACGGTGAGCCCTCCGGCACGATACCTTGTGGGCCTGTGCGCCCCTCAACCAATGTAGAGGTGGTAATATTGACCACCGAAGGGCTGATTTTTTCGGCCAATGGCGCAAGGCTTTCTGGTTTTGCATGTGCCGCGATGGTTTGCAGAACCACCAGCGTCAGCGTCATCAATGCTACCAGCAGCAAACGCGCCTTGGCGGGAAGAGAGGGGGATTGTGTCCGGGCGACCGCTTTGGGCTGCATATATCGTCTCCTGATCGACATCATGCCCCTGCGAGGGGCGTTGTAATAGGGGCAGACTGCATGGTGACTGGGCAGACCGCAATATCTAACATGGGGGTTTCCCCCCTGTTTTCAACCAATAGTGACAAGCCTGTGAAGACTGCCGCCGTCCAAACGACAGGGAATTCAACAAAATTTGTCCAATACGCTTAAATTTTCCAAAACTGTCCAGATCATATTTGGCGCCTGTTAAAAAACAAAAAAGGGCCGGCACTTTTGTGCGGCCCTTTTTTCATTCGGAATTTGCTGCGCTTATTCGCCGACTGCTGTGCCTTGATCTGAGCGCAAGTAGTTAAAGAATTCACTATTTGGGGACAACACCATGGTGGAGTTGTCGCCTCTTAGGGATTCTTCATAGGCTGCCAGAGAGCGGTAGAATTCAAAGAATTCCGCGTCTTTGGAATAGGCTTCTGCAAAAATGCGGTTCCGCTCGGCGTCGGCTTCACCTTCAATGATACGTGCATCGCGGTTCGCTTCTGAGAGGATTTCCTCATAGGTACGATCCGCCAAAGCAGTCACACGTTGGGCCGCCTCACGGCCACGAGCGCGTTCATCTGTTGCTTCGCGTTCACGTTCCGCGATCATACGCTGCAATGTCGCGTCAAAGTTCTGCTCAGGCAGGTTTGTTTGGCGCAAGCGCACATCCACAACCTCTAGGCCCAGCGCATTTGCACGGGCGTCCGAACGGGTGCGGATCTGGTCCATCAGCGCGGAGCGCTCTGGCGACAGGATGGTGTTGGATGTCACACCTTGCGAGCCCAAAACAGCACGAATTTGCGATTCCAGAATACCGCTCAGATCATTGGCCGCACGGGTTTCACCGCCCGAACCAACCGCCTGACGGTATTGCACCACATCATCAATCCGGTAGAGCACAAAGGCGTCGATTTCCAGACGGCGGTCATCCGCTGGCGTGACTTCGATAACAGGCGTTTCCAGCGACAGGATACGATCCTCAAACCGCACAACTTCGTCGATCATCGGGACTTTGAAGCTTAGCCCAGGTTCAACTTTGACCTGTTTGATTTGGCCAAAGCGCAGCACAAGTGCTTTTTCACGTTCATCAACAACAAAGATGGAGGACATCAAGACCGCAGCAACGATCGCAACAATCGGGATTAGATAATTCGTCTTGTTCATCAGTTATTCCCTCCGCTGCGGCGCAGCTCATTCAGCGGCAGATAAGGCACAACACCCTGCCCGCCCCCAGCGCCTGCGTTGTTTTCAAGAATGATCTTGTCCACATCGCCCAGTACTTTTTCCATTGTTTCTATATACAAACGCTTGCGTGTCACATCAGGCGCGGCGGTATATTCGGTCAGAACTGCCTCAAAGCGGCTGGCCTCACCGATGGCGCCGTTGACTTCACGCGCACGGTAGCCTTCTGCCGCTTCCAGCAGCTTGGCGCTTTCGCCGCGTGCTTCGGCTGTTTTTTGGTTCGCATAGGCATCGGCCTGACGCTCTAGGCGGTCACGCTCTTGCTCGGCGGCTTGTACGTCGCGGAAAGCATCCACAACAGACACCTGCGATGTCTTCCCGTCCGCATCAGTCACCATGACCGTACGGCTGGGCGGGTCCACTTTGTTTACGTTCACACGCAACACGTTGATCCCAGTTTCGCGGTTGTCCAACGTCGTTTGGATCAGCTCTTTGACTTGTTCTTCCACCAGCCCGCGATCGCGGTTGAGGATCGGGGCCAGCTCGGACTGGGCAATCACTTCGCGCATGGCGGATTCAGAAATCGCACGGACAGAAGCATCTGGATCGCGCAGTGAGAATTTAAACTGTTCGGCGTCTTTGATGTTCCAGACAACCTGAAAATCAATGTCGACGATGTTTTCATCCGTGGTCAGCATCAACCCGTCGTTACCTGCACCGCCTCGGCTGACGCCCAAGGTTTCTGTGCGGTTGGTCGTCACGTCAAATACTTCTGCCGTGACCAAAGGCCATGGCGCAAAGTTCAGGCCTTCTGTGCCGATCCCTGAGAATTTACCCAAGAACAGTTCGATTGACTGCTGTTCAGGACGCACAGTGTAAGTCGATGCAAACAGCCAAGCCGCCGCAGCCACAAGAACGCCAACACCGATGGTGCCGCGTGTCATCGCAGGACCGCTGGGCGCAGAACCAGAGCCCCCGCCAGTGCCATTGCTGCGACCACCGCCGCCCATTAGGACGCGCAATTGTTCCTGACCTTTTTTGACCAGCTCGTCGATCTCGGGGATCGGGGGTTTGTCGCCCCCACCATTACCGCCGCCATTTCCACGGTTACCACCGTTGTTTCCGCCGCCATTGCCGCCGGAGTTACCGCCATTGTTGCCGCCGCCAGAATTGCCGCCGCCGCCCCAAGGGCCGCCTGTGTTGCCAGCCATATAGATTTCCTTCCCTAAGTCGCCCCGCTGTCGAGGCAGGCTTGTCGTATGGTATGTAAATTGTGGATTTACACGTTTATTTCAAGGCGTAACCGCTCAAGTTGTGCGAACTGGCGATTTCATGGTCACCAATTCTTCTGACATTGTGGGGTGAACGGCGCATGTTTGATCGAACTGTTCCTTCGTCGCGCCCATTTTAATAGCGATCCCTGCCATCTGGATCATCTCACCCGATTGCGGCGCGACAATATGGCACCCCAACACAACCCGCGTCTTTTTTGAGACGATCAGCTTCATCATCACGCGGTCCGCACGGCCCGCAAAAGAGGTCTGCATGGGTTTGAACGTGGTCGCATATACCTCGATCGGTTCTTGCGCAGCCGCAGCTTCTTCGCTAAGCCCCACCGTCCCCATTTCTGGCTGCGTAAACACCGCAGAGGCGATTAATTCATGATCAACGGGAGTTGGCTCTCCGCCAAAGACGGTTTTGACAAAGGCCATGCCTTCACGAATGGCAACAGGCGTCAGATTGACGCGGTCGGTCACATCGCCGATGGCATAGACCGATGGCACGGCGGTCTGACTGTATTCATTCACCGCAATCGCGCCGTTGCGCGCGGTCTCAATGCCCAGCGCCTCTAGGCCCAGATTGTCCGAATTCGGCTTGCGGCCCGTTGCAAAGAACACGTGATCAAAGGTCTGCTCTTGGCCAGTGGTTGCTTTGACCCGAACGCCAGCACCTTCTTTTTCCATGTTTTCAATATTTGTGCCCGGACACATGTTGATGCCGCGCGCTTTCATTTGCTCAGCCACAAGGCTGCGCGCTTCGTCGTCAAACCCGTTCAGGATTTGAGTGCCGCGGTAATACAGGGTCACTTCGACGCCCAGCCCATGCAAGATGCAGGCGAATTCACAAGCAATATAGCCGCCACCCACGATCAACATAGAGCGCGGCAGGTCCTCGAGGTTGAAAACATCGTCAGAAATCAGCCCCAGTTCCGCATTTGGGACATTTAGGCGCACGGGGCGGCCGCCACTGGCGATCAAGATGTGTTTTGCGGTTTTTTCTTCGCCATTGGACAGGGAAACGGTATGCGCATCCTTTAGCGTTGCGCGTGCATCGAATTTATCAACGCCAGAGTTGTCCAGCAGGTTGCGGTAGATCCCTTCAAGCCGGTCCAATTCACCGCGCATTTTGCTCGAGAAGACACCCCAGTCAAATCCGCCCTCAGTGACATCCCAGCCGTAGTCGCGCGCGTCCTCGAACGAATCGCGGTAGGTCGAGGCAAAAACCATCAGTTTTTTCGGCACACAGCCGCGAATAACACAGGTCCCGCCATAGCGGTCCTCTTCGGCCAGTCCCACACGGGCACCGTATTCGCCCGCCGCAACGCGCGCCGCGCGCACGCCGCCCGATCCGCCACCAATTACAAATAGGTCGTAGTCAAAATCGCTCATGGGATCAGGCCTTTCAGTCGCTCAAGTCAGAAAAAAGATTGTCGTTTTCTACAAAATCCAGCCGCTCGGTGGCGACAGTGCCTTCATTTATGTCGCGCACTTGGACTTTGCCATCCCCGTAGCCGATCACAACTGTGTCACAGATATCAATGAACAATCCGTTTTCCACAACGCCGGGCATCTGGTTGACCACCAGTGCCAACTGGCGCGGATTGCCGATCCGGCCCAAATGCAAGTCCAGAATATGGTTGCCCTCATCGGTGACAAAGGGGCGATCACCGTTCATGCGAAGGGTGCTAGAGCGGCCCAAGACATCCATAGAGATCAGGGTTTCTTCGACCAAAGCTTGGGTGGATTGCCAGCCAAATGGGATCACCTCTATCGGAAGGGGGAAGCTGCCCAGATGCTCAACCTCTTTGCCGATGTCTGCGATCACAACCATGCGGTCGCTGGCGGTTGCTACGATTTTTTCTTGCAGCAAGGCACCGCCGCCGCCTTTGATCAGGTTCAGATCACCGTCAAATTCGTCGGCCCCGTCAATGGTGATGTCCAGCCATTTCGCCTCATCCAGCGAAATGACCTCAATGCCCACATCACGCGCCAGTTGTGCAGTGCGGGTGGAGGTCGGCACGCCGCGAATTTTCAACCCCTCGTCGCGTACCATTTCGCCCAGACAGCGCACCAGCCATGCAGCGGTCGATCCCGTTCCCAGCCCGACACGCATGCCGTCTTTGACAAATTCGGCCGCCCGTTTGGCCGCAACGAATTTTGCTTTGTCGATGGGGGATAATTCTCCGGACATGGGGGCAGCTCCAAGTAAGGCCAAAGGTCGCTTTCCCGTATAGGGCCAATTGCGCGCGGGTGCGAGGGGCAGCGGCCCGCTTTTTCATGACTTCTTTAAGTGTTCGCGCGCTGAAGGGGGTATTTTCGGGCGTCTTGCACAGCTTGCTTGCCAGAAACGTGCCTTAGCTGGTCGTTTTCGGACAGGCAGGACAGCGGCGCGCCAGCCAGACTGGTCCCATGACTTACGTGCTACATTATGCCCCTGATAATGCCTCGCTGATCATTCGCCTTGCGCTGGATCATTTGGCCTTGCCCTATACCCACAGACTGGTGGACCGCGCAGCCTATGGCCAGCGTGATCCGGCCTATTTGGCATTGAACCCCAACGGGCTGATCCCCGTTTTGGAAACCCCGCAAGGCCCCCTATTTGAAACAGGGGCGATCTTGCTTTGGTTGGCCGATTCCCATGGGGGCATTGGCCCAAGCCCCCAAGATTCCGCGCGCGGTGATTTCCTGAAATGGCTGTTCTTTGTGTCCAACACGTTGCACCCAGCGTTGCGGTTGATGTTTTATCCCGCCAAATACATCGGCCCAGACCCAACCCTGCAAGAGGCGCTGCGTTTGGGGCTTGAGGGGCAAATCCGCACCGCACTTGGTCAGCTCGACAAGGCGGCGGCCAGCGGCGTATTTGCGCAAGATGCGCCCAATGCAATTGATTTCTACCTTGCGGGCTGTTTGCGCTGGTGTGCGCTTTATCCTGATACGCGGCCGCGCGATTGGTTTGATCTGGCAGACACCCCGCGGTTGGCGCAACTGTGCCGCCAGCTAGAAGACCTGCCCTGTACCGCCGCCCTGCAGCGTGCCGAGGGCCTCGGCCCCACCCCTTTCTCCGCCCCCACATATGCCACCCCACCCCAAGGAAGCGCGACCTGATGTTTTTATCTGTATTCGAAATGTTCAAAGTAGGGATCGGGCCCTCCTCCTCGCATACGATGGGGCCCATGGTGGCAGCCGCGCGGTTCTTGGATCAAATGCGCGCCTCGCCGTTTCATTTTGCAGGGTTGCGCGCCTCTTTGCATGGCAGTTTAGCCTTCACCGGTGTCGGGCATGCCACCGACCGCGCCACGATCCTTGGGTTGGCAGGGTTCACCCCCGAAAGCTATGACGCAGAGCGCGCCGAAAAAACCCTGACCGAAATCACCCAGAGCAAGCAAATCCATGTGACTGATCTGCCTGCGCTGCGGTTTGATCCCGAAACCGATTTGATCTTTGACTATGATACGCCCCTGTCAGGGCACGCCAATGGCATGACATTGATGGCGACGGACGCGCAGGGCGATATCACGCTGCGGCAGGTCTATTACTCTATCGGGGGTGGCTTTGTCATGACCGAAGAGGAACTGGCACAGGGCAAGGACACCGAAGGCGGCGCCCCCGTCCCCTACCCGTTCAAATCCGCAGCCGAGATGCTGGAAATGTCCAAGACCTCTGGCAAGACCATCGCGGATATGAAACGCGCCAATGAAATATCGCGCGGCGGTGCCGATCATTTGCGCGCAGGCACGAAGCGGCTATGGCAAGTGATGAACGACTGCATCGACCGCGGCCTAGAGACCGATGGCATCCTTCCTGGTGGTTTGAATGTGAAGCGCCGCGCCAAAGGCATTCACGATGCCTTGCAGGCAGAACGGGGCATAAACCTGTCCGCGCCCCATACGATCAACGACTGGATGAGCGTCTACGCCATGGCCGTAAACGAGGAAAATGCCGCTGGTGGTCAGGTCGTCACAGCGCCGACCAATGGCGCAGCGGGGGTTATGCCTGCGACCCTGCGCTATTATCTCGACCATGTGCCTGGCGCCTCCGAGAGCCACGTTGAGGACTTCCTACTTACAGCGGCGGCCATTGGCGGTTTGGTCAAATTCAACGCTTCGATTTCAGGCGCCGAAGCCGGGTGTCAGGCCGAGGTCGGATCGGCAGCTGCAATGTCGGCGGGCGCGCTATGTGCGGTCATGGGTGGCACCCCTGAACAGGTCGAAAATGCCGCCGAGATCGCGCTGGAGCATCATTTGGGCATGACCTGCGATCCTGTGCGCGGCTTGGTCCAAGTGCCTTGTATTGAACGTAACGGATTGGGCGCGATCAAAGCGGTTTCCGCCGCCAGTCTGGCGCTGCGCGGGGATGGCACACATTTGGTGCCCTTGGATGCCTGCATTGAAACCATGCGCCAGACCGGCGCGGATATGAGCGAAAAATACAAGGAAACCTCGCTGGGCGGATTGGCGGTGAATGTGCCCAATTGCTAGGCCTCTGGCCTCGGCTCTTGCCATGGCGAGTGTTGCCGCCTAGGCCTGTTGCATGACACCTGATCGCCCCATCCTTGGTATCGCCCTCATGCTGGGCTTTTGCATCATTGCGCCTTTGGGCGATTCCATCGCCAAGGTTCTTGGCCCGTCTATTCCGTTGGGGCAGCTGATCTTTGTACGGTTTGCAGTGCAGGCCGTTTTGCTGGTCCCCCTTATTGTGGTCACTGGCACACGGCTGCACCTGTCACCCCGCATTTGGCGTTTAGTTCTGACCCGCACAGTGCTGCATATCCTTGGCATCGGGTTCATGTTTACATCGCTAAAGTATTTGCCCTTGGCCGATGCGGTGGCAATTGCGTTTGTTATGCCTTTCATCATGCTGCTTCTGGGCCGTTTTGTCCTGAACGAAGAAGTCGGCCTGCACCGGATGGCTGCTTGTGGGGTGGGATTCATCGGCACGATGCTGGTGATCCAACCGAATTTCCTGACGGTGGGTTGGGTGGCGTTGCTGCCACTGGCCGTTGCGGTGATATTTGCCCTGTTCATGCTGACAACCAGACAACTTGCCAAAGATGTGGACGCCATCGCCCTGCAAGCGGTCAGCGGACTGGTCGCCCTTGTGTTCCTGACCCCTATTCTGGCCATCGGCAGCTTTTTCAGCTTTGCGCCTCTTAGCCTTGTGCTTCCTGACACTATGCAGTGGGTTCTTCTGGCTGTGTTCGGCATTCTGGGCACCCTTGCCCATCTGCTGATGACGTGGTCCCTTCGATTTGCGCCCAGCGCGACATTGGCGCCCATGCAATATCTGGAAATTCCTGTGGCCACCGCCGTGGGCTATTGGATCTTTTCCGAGCTCCCAGACACACTGGCCGCTTGTGGGATCACCCTGACCGTCGCGGCAGGCATCTATGTTATCCTGCGCGAGCAGGCCAACGCGCGCCAGCTTGCACAAAATGCGCCACCAGCTGTGTAAGATAAACACGCGGCACGATCAGCACCATGCCCGCGGCGTCCATCTCGAGTGTTATTGGCCCCAGCGCGCGGTTTGAGGTGCCCGATTGCGCGCCCGGGCCAAAGGCCAACCCATCAATAGGCCATTCAAGGCCGCTGCTGCGCCCAATCACCGGCACCAGCGGGAACAATGAAACCACATCCCCCTTTTGCGTGGGCAAGGATATCTGCGGCGGCGCGATTAGGATCACCTCATTCTCCCACAGCAGAATACAGGGCCTGTCTGCACGCTCTAATAGGGTATGAAACGCCGCCAACTGATGATCTATACGCCCGCCGCAGAACCCAACCCCTACCATGACCGGCGCCTGCACATGACGAAGAGCCTTGTCGAAGTCCGTAGATTGTTGTTCACTTATGCAGTGCTGACGTTCCTTTGGCACAAGCGCCAGCGCATCTGGGGGTGCGCTGTCCATATCACCGACCACCGCCTGCGGCATTATTCCCGCAGCCTGCGCCATAATAAGACCACCATCTACCGCCATGAGTTTCGGCGCGATGGTTAAAGCCTCTGCAAGGTCTTGTGCGTTAGCTTGCCCCCCACCAAGAAGTGTAACGGGACCGGAACTGCTTATGATGGGTTTTGACATAAGACTTACATGCCAAATTTCGCGGCGCGCCACAATATGGCCACACAATGACACCGAGGTTGGCACAGTTTCGGGCCGCTTTGGTCTTGGATATCATGGTAAACCGTTTGCAACTAAGACGCAGAGGACGAGCATCCGATGATTAACAACAACAAGATTCTTACCGTTTCCTATGGTACTTTCTCGTGCACCCTTGAGGGATTCGACGATTCCTTCGGCACGATGAAAGCAATTGCCGAGTATTTTCGCGACCTGTCCGCCGACGACAGGTATTTCGGCGCAGAACCCGCGCAACCCGACGCGCAAATGCTGGCCCGTATCGCACAGCGCGAAATTTCGCGACATGTTGAGGCCCGTGAAGATGAGGGACGTATCGTTCTCTCTGCTCAAGATGCCCAGCAAGCAGCCGCCATCCCTGTGGTTCAGGCCGAAGAGGTTGAGGTGCAAACCCCAACTGAAGAAGCCCCCATCGCTAAAGCGACAGAATTGGCCGACGTAGCGGACTTGGAAGATGTGGCAGCAGCACCCGAAGAGGTCACACTGCCCCCTGTGGAAGAAATCGCTGAGCAAGCCCCAGTTCTCGAAGAAACCCCAGTTGCTGAAGAGACCCTCGCAGCAGCTGATACAGTGGTTGAAGTCGAAGACGTTGCTCAAACCCCAGCGGAAACACTGGATGAAGCACCTGTTGAGGACGTTATTGTGGAAGAAGCCGTCGAAGACCTGGCTGCTGAAGACACAATCGACATGCCCGATATCGTGCCCAGCCTGCCCGATGCCGAAGTTGAGGCCTTCTTTGCCGATGCTGCAACCCAACCCCAAGGCAGCGACGATTTCGTAGAAGAAATCGCCGAAGACGTTGTGGCATCCGCACCCGTTGAAGCCGAAGAAAGCGGGTCCGAGAAAGAGCGTGCAAAGGCCGACAGCATTGCAGAAAAACTCAAGCGTATTCGCGCAGTTGTCTCCCAGCAGTCAGAAGCACCAGAAGCGCCCGACTATTCTGAGGACCAGCACGCCGAAGCCACTGCCGCAAAAATCGCGTTTGAAGATGAGACCGCAGACGAAGACCAGAACACCCCAGAAAACGATGTTTTGGCCGACACGCTGCGCGATCTGGAAGACGCTTTGGAAGCGGATGATGCGGTTGAGGTCCAAGAGGACGTGATCGCTGACGAAGATAGCGAAGAAGATGACATCGCAGCCATCCTCAGCCGTTTGGAGGAGAGCGACGTCTCAGACGCCTCGGCCACAGCAGATGAAATAACTGAGATCGAAATCGACGACGACATGGATGATAACATCCTTGCCGCGATGGACAGCATTGTTGCGGCACCTGACGCTGATGATTTAGATGATCTGGGTGATGACCACCTGTTTGGAGAAGCCTCTCCTGCGGACGAAGAAGAAAAACCAAAGGCAGCTGCCCCCGTGCGCACCCGTGTGCTCAAGGTAAAGCGCGCGACTTTGGAAGCCGCGATCAAAGCAGGCCAGCTGGAAGAATATGAAGATGAGGAAGAAGACGCCCCCGCAGGACGCCGCGGCCCTAATTCCTCTCTCAGCCCAGAAGCAGAAGAAGAACTGGCGCGTGATCTGGCCGAACTGGAAGCAGATATCGAAGCAAGCGACGCCGTGCCAGCGCAGCCGCGCGATATGGACGACGCAATCAACCCGCATGCCGATATTCGCGGCGATGCCGAGGATGACCTGTCGCGTCTGATGGACGAGACCAACAATCAAATGGAAGAACCAGAAAGCGCCACACGCCGTGATGCCTTCACCCACCTGCGTGCAGCTGTCGCTGCAAAAAAGGCGGATGAAGCGGTCGGCGGCGATTTGGGCAACGAAGACAGCGGCGAAGCCTACCGCGATGATCTGGCCAATGTTGTGCGCCCGCGCCGCCCTATCTCTGGCGGTCGCAACCGGACTGAACGCCCAGCCGATCAGCGCCCTGCGCCTTTGAAATTGGTGGCAGAACAACGCATTGATGTCGAAAGCGTTGCAAGTGCAACACCTGTTCGCCCCCGCCGTGTGGCAACAGTGGTCCACAACCCAAAACCCGCAGCGGCAGAAAGTGCAGCCAGTTTCACTGATTTTGCAGCGGATGTCGGGGCAGACAAATTGCCGGATCTTCTGGAAGCAGCCGCGGCCTATCTGTCCTTTGTGGAAGGCCACGCGCAATTCTCGCGCCCGCAGCTGATGACAAAAGTCCGCCAAGTCGAAAAAGAAAATTTCACCCGCGAAGAAAGCCTGCGTTCCTTCGGCAAATTGCTGCGTGAAGGCAAGATCGAGAAGCTCAAAGGCGGTCGTTTCCAAGCCTCTGACCAGATTGGTTTCAAGCAAGACGCGCGTGCAGCGGGCTAACCCCATCTACATGACGATTACAAAAGGCGGGCCTGACGGTCCGCCTTTTTGCATTTGTGGTTTGCACTATGCCGTGTGGGGCGTTGCGAAAATTAGTTTGTTCCCCGCAGGATCCGAAATGCTCATTTCATCCCATCCCCAGTCCTGCCGTTGCCAGCCTGGTTTGGCGTTGGGATAGTTTTTGGCCAACAACCGTGCCGACATGGCCGCAACATCTGCAACCTCAATCCTGATCACACTGCCTGGCGTGCCATCGCCAAAATGCTCGGATAGGTGCAGTTCACATGCGCCGCAGCGCACCCCCATGTACAATGGGGAATCCTCCTGAAAACGGTGTTCAAACAGCAGCTCAAATTCTAGAAAATCGATGTAGAATGCCCGTGCAGCTTGCGCGTCAAAGCTGCGAAAAATGGGCACTGGCGCTTTCATATTCACTGGTCCGGTGCAGCGTCAGGGTCTGCTTGACCAACGCCTTTGAAGACCGCCTTCATCGGAAAGGCCCAAACCACGCCTGATGCGATGTAAATCGCCAGTTCTACCCAGAACGGTGGGCGATCAAACAACGAGATCCCCCAAACCATGAACACAATATAGACAGGCAATGCCACCAAGAGCACAAACAGCGACCAGCGGCGGCGGGCTTTGTAGCTTAGAGCCATGGGGAACCTCTTGTTGTTGGGGCGGGATACAGCAACCTTACTGCACCCCAATCCGGTTTCAACGTTTAATCCGCGAAGGGATCAGTGACCAAAATCGTGTCTTCACGCTCTGGCGAAGTTGATAGCAATGCAACGGGGCAATCGATCAACTCTTCCACGCGGCGCACATATTTGATCGCTTCGGCAGGCAAGTCCGCCCAGCTGCGCGCGCCTTCGGTTGATTCTGACCAACCCGGCATTTCTTCGTAAATCGGTGTGCAGCGGGCCTGTTGATCAGCGGCCGTGGGCAGATAATCCAACCGTTTGCCGTCCAGCTCATAGGCCACACAGATTTTCAGCGTCTCAAACCCGTCCAGCACATCCAGTTTTGTGAAGGAAATCCCGTTCACGCCAGATGTTGCACAAGTTTGGCGCACAAGAACCGCATCAAACCAACCGCAACGGCGTTTACGTCCTGTAACGGTGCCAAATTCATGGCCACGCTCGCCCAACCGCTGGCCATCGGCATCGTTCAGCTCTGCTGGGAACGGGCCTTCGCCAACGCGGGTGGTGTAAGCCTTTACAATGCCCAGAACAAAATCGATGGAGCCAGGTCCAATGCCCGTGCCCGTTGCCGCCTGCCCCGCAATCACATTAGAGGAGGTCACAAACGGATAGGTGCCAAAATCGATATCCAGCAGTGCGCCCTGCGCGCCTTCAAACAAGATGCGTTTGCCTGCGCGGCGTTTTTCATTGAGAATTTTCCAAACCGGCGCCGCATATTCCAGCACCGAGGGCGCGATGGCCCGCAGCTGGGCCAACAACGCGTCCCGATCAACAGGGTCCAGCCCCAAACCACGGCGCAACGCATCATGATGCACAAGCGCACGATCAACCCGCAATTCTAGTGTCGCATCATCCGCCAAATCAGCAACACGGACCGAACGGCGGCCGACTTTGTCCTCGTAGGCAGGTCCAATTCCGCGGCCTGTCGTGCCGATTTTGGCAACGGTGTTTTGTGCTTCGCGGGCGCGGTCCAATTCGCCGTGAATCGGCAGAATCAGCGGCGTGTTTTCCGCGATCATCAGCGTCTCGGGCGTGATCGTCACCCCTTGCTCGCGCAGACCAGAGATTTCTTTTTCCAGATGCCAAGGGTCCAGCACAACGCCGTTCCCAATCACTGACAGCTTGCCACCACGCACAATACCCGAAGGAAGCAAGCTCAGCTTGAAGACTTCACCATCAATAACCAGCGTATGGCCAGCATTGTGGCCGCCTTGAAAACGCGCGATCACATCTGCGCGTTCGGACAGCCAGTCCACGATTTTGCCTTTACCTTCGTCGCCCCATTGGGCGCCTACGACAACAACATTGGCCATGATATTCCTCTCAAAGCAGCGGCATCCGCGCTGCATGCGTGTTGCAAACCCGCGTCGGTATAGCGGGGAGCGCGCGGACAGGAAACCGTAAATTGACCAATTCCCGTAGACTTTTGCGCATTACCACTCTTATATCGCGCCACCAAATCAAAGGACCAGACAGCATGGGCTTTCTACTTCGTTGGGTATTCGCGTTTTTATTGCTTGCCGCGACCTTCAACCCCACCCAATTCAACTACATTCAATGGGTGCGCAGCTATGGCAGCATGAACCTGTCGATTGCTGTTCTAGCGGGGCTGGTGCTGTTGGTGGGCTATATCATCTACCTGCGGGCCACCCTGCGCAGCATCGGCGGATTCGGTATGATCCTTGTGCTGGCGCTGGTCGGGGCGGGAATTTGGGTTCTTTCTGATTTAGGCGTCTTACGTCTGGAAGACCCCAGCATGAACGTCTGGTTGGGCCTTGGCGCCCTTAGCTTTGTGCTGGCCATTGGTCTCAGCTGGAGCATCGTTCGCCGCAGCCTGTCAGGACAGGCAGATGTAGATGATGTAGACGCCTAACCCCGTCTTCAGGGACGGTGGGCGGGGCGGCTTGCGCCTTTAGGGCGCAACAGCGTCTTCAAGTGTCACAGGATCGCCATGCGCGGTGCTAAGATAGGCATGCTCCCATGCGGCGCGCACTTGCTCTACCGCCTTTGGGTCTGCCATCTTTATGTCGGCGAGAAACCCTTCGAGGGTTTCAAGCCACGCCGCGAAATAGTCTTCGCCGCCGTTCAACTCCTTGGACAATCCGTGCTGTTTAAGCATCGCCCCAAAGCGGGTTGCCCAATCTGCCCAGACAAAATGCCCAGCTTCATTCAAATGCACCGTCAACGCAAAAAGCTGCGCATGCCATGGCTCTTCGAATACCGGTTCTGGTGCCTCGCTCATTTGGCCTCCAGATAGCTTTGCCACAAATCCAACACCACTTCATCGCGCGGATGTTCTGGGTGCTGCCACAGCTCGGAAGCAGGGAAAACAACAGCATAAAGCGGCTCTGGCGCTTCGCCTAACCCATGCGCGTTGCTGTCAGGCAGCACATGCGTTCCGTGACAGCGAAGGATCTTCCCCTTCGCGCCCGCCGCATATCTGGGCAGCCGCGTATGCCCACCATCTACCAACACATTTTCCGCAATCGCACGTGTTTGCACAACCTCCCCGATCTGGAAAGCCTGAGCCACATCGCTAGGACGATCCGCAGGACCGCCGCGCGCCAGAATACCAGCCACCTGATCAGCGCCCATCCTCTTATCAGACAAGGCGCTGATTTCCATATCGGATTTTCCCGCCAGCTCTTCTCGGGTCAGCACACCGGTGTCCGCAAAAAGCGCCGCTAAGCCGCCGATCCATTTTTCATAATAACTAAAGGCTGTGTAATCTTGGGGCGGCAAGCATTCACGCGCATGACGCGACACATCCAGATTCCATGCCCCCAAACCGCCAGAGGCGAGCGTCATAGCCAGCGCACGCGCGTGCCAATCCGCGTCGAAGCGTTCAGATTCGTCTTCGGGCACAACAGGGCCATCGCCAAATCGCCCCCCCATGTCATGAACGCGGCTCATGGTGCTGTCGCCTGCGCTGTGCCGACCATACTGTCGCGCGACACAAGCGCCATCAGCGCCTCTTCGCTCCAACCTTCTGTCCCTTCTGGGCGCATCGGCAGCACCAGATACCGGACTTCGGCGGTCGAATCCCAGACCCTTACCGCCGTATCTTCGGGCAGGGTCACCCCAAAATCGGACAATACTTTGCGCGGCTCGCGCACGACACGGGCGCGGTAGGCATCAGATTTATACCAAGAAGGCGGAATCCCCAGCAAAGGCCAAGGATAACAGCTGCATAGGGTGCACACGACGATATTATGCGTCTCAGCCGTATTCTCAACCACCACCACATGTTCACCCTGACGGCCGTAAAAGCCCATCTGCGTCAATGTTTCGGTTGCATCCTTGCGCAGCGCCGCCAAAAACGCAGGGTCGCTCCACGCGCGCGCTACAACTTGGGCGCCGTTGCGCGGACCGACCTTATTTTCATAGGTATCAATGATTTCATCCAGCGCGGCAGGGTCTATCAACCCCTTACGTGTCAGAATGGTTTCAAGCGCCTTCACGCGCAGCGCGGGTGCTGGCGGCAAAAGACTATGCGGGTGATCGTGATCAGAGCTATCATGTGGCATATTGGGCAAACTGCCCTGCAATATTCACCTTGTCTATGGGTATCAGGTAAAATCTGCGCGCTTCCTCCCTTGCCCCCATAGATAAATGTCCCTAGATACCCCCAAACCGCCCCAGAAAAGAGCAGCCTGCCCCTATGGAAAATGTCGTCCTGATCATCCACCTCATTCTTGCGCTTGGCCTGATTGGCGTGGTGCTTTTGCAACGCTCTGAAGGCGGTGGTTTGGGCATCGGCGGCGGTGGTGGTGCTAACTCTGGCCGCCCCCCTGCGACCCCGATGAGCAAAGTCACCTGGATCCTGGGCGGCGCGTTTGTGGTCACCTCCATCACGCTGACGATTGTGTCTGCACAAAAATCCGCTGGTTCTTCGGTTCTGGACCGTCTGACAGACACACCACCTCCCGCGCTGAGCCAGTCCGACGACATTGCAGTACCTGACGTGAACAACTTGCTGCCCCCAGCCGAGGGCGACAATGCACCATTGGTTCCAACACTCGACTAAACCACAAACCTCAATAGGTTGAGGCACGGATACATTTCGCAACATCATGTTGCGGTCATAGTCTTGCCTTGCCTGTCCGAATCCTGTTATAGAGAAGTCCCGTGAGGGTGCGAATTTCGCGCCTCTCATACGGCTTTTCACAGGCCAGTTATTGATCATGCAGACGCGAACGTCGCACACGGGAGAGACTTTTAATGGCACGCTATATTTTCATCACCGGCGGTGTTGTATCCTCTCTGGGTAAGGGCCTTGCTTCTGCCGCACTGGGAGCGTTGCTGCAGGCACGCGGTTTTTCCGTACGTTTGCGCAAACTTGACCCCTACCTCAACGTTGATCCCGGCACGATGAGCCCGTTTGAACATGGCGAGGTATTTGTCACCGACGATGGCGCCGAAACCGATCTGGATCTGGGCCACTATGAACGCTTCACAGGCGTTGCCGCGCGCAAGACTGATTCCGTCTCGTCTGGGCGCGTGTATTCCACCGTTTTGGAAAAAGAGCGCCGCGGCGATTATTTGGGAAAAACCATTCAGGTGATCCCCCATGTTACAAATGAAATCAAAGATTTTCTGGCCGTGGGCGAGGATGAGGTTGATTTCATGCTGTGTGAAATCGGCGGCACGGTTGGCGATATCGAAGGTCTGCCCTTCTTCGAGGCGATCCGTCAATTCAGCCACGACAAACCCCGCGGCCAGTGCATTTTCATGCACCTGACGCTGTTGCCCTATTTGGCAGCCTCCGGCGAATTGAAAACCAAACCCACGCAACACTCGGTCAAGGAATTGCAAAGCATCGGCATCGCGCCCGACATCCTTGTCTGCCGGTCCGAACAGCCCATTCCGGAAAAAGAGCGCGAAAAGATCGCCCTATTCTGCAACGTACGCAAAGAATCGGTTGTCGCGGCCTATGATCTGAAATCCATCTACGAGGCCCCGCTGGCCTATCACGCACAGGGTCTGGATCAGGCTGTTTTGGATGCCTTTGACATCTCGCCCGCGCCACGCCCTGATTTGGCAGTTTGGCACGATGTCTACGACCGGATCCACAACACAGACGGCGAAGTAAAAGTTGCGATTGTTGGCAAATATACTCAGCTGGGCGACGCCTATAAATCCATCGCCGAGGCCCTGACACATGGCGGCATGGCCAACCGTGTTCGGGTGAATGTCGAATGGGTTGATGCCGAGATTTTCGACAAAGCCGACGATGTGGCCCCCCACCTAGAAGGCTATCACGCGATCCTTGTGCCAGGCGGTTTTGGCGAGCGCGGCACCGAGGGTAAAATCAAAGCGGCCCAATATGCGCGCGAGCATAAAGTCCCCTATCTTGGCATCTGTCTGGGCATGCAAATGGCTGTGATTGAGGCTGCGCGCAATGTGGCGGGCCTGAAAACTGCCGGCTCCGAAGAATTTGACCATGAAGCGGGCAAAAAGCGTTTTGAACCGGTGGTTTACCATCTCAAAGAATGGGTGCAGGGCAACCATAAGGTTGAACGGAAAGTGGGCGACGACAAAGGCGGCACAATGCGTCTTGGAGCCTATGATGCGACGTTGCAAGACGGCTCAAAAGTCGCCGAAGTCTATGGCACCACCTCCATCGATGAACGCCACCGCCACCGTTATGAAGTTGATATCGCCTACCGCGAACAGCTGGAAAAAGCGGGCCTGACGTTCTCGGGCATGTCACCAGATGGCAAGCTGCCCGAGATTGTGGAATGGTCCGACCATCCGTGGTTCATCGGCGTGCAATTCCACCCCGAACTGAAATCCAAACCTTTCCAACCGCACCCGCTGTTCAAAGGGTTTGTACAAGCCGCAAAAGAAATGTCGCGGCTGGTCTAATCGCCTAAGATTTGCCCAGACGGGCCTTTCTGCTCAGCCGGCCGATCAGGCTGAGCAGGAGGCTCACGATGACCAGCAACATGGCGCATGTGATCAACGCAAATTTCACCACCGCGAAGCTGGAGTAGGCAATTGCCAACCAGTTTGCAAAACCCGCTGGATCGGCAAGCATCACAAAAGACCACGCATTTTCAATGGCATCACTGACGGCCCCTGCCATTAGGGCCACCCCCGCCAAGATGCCGATGCGGCGGCCCCAGCTGCCCTCGCGCCCTGCCCGTGCGATGAACGTGCAGACAAATAGCCCCATGCAAAATATAGCCGCGATAAAGGCATAGTCGATCAGTTGCGTTGTGACATAGATCTCCAACGTGCCTTCTGCCTGCATATGCGCGTAATACTCCTTGACCGTTTGCGCGCTAAATCCCGTCTGGCCCGTCATATAATCAACGGGGTGTTTTGAAGCGGCATAGCTTGCGTCCAGTCTCCCCTTTACGATTTGCAGTCCGGCAAAAGCTGCAACGGCACAAAACCCATGCAAAGGGGTTGGCATCTTCATCACGGTTTGAAAAATTGAACGCATCGGCTGAACTCCATATTTGTATTCCTTGGAATGTAAGTATATTCTACGGAATAAATAAGCAAGAGTTTTTTACAATGAGCAATCTTACCCCTCCTATGGTTGGCCAAACCGCGACGTGGCTGTCCATCGTCAGTCAATTGTTCACAACCCGAATGGCCAGCCTGCTGGAACCGCATGGGCTGACACCTGCGCAATTTAACCTGCTCAACCACATAACGCGCCCCGATCTGCAGGGCGGCACCCGCATTTCCGACATCGCAGCTGCAGTTGAGGTCAACCAGCCCGCAGTGACCAAAGCTGCGGCCAAATTTCAAAACATGGGGCTGATCGATCTTATTGAGGACAAACACGACAAACGCGTGCGAATCGTCAAACCGCGGCCAGAGGCGCAGATGCTCATTGGTCAAATCCGCCAATCCATCGGCCCCGATCTGTTCACTGCCTTTTCGGCCATTGACGATGACGAGATCGAAGGCTTCCTGCGCAACCTGAAAAAATTGGGCGGGTGGCTCAGCGATAACAGACGCCCCTAAGCCCCGCCTCCTGCACAAAGCGATTGCGATTGCGCACACATGCGCTACACCGCCCCCATGCTCAGCTATCAACATATTTATCACGCAGGCAATCTGGCCGATGTCCATAAGCACAGTCTTCTGGCGTGGATGCTTGCGTATTTGACCCGCAAGGACAAACCCCTCAGCTATATTGAGACCCACGCGGGCCGCGCGCTCTATGATCTGAGCGCGGAAGAGGCGCTGAAAACGGGCGAAGCGGCAGCCGGCATTACGCTGGCGCGCGATTGGTTTGGTACAGATCACCCCTATGCGCAGGTGCTTGCCCGTGTCGTGGCCGAGGACGGCGCCACCGCCTACCCTGGATCTCCGCTGATCGCGTCCCACCTGCTGCGCCTCACCGATCAAATCCATTTGGCCGAACTTCACCCCCGCGAACATGCAGCGCTTGAGGTGGCCATGTCCCCCACGAGCGCCAAATGCCATATGCGTGACGGGTTTGAGACCGCCTTTGCCCTTTGCCCACCAACCCCACGGCGCGGCATGTTGCTGATCGATCCCAGCTATGAAATCAAAGAAGATTACAACAATATCTCCCGCCATATTGCCAAGCTAAACCGCGCGTGGAATGTCGGGATTATCGCGCTGTGGTACCCGATTTTGACCAATGGCGCCCATGTGCCGATGCTGGACGCGCTCAGCAGTCAGCACCCAGACGCCCTGCGCCACGAGGTCCGCTTTCCTCCTGCCCGTCCTGGTCATGGGATGGTCGGCTCGGGCATGTTTGTGCTAAACCCACCCTACGGGCTGGCTGAGGAGGCCAAGCGCCTCACCGCACATTACACAAAACTGCGCTAAGCGCGGGGTCATCATCGGAGAACGTCACATGCCAACAAAAGGCTATTGGATCGGAAATATGGACGTGCGCGACGCTGCCGTTTATGAAAAATACCGCGCAGCGAATGCCAAACCTTTTGCCGATTTTGGCGCACGCTTCTTGGTTCGGGGCGGCCTGCAGCAAGTCCCCGAAGGCCAAGCCAACGCGCGCACTGTCGTTATCGAATTCCCCAGCTATGCCCAAGCCGTAGCCTGCTACGAAAGCGCCGCCTACCAAGCCGCCAAAGACATCCGCATGACCGTGTCCGATGGCAGCCTAATCATCGTTGAGGGCTACGCGCCTTAACACCCAAGCGACGAAAACGACAAACAAGTCCAGAAACCTCCATCCATGTGTGCAACAAATCCAAACCGTGGGGGGATGTTTACATTTTGCAAATCGCAAGATTT
>JBDVSG010000209.1:0-12958 GCA_039967155.1 Sulfitobacter sp. | reverse complement strand
TTATCCGGTTTTGGCGATCCCACATTGACGTGCACCTCAGAGGGGTCGCGCAATTATCGGTTGGGTCTTAGCCTTGGGCGCGGCGAAACCTTTGACGCGGGGATCACCGTGGAGGGCGCTGCAACCGCGCGCGCCATTGCACGGATCACGCAAACGTCAGGATTGGACATGCCGATTACAATGGCCGTTGTAGGGCTGCTAGATAAATCGTTAGATGTAACATCGGCTGTGCACAGCCTGTTAAACCGACCCTTAAAGGAAGAATAATATGTTAGTTTGCCTGATCGCCAAAGACAAAGCAGGTGCCTTGGACGTGCGTATGGAAAACCGCCCGAAACACGTGGAATACCTAAAGAGCACCGACCACGTGCATCTGGCAGGCCCGTTAATTGACGCCGATGGCGGCATGTGCGGATCCATGATTGTGCTGGACGTCCCTGACATGGCGGCCGCTGAAAACTGGGTTGCCAATGACCCCTACACACATGCAGAGCTGTTCCAGAGCGTGACCCTCACGGAATGGAAAAAGGTCATCGGTTGATGGCCTATTGGCTGTTCAAATCTGAACCCTCCACATGGAGCTGGGACGATCAGGTGGCCAAAGGCCGCGAGGGTGAGGAATGGGATGGCGTGCGGAACTACCAAGCACGCAATTTCATGCGCGACATGCAGATTGGCGATCTGGGGTTTTTCTATCATTCCCAGAAAGAAAAATCAGTGGTGGGCATTGTTGAGGTATGCGCAGCAGCGCATCCCGACAGCACTACCGATGATCCGCGTTGGGAATGTGTTGATATTCGCGCGCTACGCCCCTTTGCACAGCCCGTTTCATTGGAGATGGTAAAAGCCCAAGAGCCGCTGGCCGATATGGCGCTTGTGCGCAGTTCACGGCTGTCTGTTCAACCGGTGACACAGGCCGAATGGGAAATGGTTTGCGCATTGGGAAAGACTGAAGCGTAAATACGGAAAAAAGGGTTCTGGCACCCCACCAGAACCCTTCCTCACCCCGTGCGCTCCTAAACCCCGGCACACGTATTCGAAATATGTTCTGGCCATACTGGCCGTATAAACAGTCATATCCCATCCGCATTTTTTTTCAAGAAAACAGAACGTTGGATTTGACCTAAAATAGAAACGCCCGCTTGGTCTGGCGGGCGTTTCCGAATTACAAACCTGATGCAGGCTTAGCCATAAATGGCTTCTTTGCCGAATTTCTTGGTCAGCATGTAATAAACAACCGCACGGTATTTGTTGCGCTCGGATTTGCCGTAAACTTCGATAACTGCATTGATGGCTTCCATCAGTTCTGGACCATCAGCCAGACCCAGCTTTTTGATCAAGAAGTTGTTTTTGACGGTTTCAAGCTCGGAGGCTTGGCTGCCAGCAACAGTGGAGGCATCCGCATTATAGATCGACGGGCCACACCCGATGGTGACTTTGGTCAGCAGATCCATGTCTGCTTCCATGCCACATTTGTTTTTCAGATCATCCGCGTATTTCGCGATCCACTCATCCCGCTTGCCCATTCATACTCTCCTATATTTGACGGTGCCAACTGACGTGTTGGCATTCAGATGAACCCTAGTCCGAAAACCATTAACCTTGAAAGGAAATTTTCTGGCCCTTTTCCCCATTATTATCGGCACAGGCCAAAGCCCGAATGTTGCAGATGGAAATGATCCGCATGAAGCCTGTTGTATTCTGGCCCCAAAGTGACCCGAAACCATTTGCACGCGGACCTATTGGCGCGGCGCAAAAACGCGGCTTTGGCCACATCACCGTTCCAATCGCGTAGCAGATCCAATCCTGTGCCATCGGCCAAAACAAATCCACTGATGTCGATGGCATCGGCTGTGGCGTGCGTGCTCATCCTCCCTGTGCCGCCTGTTGTGGTGCGGATCGCACGGCAGGAATAGCTGGAGAAGTGCCTAATGCGGTCAATGCCTTGGCCAAACATCGCGCGCGCCGCAGGTTGCAAATCATGCTGGGTCCACATGGCCAAACGCAGGGCCGTTTGGCATCTTGTGTTCACGGGCGTCATCTGCGCGCCAGCGGCTGCGCTCAGGGTTACTTGGGGAGCGATCCCGCATTGCGGCGTATCCACAAAATCAGGTTTCGATTGCGCCTGCGCACCTGTGTGTAGCGCCGCAAGGCAAGTGGCATCAGTGGCCAGCGCACGGTTCATTTTCCAAATTGTCAGATCGGTGAACGGATCAGTCACGACCAAAGGTAACGTTGGGTTCCATTCCCGCGCCAGCGGCGTGTCGGGGTGCACCATCGCCTGCCAAATGCCAAAGGCGATGCCGCCAAAGATAAAACAAAAAAGCGCCGCCCAGTGGAATACCGGGCGGCGCTTGTAGGGGTGTGGATCGCTCAACTGAGGGCTCCGCAATTAGTAGCGGTAATGCTCAGGCTTGAACGGACCTTCGGGCGTGACGCCGATATAGGCCGCCTGATCGGTGCTCAGCGTAGAGAGCTTCACGCCGATCCGATCCAGATGCAGACGCGCTACTTTTTCATCCAGATGTTTGGGCAGAATGTAGACTTCGTTTTTGTAATGCTCACCACGTGTCCATAGTTCAATCTGGGCCAGAACTTGGTTTGTGAACGAGGCCGACATCACAAAGGACGGATGACCCGTCGCATTGCCAAGGTTCAGCAGGCGCCCCTCAGAAAGCAGGATCAACCGGCTGCCCGATGGCATCTCGATCATATCAACCTGTTCTTTGATGTTGGTCCATTTGTGGTTTTTCAGCGCGGCAACCTGAATTTCATTGTCAAAGTGACCGATGTTGCCAACGATCGCCATGTCTTTCATTTCGCGCATGTGCTCGATGCGGATGACGTCTTTGTTGCCGGTGGTGGTGATGAAGATATCAGCCGAACCGACCACGTCCTCCATCAAAACAACTTCAAAACCATCCATCGCCGCCTGCAAGGCGCAGATCGGGTCGACTTCGGTGACTTTCACACGTGCGCCTGCGCCCTGAAGGGAGGCCGCACAGCCTTTGCCAACATCACCGTAGCCCAGAACAACAGCGACTTTGCCCGCCATCATCGTGTCAGTGGCGCGACGGATACCGTCAACAAGGGATTCTTTACAGCCATATTTATTGTCGAATTTCGACTTGGTCACACTGTCGTTCACGTTGATCGCAGGGAACGGCAGCTGATCATTTTTGAACAAATCATAAAGACGGTGAACACCTGTTGTCGTCTCCTCAGAAACACCAACGATTTGTTCACGCATTTTTGTGAACCAACCAGGAGATGCGGCCAGACGTTTTTTGATCTGCGCAAACACCGCAACCTCTTCTTCAGAGGTGGGCACCGCGATCAGGTCGGTTTCGCCGTTTTCAACGCGCGCGCCCATCAAGATGTACAGGGTTGCATCGCCGCCATCGTCCAAGATCAGGTTCGGGCCTTCGGGGAACATGAAGGATTTGTCCAAGTAGTCCCAGTGCTCTTCAAGAGACTGACCTTTGATCGCAAACACAGGCGTACCACCAGCTGCAATCGCCGCTGCTGCGTGGTCTTGGGTCGAGAAGATGTTGCACGACGCCCAGCGCACATCCGCGCCCAGCGCCACCAGCGTTTCAATCAGAACCGCCGTCTGGATGGTCATGTGCAGCGATCCTACGATGCGCGCGCCGCTCAGGGGCTTGCTTTCGCCGTATTCATCGCGCAGCGACATCAGGCCTGGCATTTCAGTTTCAGCGATATCCAGCTCTTTGCGGCCGAAATCAGCAAGGGCGATGTCTTTTACGATATAGTCATTGGCCATGCGTGGCACTCCTTCATATCTGGTTGCGATGCGCATACCATCGCACAAGACGTTCCGCAATCTACGCCGCTGCAAGGCTGGTATCACTCTGGTGCACAATTCAACCGTGACATGCAGCTGATCGGTGTTTATCCAAATCTTACCGATCGCCCGCAACCAAGGATGTTTCACATGGCCCAACAACCCCGCGCATGGCAGCGCATGCTATCGGGCAGACGGCTGGATCTGTTGGACCCAACGCCCGTAGACATAGAAATCGAAGACATCGCACATGGTCTTGCTTTTGTCGCACGTTGGAATGGCCAGACAAAAGGTGACTTTGCCTATTCCGTGGCCGAGCATTCGCTGTTGGTCGAAACAATTTTTGGCCGGATTGCCCCCAATGCGCCTGCTAAATGGCGGCTGGCGGCCCTGCTACATGATGCGCCTGAATATGTCATTGGTGACATGATTTCCCCTGTGAAGGCAGCGGTTGGTCCAGGATATGGGGTCTTGGATGAACGGCTGGAGGCCGCCGTGCACATAAGATTTGGACTACCCGCCAAAGTACCAGCATCGGTGAAGCGGCAAATCAAAAAGGCCGATCACATCAGTGCCTGGATGGAGGCCGTGCAAATCGCGGGCTTTGATGAGCTAGAGGCCAACAAACTGTTTGGCAAACCCGATCCAACGCTCAAGGAAGGGCTGTCTATTTCGCTCCGTCCCCCGATCGAAGTGCGCGCGGATTTCACCGCCCGTCACGCAGAGTTGCTAAAGGAAATGCCATGATCAAAGTACGCCCTGCGATGCGGCTGGACACCGGCTCTATGGCCACGCTGCTGAACGAAATCATCACCATTGGCGGCACCACCGCCCTTGTACGCCCTGTAACCGGCGATGATCTGGCAGAATGGATGAGCAGCGAGCCTGAGCGCTCTGCTTGGCATGTGGCGCTTGATGACCAAGAACAGGTGATCGGGTTTCAATGGATTTCACCACACCCGAAACTGCCCCCCGAAGCCTGCGACATCGCCAGCTTTGTGCAGATCGGACGTGCGGGGCTGGGGATTGGATCGGCCCTATTCAGCGCCAATGCGCAAGCGGCCAAGGATCTGGGCTATGTCTGGATTAACGCCACCATCCGCGCCGACAACGAAGGCGGGCTAACCTACTATCAAAGCCGCGGTTTCCGCGACTGGGCCTTTGATGAAAACGTAGAGCTATCCAACGGGTTGGTCGTGAACAAAATCAGCAAACGCTACGACGTTTAACGCGGGCTACGTTTGGCCAAAATGCGTTGCAGCGTGCGACGGTGCATGTTCAAACGGCGCGCGGTCTCGGACACATTTCGGTCGCACAGCTCATAAACACGTTGAATGTGTTCCCAACGCACGCGGTCCGCGCTCATCGGATTTTCTGGCGGCGGTGGCAGGTCTTCGCCATTGGAGAGCAGCGCATTGGTGATGTCAGTCGCATCCGCAGGTTTTGACAGATAATCGGTTGCGCCAATTTTCACAGCCGCAACAGCCGTGGCAATAGCACCGTAGCCCGTCAACACAACAACCCGCGCATCGGGCCGTTTCTCGCGCAAAATTTCTACGACATCCAGTCCATTGCCGTCTTCAAGCCGCAGATCACAGACCGCATAAGCAGGCGGTCGGGCTGTCGCGATGGCACTGCCTGCAGCGACTGATCCGGCTGTCTCCACCTCAAATCCGCGCTTTTCCATCGCCTTTGCCAGACGTCGCAGAAACGGTTCATCATCATCCATTAGCAAGAGGGATTTATCGGGTCCAAGTTCATTCAATTGTGTAGATGGCATTACAGGTCACCTTATTCAAAACTGCTTGTTTGTACGTATGATACGTTCGGCAGCCCGGAAAGATCAAATCTGGTCGACATAACATCCAATTTTGTCCGCCATTTGGTCTGGCGTCATCTCGCGGCGGAAGAAATCGACAAAGCCATTTTCAGGCGTAACGAGATAGCTAAAGGTTGAATGATCCACCAAATACTCACCATCAACTGGCGGGTGGGCTTTGTAATAGGTGCGGTACGCTTTGCTGGCCGCTGATATTTGTTCAGCACTGCCGGTCAACCCAATCATGCGCGGATGCATTGCCTGCGCGAAATCACCCACAACTTCAGTCGTGTCTCGCGTAGGATCGATGGTGATAAAGACAGGCGTAACCATCTTGCCGCGTTCTTCCAGTATTTCGATAGCCGATGCATTGCGGTCCACATCAAACGGGCAAATATCGGGGCAAAACGTATACCCAAAATAGATCAACGTAGGCTCGGTTATGATTTCGGAGCTGGTGACTGTCTGACCATCGCCATTTACCAACGTAAACGGTCCACCCAAATCCCCAGCCACAGCAGAAGACCCACAGGAGGCAAATTGCTCTTCCTCGGAAAGGCTGCCGAAATACAACATGCCTAACAAGGCCACAGCAGCAAAAAGAACAGCAACAATTGCAGCAATACGAGCCATAACTACTCCTAAATGGGTAACGCATTTCGCACCCTTGATGGTATTCCGCGACAGACCTACGCTAGCACGTAGACAATGCAAATCACATTTTCGATGGAGCGCTCAGATGCCGCAGCCAACAATACGTCCCTTGGGCGCCCCTAAGAGATCACATTGGATACGCTTGCGTACGTTGATCTTGCTAAGGTGGGTCGCCATTTTTGGCCAGTTTGCAGCTGTTACCGCAACGCCGCTTTTGGTCGATATCAAGCTGGAGCTGGGCTGGTGTTATTTTGCAATCGCGATTTCGGTTATCAGCAACTTGGTTTCCTCGTTCATTTTTCCAGAAAACAAGCGGCTGTCAGAACGGCAAAACATGTCTATCGTTCTTTTTGACCTTATCCAGCTTAGCATTTTATTGTTTTTGACTGGCGGATTGAACAATCCGTTTACACTGCTGATGTTGGGGCCCGTTACAATTTCAGCAACCGCCTTCAGCCTTAGATCGACGATCCTGCTGTGCGGTATGGCCATCACAAGCGTGACTGCACTGGCGTTCTTCAACATCCCGCTGCAAACCAAATCAGGTCAAATCGTCGAAATCCCACAGTTGTTCATAACGGGTCACTGGCTTGCTCTTGTCATTGCTGTGGTTTTTACCTCGGCCTATTCGCGCCGCGTTACGTCAGAAATCAATCTGATGTCCGACGCATTGGCCGCGACCCACATGGCCCTTGCCCGCGAACAAAAGCTGACCGATCTAGGGGGGGTCGTGGCCGCTGCCGCGCATGAGCTGGGCACGCCTTTGGCTACGATCAAACTCACCAGCGCCGAACTGGTTCATGAGCTGGACGCCCACCCCGATTTACGCGAAGACGCCGAGCTGATCGTGCAGCAAACCGACCGTTGCCGTGATATCTTGCGCGACATGGGGCGCGCAGGCAAAGATGATTTACAGATGCGCCAAACGCCTTTGATCACGCTCATCGAGAGCGCGGCCGAGCCGCATATGGACCGAGGAAAATCCGTCTTTGTCAGTCTTGCAAATGCCGTTGTCTCAGAGATCCAGCCAACGGTCTTACGCATGCCCGAAATCATTCATGGCCTGCGAAACCTGATCCAGAATGCTGTCGATTTCTCACAAGAGACCGTCTGGATTTCGACACGATGGGATGACGAAACTATCACCGTGCGTATCGTCGATGACGGGTTGGGGTTTCCTCCCCAGATTTTGGGTCGGTTGGGGGATCCATTCATGGGCGGGCGCAAGCGCAACCGCCAAGATGCCTCGAGACCCGAATACGAAGGCATGGGGTTGGGGCTGTTTATCGCCAAAACACTGCTGGAGCGAACCGGCGCAAACATACGCTTTGCCAACGGGAGCGACGAAAACAACGGCGGTCAAAAATCTATCGGCGCCGTTATCGAAGTCCGCTGGCCCCGCAGCAAAATTGACGCGAAAATTGGTGAAAATGCTGTATCGACGGGGCGGAACATTCGCTTTGCTGAAGTCTAGCAATCCCATCGTCTTAACACTTTATTAATTATAGCAGTTTCATTGTAATTTTCGTGGGTTAAACGAATGGAGTACGATTCTTGCATAACCTGATTATGGTATCCATTGGCATTGTACCCACGGTCATTCTTAGCCTGTGGTGGGTCTTCCGTCCTGCCAAAGTAGAACCCGTAAATGGGGCGGAAGATGTCGCTGAGATTTTGTTGAGGGACGGCGTAATTGAACATGCCTCTGAGGCAGCGATCAGGCTATTGCCCATCGCAATCGGATCGCAAACTTGGGAAGATTTGTTCCAGATCCTTCACCCCAACTTCCCACTCTTTCCGGCCCAACCAAATCGCGCCAACAGCCCCGATACGCTTGTTTACGGGACACAGAGCGAAATCAATCACATCCGAATAATCTGGCGATCAACCTCGACATCTTTGATCTTTCTTCCGGCGACAGAAATGTCGCGCAACGCGGCTGAGATTGCCGAGCTCGCGACGCTACGCGAGATTTCCGAATTGTCCCCGCATCCAGCATGGAAAACCGACGATGCCGGCATGGTCGTTTGGAACAACGAGGCTTATAAAATTCTATCAGAGCGTCTGCCAAAATTCGCCAGACAACCCGCCGAACCCATTTTTGATCTGCCCTCTTTTAACGGAAGTTCCAGTAAGAATAGGGTCAAAATCGAAGTCACGGATGCATCGTTCCCCGAATGGTTTAATGTCGTGCGGACCCCTCTTCCAACGGGGATCCTGCACCAAGCCACCTCTCTGACAGAGGTGATCAAGGCCGAAAACGCACAGCGCGATTTTGTTCAGACCCTCGCCAAAACATTTGCCCATCTGTCAATCGGGCTGGCTATCTTCAACCGTGACAGGCAGCTTGCATTGTTCAATCCCGCATTGGTGGATTTGACCGGTTTGCCGATTTCCTTTCTGGGTCCCCGCCCTACCATCGACACGTTCTTTGACGCGTTGCGGGAAAACCGGCGCATGCCAGAACCCAAAAACTATAACACATGGCGCCATCGCATCGCCCATCTGATTAGCGAAGCCGAAACAGGGCGGTTTGAAGAAACATGGACGCTTGAGACCGGCCAAACCTACAATGTAAAAGGGCGCCCCCATCCTGATGGGGCGATCGCCTTTCTTATTGAAGACATCAGTGCGGAAGTATCGCTTACCCGTAATTTCCGTGCCGAATTGGAAATGGGCCAAAGTCTTGCTGATACATTCGAAGATGCTCTGGCGGTTTTTTCGCAGGCAGGCGTCCTGACCTTTTCCAACAAAGCCTATGATGTCTTGTGGGGCTTTCAATTTGATACCAGCTTTGCCGATATTACAATTGCTGACGCCGTTAAGATGTGGAAAGAAAAATCCGCCCCAAATCCCCTTTGGCAAGAGCTGCTGGATTCAGTCATGTCGCTCAAACCTCAACGCGAATGGGAAATGCCAATCAGCATGAAGGGGAAATGCCCGATGAACTGCAAGATCGTCCCCATTGCATCGGGTGCAACTGTAGTGCGGTTTTCGCGTAAACGGACCCTGGCCGCCAATCGCGCGCCCTTAACGAGTTCAATCACAGAAGGTTAGTCAGCCCTTTTATCCAGTGCCAAGGCTGGTTAGTTTGCGGCATGAAAGACAGCTTGATCCTCGATACCCCTGAAATGACCGCCCAACTGGCGCGCGTGCTAGGCGCGCGGCTGAAGGGGGGAGATTGCATATTGCTGAGCGGTGATGTCGGCGCAGGGAAAACCCATTTTGCCCGTGCCCTTATTCAATCGCTGCTGCTCCTCCCCGAGGATGTGCCATCCCCGACCTTCACGCTGGTTCAAACCTATGATGCCAGCGCCGGCCCCGAAATTTGGCACGCCGACCTCTACCGTCTCAGTGACCCCTCCGAAATAGAAGAACTGGGTCTGTTAGACGCGATCGAGAATGCAATTTGCCTAATTGAATGGCCCGATCGCTTGGCCAGCTTGCGGCCAGAGGACGCGCTGGACATCACCCTCACTGCCACCGATGTTGAAGACACCCGCACCCTTATAGCCACGTGGAGCGATCCAAAGTGGGACGCAAAATTGACTGACTGGAAACCATGACAAACCGCACAGAACAATTGACCCAATTCATCAACATTTGTGGATGGGGCGACGCCCGCCGCGTGACGGTTGCGGGGGATGCCTCTAATCGCCGGTATGAACGCCTGTCCCAGCAGAGCGGCGAAACAGTGATCCTTATGGATGCGCCCGCTGACAAAGGCGAAGACGTGCGCCCGTTTATCGCCGTGGCCGAACATCTTCGCAGTATCGGTCTTAGCGCCCCAAAGATCTTGCACCGTGACATTGAAACTGGCCTGTTGTTGATCGAAGACCTTGGTGACGATTTGTTCAAACAGGTCATCGCACGCGATCCAGCCCAAGAAATTCCGCTTTATGAAGCGTCCGTCGATGTGTTGAGCGTCCTGCATGCGGCCCCTCTGCCGCCGCTTGATCCCTATGACACTGCGCTGATGACCAATTTCGCCGCACGGGCCTATGAATGGTATCTGTTTGGTTTGACAGGCGTCGAAAACACCCCCGAGCAGGCAAAGTTTGAAACCCTAATGCACGCCCTTTTGACCCCTCTTGAAGCAGCGCCACACGTTTTAATCCAGCGCGATTACCATGCGGAGAATCTGCTTTGGTTGCCTGAGCGCGATGGCCCTGCACGTGTTGGTTTGCTCGATTTCCAAGACGCCATGCGCGGCCATGCGGCCTATGATCTTGTCTCCATCCTGCAAGACGCCCGCCGCGATGTGCCCCCCGCGGTAGAAGAGGCCATGATCACACGGTATTTGGACCAAAACCCACAAGATAGAGACGCTTTCCGTGCAGCTTATGCCATTCTGGGCGTACAGCGGAACCTCCGCATTGTGGGGGCATTTGCCAAACTATGCATCGAGCTGGGCAAACCGCGTTACATTGATCTGATCCCCCGTGTGTGGGAGTTTGTGGAACGCAACCTTGCGCATCCTGCTTTGGCGCCTATCGCCGATCATATCCGCGAAACTTTGCCCTATCCTACAGCTCAGAACCTTGCTTTGCTCAAATCCAAGTGCGCCGCATGAGCGCGCCTGTTCTTCTCTTCGCCGCCGGTTTTGGCACGCGCATGAAACACCTGACTGCTGATCGCCCCAAACCATTGGTCGAGGTCGCGGGCCACGCATTGATTGATCACTCTTTAGAGATGGCGCAGCAAATCTCACCCCCTGTTATCGTCGCCAACCTGCATTACCGCGCCGAGATGTTGCAGGCGCACCTGCACCCGATGGGTGTCAAAACGATTGTTGAACACCCCGACATACTTGAAACGGGGGGCGGTTTGCGCAATGCTTTGGCGCTGTTAGGAAATGGGCCTGTTATTACAATGAATACCGACGCCATTTGGCGCGGCGAAAACCCGCTGCGCGCCCTTCTAGCGGCTTGGGACCCTGAACGAATGGACGCGTTATTGATGGGCGTACCGCCTGCCCGCGCGATGGAGCATTCAGGCACCGGTGATTTCACCATCGACACTGATGGCCGCCTGACACGCGGGGCGGGGTTGGTTTATGGCGGCGTCCAGATCATCAAAACCGATCTGCTGGCTGAGGTTTCTGCACGCTCTTTCTCACTGAATGTCATCTGGGATGTCATGCTGCAAAACGGGCGGTTGTTTGGGCTGACCTATGGCGGTTCGTGGTGCGATGTGGGTCATCCAGATGGCATTAACACTGCCGAAAACCTGTTGAACGCCGATGTTTGACCCCCAAGAAGAAGCCCGCGTTTTTGGCCTGCCAGCTGGCGCCGACTTTCCCCAGCTGTTGGTTGAAGGCCTGTTGCAGCGATTCAAAGGCCACCCGCCAGAGGCATTGGCCCGTGTCGAATTATTGGTCAATACCAAACGCATGGCCCGCCGGCTGCGCAAGATGTTTGAAAGCGGTCCAGCCCTTTTGCTGCCCCGCATCCGCATGATCACAGATCTGGAAACACTGGAACCCAGCATTGTGATCGCCGAGGGCGCATCACCGTTGCGCAGACGATTGGAACTGATCGGCCTGATCTCGGCGTTGCTTGCCCAGTCCCCCGATTTGGCCTCCCGCGCGTCGCTTTATGATTTGGCCGATAGCCTTGCTGCCTTGATTGACGAAATGCAAAGCGAAGGCGTATCCCCTCAAACCATCGCCGATCTAGACGTAACCGATCAGTCAGGTCATTGGGAGCGGGCCAAGATATTTTTGGGCATTGTGCAGGACTATCTGTCTCTAACTCAGGCAAAACCAGACAAGGAAGCCCGCCAGCGCGCCCGCGTTCTGGCCATTGCAGCGCTTTGGGCCGAACAGCCCCCTCAGCATCCGATCATCGTTGCAGGCTCTACCGCGTCTCGCGGCACGACCATGCTATTTATGCAAGCCGTTGCGCGCCTTCCGCAGGGGGCTTTGGTCTTGCCCGGGTTTGACTTTGACCTTCCCGCCGAGGTCTGGGCCGCGCTGGATGATCCATTGATTTCCGAGGACCACCCGCAATACCGTTTCTATCACCTGATGAAGGGTCTTGGCAGCAGCGCTAATGCTGTTCAAAACTGGCACGACTGTCCGCCACCTTCGCCAGCGCGGAACAAATTAGTGTCGCTTTCCCTTCGCCCCGCGCCTGTTACGGATGCTTGGCGCATTGAGGGCCCTCGGCTGCAAAACCTTGAGCACGCGACCAAGGATATGACCCTATTGCTGGCCGAAACGCCCCGTGCCGAAGCGCTCGCGATTGCCCTGCGCCTACGCAAAGCAGCGCAAGACGGTCAAACAGCGGCGCTCATCACTCCGGACCGGATGCTGGGCCGCCGCGTTACAGCCGCGCTCAGCCGTTGGGATATTTTGCCAGACGACAGTGCTGGCACGCCGTTGCATCTGTCCCCTCCTGGGCGGTTCCTGCGCCACGCGGCCGCTCTGATGTCGAAACGACTGGACGCCGAAGCGCTGCTGACTCTATTGAAGCACCCGCTCAGCCACAGCGGCGCTGATCGCAACATGCACCGCCTGTATACCCAACGTTGCGAGCTGGCGATCCGGCGACACGGACTGCCCTATCCCGAAGCGGATGGTTTCATTGCCATGTGCACAACCGCCGTGCCCGATGACGCAGATTTGTTGCGATGGGCAACTTGGGTTGCGGCGGCGATGATGGGGCATCAGGATCAAA
>JBDVSG010000208.1:0-2803 GCA_039967155.1 Sulfitobacter sp. | reverse complement strand
ATGAAGCCGGCAAGCTTGCCGCGTCGGACCCGAACAGAGGTCAGCGCGCCCTCAGTCAGAGCGGCAAATTTCACTGCCCGGTCGGGGTCATCGCGACGGAAACTTCCGCGATAGTCATCAGCCACTTCGATCAGGTGAACCCAGTCTGGTTGGCCGACACCACCGTTTGCATTGAACTTGTAGGCCGAGATATCGATCGCCCCTGTGGTATTGCCATGATAGCCGTGTTCGGGCGTGATCATGTCCTTGCCGCCTGTGTGGGCGCGTGCCAGCCTTAGGGCAAGTTCGTTAGCTTCCGTTCCGGAATTGACAAAAAAGCAAATATCCAGAGAATCGGGCATCTTTGACAGGATTTTAGTAGCAAACGCAGTTTGCGCGGGGTGCAGATACCGGGTGTTTGAATTCATGCGGCGAAGCTGATCAGACGCCACAGACTGTATTCGCGGATGCGCATGACCCACATGCGGGACGTTATTGTAGGCATCAAGATAGGGGCGGCCCCATTCGTCAAACAGGTGATGCCGCCAGCCTCGCAATAACATGATCGGGTCATCATAGCTGAGTTTCAAATTGTCAGAGAAATGGGCCTTGCGATCTGCAAGAACGTCCTTCTTGGCAACAGATTGAAACAAGGTTTTGTCGTCGGCAACGTTAATCAGCGCCGCCGGATTAGGACAAATTTCTCGCCAAAGAAATAGGTCATCCGGGTCGGCGACACCGGGCCAGTCTTCGCCCATACCATCAATGGTAAGGGCGAGTTGAAAATGTACGTGAGGCGACCAACCACCGGATTGTGACACATCGCCCAATCGCGCGAATGTATCGCCTTTGGCGATGAATTGCCCAACCGACAATGTTTCGCAAACTTCGGCATTGAGATGTCCGTAGAGAGTATAAAAGACGTCACGCCCGGGTGTTTCGTGGCGAAGAATAACCAATCCGCCATAGTCGAGATGGTCACCGCGACTATCGACCGCGTGCACAGTGCCCTCCAGGGGTGCTTGCAAGGATGTGCCATGAGGGGCAAACGCATCAACCGCCAGATGAACGGTGCGCCGGTTTGAAGCTTTCCAAGGTCCTTTGCGAAACGCAGTAGCAGTATAAATCAGCCGGGGTTCACCATAATAGCCAAGCCAGATCCGGCCCTGTTCGTCAAACTCCCGGCCGATGATCGATGCCTCTGACAGTGGCAGGTCAAATGGATTCTGCGGCCACGTCGACGATTCAACCGATAGTGATCCCAGTGGCGCATGAGATAAGTCTTGGCCCATCAAGGGGGCAAATGAGCCGCGTTGCTCGTCAAGCCATGCCATAATGCGCGGCGCTGCGTCTGTTATGGGAAGACCACAGGCGGTCCGAAGTCGCGCATTGATCAGCCCGGCGTTGACCAAATTTCCTTCAAGGAATGTCCAGGCGGGTTTTTGCGAGATCAAAATGTAGGGATCGTTTGGGTCTTTGGCGGCCATGATGGTCGAATTGACAACGCTTACAGCCAAGCGCGCGCGCAGCAAAGGCCAGATTAGATCGATTTCCGAGGCCGTCAGTGGATTGAATTCGTGATATCCAGAGACCAACGCAACCAATGCCTTCTCTGGGTCCGGATTATTCAGCGCGATATAGGCGGCTGCAATTGCAAGGTCACATACGCGCGGCCCGTCGCAGATATCGCCCAGATCGATCAGCCCTGTTACTTTGGGCGCATTGCTGAGCGATCCTGAGACGATGATATTGTAGTCGTTTACGTCGTTGTGGATCGCGGTTCTGGGCAAGGTATCGAGGGTGGGTTTGACTTCGCCAAAATCGCTTAGAATTTCCCGGATAATAGCGCGTCGCACGGGATCGGTAATCACATCCAGATGGTTGGCGATCCATTCGGCTTTGGTGAGGTCCCACTTAAATTCGCGATGCAGTTGCGGATGAGTGAAATCTACCAGCGCCTTGTCCATAGAGCCGAGCTGCGCGCCGACATCCCGTATCAGATCTCCGCTATGCGGTTTAAAGCGGGCATAGGTTATGCCTTCCACCTTTTCCAACAACCAAGCCACGCGAGGGGTTCCTGCCTCGTCAGGCGTAAAGACAAACGGTTTCCCGGCAATCGTATTGACGACCGCAGGGACTGGGACATCAGGGGCATTGGCCCGAATGTGCCCGAAGGCTTTGCATTGCAGATCGACGAAAGCTTCGTCGCAACCGGCTCTCATCACTTTCAAAACATAAGAATTGGCTCCGGATGCTAAAAAGTTCAGATCATATTCACCGTCCAAAGCGCTGAGCTTGGCTGACACACCCCACAGCTTTTCCAATATGTTCTGCCAATGTGCAGTCATGATGTGCCTTTCGAAAGCGTGTTGTAGCGGTGTAATCAACGTAGTAAGCGGTTGCCGCCTAGCGCCGAAATTCGAACAACGCTAAGGCATGTATTTTGAAATAGAAATACCCCGTTTGGATACATGATCGTCAGAAATGTGGCGTCCCAATAGCCAATATATCGGTGCAGAAGGAACGGGCCGAGCAACCATGAAGATAGGAAGAATGACCCGCGTCCGCGCTTCGTGATCTTCGGTGGGGTTTGGTTCCTGTAGGGTGAGAAAAGTGATGTCTACTGCCGTTCCATAAGGAAGGTTGATGAGTGGGATGAATTCGGTCATGTCCTTTTAACAACTGAATTTTCATCCTGTATGCAGGGGGCGCCATATGCGGTTTCCAATAGACAGTGTCAGGCAACGTTTTCCTGCCCTTGCCCTTGAGGACGGCGGTCGGGCGCGCATCTATGCCGACAACCCGGCGGGCACACAGGTGCCTC
>JBDVSG010000207.1:0-2729 GCA_039967155.1 Sulfitobacter sp. | reverse complement strand
GTGAAGCGGGAGTTCGGGGTGGAGTTCCCGATCTCGGTCCTGTTTGAGGCGCCAACGATTGCGGGCATCGCCGCGCGGATCACCGCGCTGACGGGTGATATCGCACCCAGTGATACTGCCGCATCTGCGGAAAAACCTGCTGGCTTTAGCTATCTGGTGCCGTTGAACGGCGTGAAGCCTACCCGTGCTGCGCCGCTGTTCGTGGTGGCGGGCATGTTTGGTAACGTGCTGAACCTGCGCCATCTGGCGCAACAATTCAGCGATGCACGGGCTGTTTACGGCGTTCAAGCGCGCGGATTAATCGGTGATAGCGCGCCGCATGAAACCATTGCCGCTGCGGCCACTGATTACATTGCCGAGATCCGTCAGGTACAGCCCCACGGGCCCTATTTATTGTCTGGGTTTTCGGGCGGCGGGATCACCGCCTATGAGATCGCCCAGCAGCTTACGGCGGCGGGCGAAGAGGTCGCGGTTCTGGCTTTGCTAGACACACCGCTGCCGATACGCCCGAGCCTTGGAAAAATGGATAAAGCCTTGATCAAGCTGGCAGAGCTGCGCGAAAAAGGACCCGCCTATTTGGGTGAATGGGTGCAAAACCGCATCGCATGGGAAAAGGAAAAACGCGAAGGCAAGGTCGAAGCCACAGGCGCGGCCCAGTTCAACAATACCAAGATCGAAGCCGCATTCCTGCGCGCGGTGGGCAGCTACCGCACGCCTGACTGGGCAGGCCCGATGACGCTGCTGCGTCCCGTTCTGGATCGTCACTATAAGGTCAGCGGCGGCAATTGGGTCAGTGCGGCGCGTGAATATGTCTTTGAGGATAATGAGTGGACCCAATACGCCCCTCAGGTTCAGGTGATCGAAGTGCCCGGTGACCACGACAGTATGGTGCTATCGCCAAATGTCGTCGTTATGGCGGCCGAGCTGCGCGAAGTCATCGATGATGCCTTGCTGACTGCCCCGCATCACCGCGCCACGGCAGCGGAGTAAACCATGACGCACCCGACAGTTTTATGCATTTTGTTGAATTACAAAACGCCCGCCATGACCCTGCGCGCCGCCGAGGCAGCCTTGGCCGATCTTCACGGTCTGGGCGGCGAATTGGTGATTGTGGATAACGCTTCTGGGGATGGCTCATATGAGATGATCTCGGCTGAGGTTGCATCGCGCGGCTGGGGGATGGAAGGTTTGGTTCGTGTTGTGGCCTCGCCCGTGAATGGCGGGTTTGGGGCAGGCAATAACATCGGTCTGGCCATGATGCTGAGCCATGGCGCACGGCCCGATTATTACTACATCCTGAATTCCGATGCCTTCCCTGATGCGGGCTGTACGGGCGCGTTAATGGCCCAGTTGGAAGGGGATCCAAATGCGGGCATCGCTTGCAGCCATGTGCGCGGCGAAGACCACGTGGTGCACACGACTGCCTTTCGCTTTCCCACTATTGCCAGTGAATTTGTCGGTGCTGCGCGGCTGCGGGCCTTTGAACGCCTGATGCCGGATGCGCTGGTGCCGCTGCCACAGCCCGAGGCCACCTGTCAGGTGGATTGGAGCGCGGGGGCCTCAATGATGCTGCGCGCAGAAATGCTGGACGCGATCGGCACCTTTGACGAAACATTCTTTTTGTATTTTGAGGAAACGGATCTGTGCCTGCGCGCGGCGCGTGCGGGCTGGACATGTTGGTATGTGCCTGACAGCCGCGTTGTGCATATCGGATCGGTTTCAACTGGGATGAAAACCAAACGTCGAATGCCGTCTTATTGGTACGATTCCCGCCGACATTACTTCACAAAAAACCATGGTCGTACCTATGCTGTTGCCGCGTTGATCGCGCATCTGGCTGGGGGCGTGCTGCACCGTTTGCGCGCATTGCTGGGGCGCAAGCCGCCCCAAGACCCCGCATGGTTTTTGACCGACATGGTCACACATAGCACGACGCCATACCGCCCGTCCTCGGAGGACTTTTCATGACTGCCGATCTTACCACTGCCCCGTTTTCTTGTGTGATCCTTGGGGATCAATCGCTGACCATAGCCTGCGCTGATATGATTGTTGCGCGCGGTCACGGCGTCACAGGCGTGGTGAGCGGGGACGCAGATGTGATTGCATGGGCCCAGACAAACGGAATTGCGCATTTCGCCAAGCCAAGCGCTTTGGCCAGCGCGGATTTGCCCGCCTTTGATTGGATGCTGAGCATCGCAAACCTGCGCATCATTCCCGATGCTGTTCTGGCCTTGCCGCAAAAAGGCGCGGTGAATTTTCACGACGGCCCACTGCCGCGCTATGCGGGACTGAACACGCCCGCATGGGCGATCATCAACGGCGAGACCGAGCACGGCGTCAGCTGGCATATGATGGAGGGCGGCGTGGACGAAGGCGATCTGCTGGCCCAACAGATGGTCGATATCGCAGCCGACGAGACAGCGTTTAGCCTGAACTCCAAATGCTATGCCGCAGGGATGGAGAGCTTTGGCCGCGTGATGGCGCAATTGGAAAGCGGCACGCCCGAACGCCACCCTCAAGACCTGAGCCTGCGCAGCTATTTTTCACGCGATGCGCGACCTGCGACCATGGGATTGATCGATTTCGGTCAGACGTCGGCGCAGGTTTATGCTTTGCTGCGCGGTTTGGATTTTGGCGGGTATTGGAACCCGCTTGGCATGGCCAAGGTCATGTCTGGCGGCGCACCTTTCACCGTGGCCATGGCCGAACCTTTGCACCTCAGCGGCACC
>JBDVSG010000206.1:0-19762 GCA_039967155.1 Sulfitobacter sp. | reverse complement strand
AGAACCCGCCCCAGCCCAAGCCACCACGCAAGCCACAGTGCAAGCCGCCCCCGAAGTGAACGCAGCACCGCTTGATCCGATCACAACGGCGGCCAGCACCGCGATTGAGACAGCCCCTGCCCCACAACCCAAACCTGCAGCGCCTGTGCAATCTTCAAAACTGTCCAAACCGTTTATTCAAATCGGTATCTTCAGCATTGAGGCAAATGCCGAGCGCGCGGCAAAACAGATGCGCGGCGCAGGTCTATCCCCGACAATCAAGCTGAGCAAAATCAACGGCAAGACGTTCTGGCGCGTTGTTGTGGGCCCAGCTGCCACAAGCGCTGAGCGCTCAAAAATCCTGTCGACCATTAAATCGGAAGGCTTCACCGATGCCTATGCCGTTTCAAGCTAATATCTGAGAGGTGCTGCCATGCGCGGAATGAAACTTACACTTAGTGCGATTGCGTTGCTGGCCAGTACGGCCAGCGCCTTTGCCTTCGATACCCGTGCAAGTTCGGCCTATGTAATGGATTTCAACACCGGCACTGTGTTGATGACCAAAAACGCAGACCAGCCGTTGCCGCCTGCCTCTATGTCGAAACTCATGACGCTTTATATGGCGTTTGAGGCGATCGATAACGGCATTTTGGATCTCGATCAGGAGCTGCCCGTTTCGGCGGCGGCACAGGCCTATGGCGGCTCGACCATGTTTCTAAAGGCAGGCGAACGGGTGCGCGTAGAGGATCTGATCCGCGGCATTATCGTTCTGTCGGGCAATGACGCCTGCGTTGTCATCGCCGAAGCCCTCGCGGGCACCGAAAGCAAATTCGCCCGTCAAATGACCATGCGCGCGCAACAATTGGGGATGAGCAACTCAACCTTCTCCAATTCTAACGGCTGGCCCAAAACAGGCCACCGCATGTCGATGCGTGATTTAGGCCTGATCGCGTCTAAATTGATCCGCGACTACCCCCAATACTACCCGATGTTTTCCCAAAAAGAATTCCTGTTTGACCCCAAAGAATCTGCAAATCGTTTAAACCGCAACCCCCTGCTGGGGCTGGGGATCGGTGCAGACGGGCTGAAAACCGGCCACACCCAAGAGGCTGGCTATGGGCTGGTTGGCTCGGCCAAACAGGGCGACCGCCGTATCATCTTTGTCATTTCCGGTCTGAGTTCAGCGCAAGCGCGCGCCCAAGAATCTGAGGCCGTCACCAATTGGGCCTTCCGCCAGTTTGCGCAGACAGATCTGGGGGCTGCCGGCACTAAAATCGCACAGGCCGAGGTCTCGATCGGTGCCGAGACGACCGTGGGGATGGAATTGGGCGAGGACATATCCCTGCTCTTGCCGGTGAATCCAATTGAGCCTCTAAAAACAGAAGTCGTGTATTACGGCCCTCTAAAGGCGCCAATCGCAAAAGGCGACCAAATCGGGGAGCTGATCATCACACCCGAAGGGCTGCCAGAAAAACATGTGCCGCTTCTGGCGGACCGCGCCATCGCGCGCCACGGGTTTGTTGGCCGTGTGGTTGCAGCGGGCCAACACCTGATCAAACGTATCAATGACGGCCCTGCGCCGGAGGCATCGTGACCGCCAAAGGGCTTTTCATCAGTTTCGAAGGCATCGACGGGTCGGGCAAATCTACGCAGGTGAAACGCCTTGCCGAACATCTGCGCGCAGCTGGCCGTGATGTCGTGCTCACTCGTGAGCCTGGCGGCTCTGAAGGGGCGGAAGAAATTCGCGCTCTGGTGCTGCAAGGTGATCCCGATCGCTGGTCTGCTGAAACCGAAACTCTGCTGTTCACCGCTGCGCGCCGCGACCATCTGGAACGCCTGATCCGTCCCGCGCTGGAGGCTGGTAAAATCGTAATTTGCGACCGTTTCGCCGACAGCACCCGCATGTACCAAGGGCTCAGCCGCGGTGATCTGCGCGAAACCGTAGACAAATTGCACGCGTTGATGATCGGGGTAGAGCCCGACCTGACATTGCTAATTGATATGGACCCCACCGAGGGCCTTAAACGCGCCAAGGGCCGTCAGGGCATTGAAGAACGGTTTGAAGATTTCGGCGCCAGCCTACAAGAAGCCATGCGCGCTGGCTTTTTGGCTTTGGCCGACGAATTCAGGGATCGCTTTCGGATCATTAATGGCGCGCAGGATATGGATGGCGTTGCCAAGGACATCTGCGCGGTTGTGGATGCGGCGCTTGCGGCACAGCAGTGAACCCAACCTTTGATTGTGGCCCCGCTGGGGAAAGGCCTCAATCCCCCCAACAATCCGTGGTCGGCAATTTCCATCTCAAAAATCCCATTTCCAACACTAAAAATCCCCGTTAAACCCACATCATGAGCGATGAAACCGCCCCCCAGCCAGAACGCCTAGACGGCGCGCCGCACCCGCGCGAAACCGAGCAGCTGATCGGTCAGGATGCGGCACAACAAGCCTTTGTTGATGCGTTCAACACAGGGCGTCTGCACCATGCGTGGATGCTGACAGGCCCGCGCGGGGTCGGCAAAGCCACATTATCATGGAAGATTGCACGTTTTCTGCTGGCCACGCCTGATCCCGATGACGGCGGTATGTTTGCCCCCGAAGTGCCGGACAGCCTTGAAATCTCGCCCGATCAGCCTGTGTCGCGCCGGATCCTTGCGGGGGGGGAACCTGGCATCCATCTTGTCCGATTGGGGGGCAAGGGCACCAGCGACTCTGATCGCGCCAAGAATTTTGCCAAGAAAGACTATTCCAGCGTTATCCGCGTAGATGAAATTCGCGAGCTAAACCGGTTTATCCATCTCAGCGCGGCTGATGGCGGGCGCCGTGTGGTGATTGTGGATGATGCGGATTTGATGAACCCCAACGCCTCCAATGCACTTCTCAAAATGTTGGAAGAGCCCCCCGCGCGCACGTACTTTATGCTGATCACCCATCAGCCCTCGGGTTTGTTGCCGACCATCCGTTCGCGGTGCCGGACCTTGGCCCTGCGCACGCTGAGCGCACAAGAAGTCGCCCAAGCCATGGCCCAAGCAGATGTGCAGGCCGCCAATACCGATGCATTGGCCGCATTGTCTGGCGGATCTGTGGGCGGGGCCATGCGCCTGTCTTTGCTGGGGGGGGCGGCGCTTTATGCGGATCTGATCGGCCTGATGGGCACCCTGCCCCATATGGACCGCGCGCGCGCCCTGAAACTGGCCGAAGCCGCAGCCGCCCGCGGCGGTGAGGCCAAACGCGATCTTCTATTTACCCTGATCGATCTGATGTTTAGCCGGTTGGCGCGCACTGGCGCTTTGGGCAGTGCCCCCCAGCCCCAAGCAGCCATGGGCGAGGCAGACACCCTGCTGCGCCTGTCCCCGACCCCACATCAGGCGCGCATCTGGGCGGACCTTGCAACCCAGATCAGCGAACGGGCCCGCCACGGCATTGCAGTCAACCTTGACCCCGCCGCACTGGTTCTAGATACCTTCACCAAGATGGCAAAGGCCGCGCCCAGATAAGCGCGCCACATATTGCCCGACGGAGCACCATGACAGATATACCAACCATCACCGACAGCCACTGTCACCTCGATTTCCCTGAGCTTATCTCGGAGTTGCCCGATGTCATCGCCCGCGCCCAAGAGGCAGGCGTCGCGCGGATGGTGACCATTTGCACAAAGCTGGTGAATGAGCCCAGCGTGCGCGCCATAGCAGAGGCCCACGCCCCCGTTTTCTATGCCGCTGGCACCCACCCGATGAGCGTCGCTTCAGAACCGATGGCCACACTGGAGCAGCTGATCGAGATCGCTCAGCACCCAAAAATGGTCGGCATTGGTGAGACGGGACTGGACTACCATTACACCGCCGAGAGCGCGCAAATGCAGCAAGAAAGCCTGCGCATCCATATCGCCGCCGCGCGTGAAACGGGACTGCCGTTGATTATCCACAGCCGTGATGCAGATGACGACATGGCCGCAATTTTGCGCGAGGAACACGCAAAAGGTGCCTATTCTTGTGTCATGCATTGCTTTTCGTCCTCTCAGGCCTTGGCCCTCGCGGCGCTTGATTTGGGGTTCTACCTGAGCATGTCGGGCATTACCGCCTTCCCCAAAAGCACCGAGCTGCGCGACATTTTCGCTGCCGCCCCGCTGGAGCGGATCGTCGTCGAGACCGACAGCCCCTATCTGGCCCCGCCTCCCCATCGTGGCAAACGCAATGAGCCTGCGTTTTCGGCGCTGACAGCCCGCCGCGCGGCGGAAACCTTCGGGATCGACTACAAAGAGTTTGCCGCACATTCTGAGGCGAATTTCGAACGGCTGTTCGCCAAGGCCGCAGCCTACAGCGGTGCCGTATGAGCGATGTCATGCAGGTCACGATCCTCGGGTGCGGCTCCTCTGGCGGGGTGCCGCGGATCGGGGGCGACTGGGGCGCATGTGATCCCGCAGAGCCACGCAACATGCGCACGCGCTGCTCGGCGTTGGTTGAGCGGATCACGCCCCAAGGTACGACTTCGGTCTTGATCGATACTTCTCCGGACATGCGCGCACAGCTTTTGCGCGCAGGCATCGGGCGGTTGGACGGGGTGATTTACACCCATGCCCATGCCGATCACGTGCACGGGATTGATGATCTGCGCATGGTTGTGATCAACATGCGCGCGCGTATCCCCGTTTGGGCAGACGCCCCTACACATGCCGCGCTGATGGCGCGTTTTGGCTATGCTTTTGTGCAGCCTGAGGGATCTTCCTATCCGCCGATCCTCGACATGAACCTGATGGCGGGCGATGTGACTGTCGAAGGACCTGGCGGATCGCTGACTTTTTCGCCCTTTTTGGTGCCACATGGGGGCATGAATGCCTTGGGGTTTCGGGTGAACAATGTCGCCTATCTTCCTGATGTTGCAAATATTCCAGACCATATCTGGCCCAAACTGAACGGGCTGGATTGCTGGATTGTTGATGCGGTGCGCCGTGATCCACACCCCACCCACAGCCACCTGTCCCAGACCCTCGACTGGATCGAACGGGTCGCACCCAAACAGGCGGTGTTGACCAATATGCACACCGATCTCGACTATGCGACCCTCGCAGCTGAAACCCCCGACCATATCAGACCCGCCTTTGACGGGATGCAGATTGAATTTGACCTGACCTAAACGCGGCCCTTAGGCCTTCTCCCTCCTCATTCGCGAGATCCCTGCGATGCAACTCCTTCTTGAAGTAATTATGCCGGTCTTTCTGGTTGTCGGCATCGGCTATGTTTCTGTCTGGCGCGGGCTTTTCCCCAAAGACGGTCTGGACGGCATTTTACGCTTTGCGCAAAGCTTCGCCGTGCCGTGTTTGCTGTTCCAAGCGATGGCGCATATCGATCTGCATTCCTCGTTCAATCTTCGGCTGCTGTTTAGCTTTTATGCAGGGGCCACCACGTGTTTTGTGCTGGGCATTTTTGGCGCGCGCCTGTTTTTCAAACGCGATTGGGAAGACTGCATTGCCATTGGCTTTTGCTGTTTGTTTTCCAATTCGGTCCTTTTGGGCCTGCCCATTTCCGAGCGCGCCTTTGGCCCTGATAATCTGGCAGGTAACTATATGATTATCGCCCTTCATTCGCCCTTTTGCTACGCGCTTGGCATCACCGTTATGGAGGTAGTACGCGGGCGCGGGCAAAGCGGGCTGACCCTTGCAAAATCTGTCTCCAACGCGATGTTTCACAACCCGCTGGTGATCGGCATTGTTGCGGGATTTGCGGTGAACCTTAGTGGCGTCATGATCCCTGCCGTGGTCGAAGACGCATTGTCATTGATCGTGCGCGCCGCCTTGCCAACCGCCCTGTTTGCCCTTGGCGGGCTTTTGATGCAGTACCGCCCCGAGGGCGACATGAAGGCCATCGCGATGGTCTGTTGCATCGGTCTAATGGTGCATCCTGCGATTGTCTGGCTGCTGGGTACAGCCCTTGCGGTGCCAACCGATCTTTTCCGCTCTGGGGTGCTGAACGCCGCCATGGCACCGGGTTTCAACGCCTATATTTTTGCAAATCTATATGGGCGCAGCAAACGGGTCGCGGCATCTTCGGTGCTGATTGCTACGGGATCTTCTGTGTTCACCGTTTGGATCTGGCTGGCGGTGCTGGGATGAAGGGAAACCTTGCAATCGACGCGTACCTCGCCCATTCAGGGTCCCGTGACTGATATTGATCCACACATAACCGCGCTTGGCTGGCAATCTTTCTATGCCGATCAGCTGACCCGCGAGGAAGCCGCGCTGCTGCCCTTGCGCATTGCCACCGTGCACCGCACCCGTTTGGGCGCGCAATCGGCCAATGGTCCCGTTCGGGTCACCCTGCCCAAGGGCATGAAAACCACCAGTTTCGCTGTTGGGGATTGGATTTTGGCCGACCCAGAGACCCATCAACTCGTGCGCCGCCTTGAGCGCCACGGCTTATTGCAACGCAAAACCGAAGGCGCACGCCACCCGCAGCTGATCGCGGCCAATGTTGATACGCTGTTCATCGTGACCTCGTGCAACGATGATTTTAACCCCGCGCGGTTGGAACGCTATCTTGCCCTTGCGAATGAGGCCCAGACACACCCTGTTGTGGTCCTGACAAAGGCCGATAAGACCGAAGACGTCGCCCCCTTTGCCACTGCCGCGCGCGCCCTTCAACGCGGACTGGAAGTGGTCAGCCTGAATGCAAAATCGACCCAAGCAGCGGATGTTCTGGCCCCATGGTGCGGCATCGGTCAAACCGTGGCGCTGGTGGGATCATCGGGCGTTGGGAAATCAACTTTGCTCAACACGTTGACCGATAAACAGGGGGAAGAGGCCCAGCTGACAGGCGACATCCGCGAAGATGACGCAAAGGGACGCCACACCACGACCTCACGTTCCTTGCACAGTATCGCGGGGGGCGGTCTGGTGATTGACACCCCCGGCATCCGCACGTTGCATCTGAGCGATATGGCAAGCGGCATTGATATGCTCTTTGCCGAGATCTCTGAGCGCGCGCCAAATTGCCGTTTTCGCGATTGCACCCATATGCATGAACCCGGGTGCGCCATCCAAGCTGCCGTCGCTAACGGTGAAATCGACCCAGAGCGTCTGGCCCGTTGGCGCAAGCTGCAGGACGAAAACGCCGCCAATACCGTAGATGCCACGGGCCCCAAAAGCGGCCACCCCCAGCGCGGGCGCGGCAAACGGCGCTAGCGGGCGGTGATCCGCCAATTGGCGCAGGCAACAACCATCCACATCTACACGCCAGGCCCAGCAATGCTATATGTGTAAGAACCGATAAAGACATGACCTGATGCCTGCATGATCCAACACATGCTTTACCCGATCCCACAGGACGCCCCTTTTTATGCGCTTTGATCCTCAACTCGCCGATATTCGTTTTGGCTGCGGCTTGTCACCCCATGTGGCCTCGCCGCGATCCGTCGAGGACATGCTGGCCACCCTAGAGGGGCCCGACAGGATCGCGCAGCGGTTTCCCATTGAAGATTTCACCGAATTCCAACACCGGATTAACAATTCGCAAGAATTGCAAAAGGTCCGGCGTGGTGATCGTGGCTCTGTTGGGGCGCTGGCGGCGAAAAAGGCCAATAAGATCCTCAACAAAGAAGCGCGCATCGACCAAGCCCATTGGTTTGGCCAACACCTGAACCGCTGGATCGCCACCCAAGCCCCCCTGCGCGAAAGGCTGACGCTGTTTTGGGCCGATCATTTCACCGCCACGGGCAAGGCGGGTGTGGTCCGCCGTGCAACATCGCCCTATATTGAGAGCGCAATTCGCCCCCATATCAACGGCACATTCGAAGACCTGCTTCAGGCGGCGGTTCTGCATCCGCTTATGGTGCATTACCTTGATCAGATCCGGTCCATCGGGCCGGCCTCCAAACGGGCGATAAAGGGCGGAAAAGGCAAAGGGCTGAATGAAAACCTTGCCCGCGAAGTGCTGGAGCTGCACACGCTGGGGGTTGGCGGGCCTTATACCCAGACAGATGTCACACAATTTGCCGAGCTGCTCACAGGGGTCACTTACGGTCGGGCCATGCGTGCGGCCTTTCGCAAAGATCTGGCAGAGCCAGGTCCAGAGGTAGTGTTGGGCAAAACCTATGGTGAAGGTGAGCCAAGCATCCGTCACGTGCGCGCAGCCCTAAGCGACTTGGCCCACCACCCCGCGACCGCCGCCCATCTGGCGCGCAAACTGGCCGTGCATTTCACCAGCGACACCCCTGACCCCGACTTGGTCGCGCAGCTAGAGACCCGTTATCTGGAAACCGGCGGCAATCTAGCCGCTGTGACCCAAGCCCTGCTGACCCACCCCGCCGCATGGGAGCGCCAGCAAAGCAACGTGAAACAGCCCTTCCAATTCATGGCCTCTGCCCTGCGCGCCATCGGCACGGACCCAGCGGCGATCCACGCCATGGAAGAACGCAGCACGCGCAGGGTTTTCTATAAATTTCTCAGCGAGATGGGCCATGTTTGGGAAAAACCAAGCGGCCCAGACGGGCTAAGCGAAGATGACGTGGCTTGGATCGCGCCGCAAAGCATCGCTGCGCGCCTGCAATGGGCCATCACCGTGCCACAACTGTTGACCCCCGATCTTCCAGACCCCCGTGATTTTGTGCGCACGGCTTTGGGGGATTTCTCGACGCCTTCGGTGGATTTTGCGGCCAGTGCCGCCGAAAGCCGCTCTGACGGGGTGGGCCTGATCCTTGCATCCCCCGCGTTTCAAAGGACCTGAGCCCCATGACAAAACGTCCCCAATCCCCCTCATTCCTTGACCGCCGCGCCTTTTTAGCGCGCTCGGCCGCTCTGGGGTGTTCACTTGCGGCCAGCCCGCTGGTGACCCCTGTCAGCCTTGCAGCCACCCAAGGCGACAACCGCCTTGTTGTGATCCTATTGCGGGGTGGAATGGACGGGCTGGATGTGGTGCGCCCCTATGGTGACCCCGCCTATACCAAGCTGCGCGGGGATGCGGGGCTGCAGGGCGCTGAGGGCGCAATTGATCTGGACGGGTATTTTGCGCTGCACCCCGCCTTGCGCCCGCTGATGCCCCTGTGGCGCCAAGGGCATTTGGGATTTGCCCATGCTGTATCGACCCCCTACCGCAATAAACGCAGCCATTTTGACGGGCAGGATTTGCTGGAGGCAGGCATCAGCACGCTGGAGGATGGCATTTCACGGGATGGCTGGCTGAACCGCGTTTTACAACATCTTACGGGGGCAAATGCCCAAACAGCATATGCCATCGGCAGCGATCAAGCTGGTGTGTTGGGCGGCCCTGCCGCGCATCAGCGCTGGACCCCCGAGGCCGATCTGCTGCTGACCCCGCAAGCGATCAAACTGGCCAGCCTCATCATGCAAGACGACCCCGCGTTCAACGCAGCCTTCAGGCAGGCGCTGGCCATTTCAGACAACGATGGCGATGCCGTTGCAATGACAGATACACCAGATGACATGATGGCCGCCATAAATCCCAAGGCAAAGACCAACAAGCAAAGCCTTGAACAGCGGGTGGCCGAATTCACAGGCAAGCGCCTGCGCGAAGACACCCGCATCGCGTCTTTTTCGATCAACGGTTGGGACACGCACCAAGGGCAGTCTCGCTCTTTGCCACGGGCCCTATCGCGCCTGTCAGACGCGATCGTGACCCTAAAGGACACAGTGCGCGGGCCTGTTTGGAACAAAACCACTGTTGTTGCGGTCACGGAATTTGGCCGCACGGCGCGGATCAATGGGTCCAAGGGAACAGATCACGGCACTGGTGGGCTAATGGTGATGGCGGGGGGCGCCCTGCGCGGCGGGCAGGTTTTGGGCGACTGGCCAGGGCTGCAGACATCGCAGCTTTATGCACAGCGCGATTTGATGCCCACGCGCGATGTACGGGCCTATCTGGCATGGCTACTGCACAGTCAATTCGGGCTGGAAAAATCCACTTTGGAGACCCGTATTTTCCCTGATCTCGACATGGGCTCTGCCCCCAACATGATCCGCTAGAAGCGGTCACATCCGCCGCATTGCCCAGTAAATCGGCGTCTGAAATGCGCGGAGGCGATTTTAGCCCTTAGTGTCGTTTTTTAACGGTCATTGCATCCAAATCCATGCAGTCTGGTTGCAAGAAGAGCCTCAGCTAGGACCTAAGTTTCATGGCAAAAGATTCAGTCGACCCCGTTTCAGCGCTCAAGGAAAACACAGACGTTCCGTTTGAGCAGGCCCGCGCCATGCCGCCTTCCGTCTACACCACCCAAGAATTTCTGGATCAAGAGCTGGAGCATATTTTCGCCAAGGATTGGTACTGCGTGGGGCGGGCAAGTGGATTGGCCAACATCGGCGATTACACCACTTGCGAGCTCGCAGGCCAGCCCGTCATTGTGATGCGCGACCGTGATGGCGAAATCCGCGCACTGTCCAATGTCTGCCTGCACCGGATGTCCACATTGCTGGAAGGCAGCGGGAATGTGCGCTCTATTGTGTGCCCTTACCATGCGTGGACCTATAATCTGGATGGTTCCTTGCGCGGCGCGCCAGCCATGACGCTGAACAAAGAATTCTGCAAAGACCAATATCAATTACCCACTGTTCGCTGCGAGGAATGGCTGGGCTTTGTGTTCATCACCCTGAACGAAGCGGCCCCCAGCGTTGGTCAACAACTGTCGCAGGTCGAGGATCTGGTCGCCGGTTATGACATGACCAACTACACTGAGAAGTTCTTTGAAGAACATGTCTGGGATACCAATTGGAAGGTCTTGGCCGAGAACTTTATGGAAAGCTATCACCTGCCTGTTTGCCATGCTGGCACGATCGGCGGGCTGTCCAAGCTGGAAGACATGATTTGCCCCCCAGGATTAGAGGCGTTTAACTATCACACGATCCTCAAAGACGACTCACTGAGGATCGCAATGGCGCATGACAAAAACACCCGTCTCAAGGGTGATGAACGCCGCACGACATTTCTACTGGCGATTTACCCGTCCTTGCTGATCACCCTGACGCCGGGCTATTTTTGGTACCTCAGCCTGCATCCCAAAGGCCCAAATCAGGTGCATATCCGGTTCGGGGGCGGCATGTCCGATGACTATAACGACGATGATGATGCGCAGCAAAACTTCATTGATTTAAAGACCTTATTAGATGATGTGAATGTAGAGGACCGCGGCTGCACTGAAAAAGTTTTCCAAGGTCTGTCGTCTGGCTTTGCCAAGCCTGGTCACCTGTCCCATCTTGAGCGGCCAAACTATGATTTTGCGCAATATTTGATTGCAAGAACCGGTCGTGACCTGTCACCAAGCGAGGCATAGATGAACGATCTGAGGCCCATTTTACAAGAGCTCGCCGCATTGCCCGCAGACCGCCCGATGGGCCTGCCCGGCGCGTTTTATACATCAGCCGAGCGGTTTGATTGGGAGAAAAAAACCGTGTTGCAGCGTGGGTGGCACTGCCTTGGCCGCCAAGACGAGGTGCCCCAAGCGGGTGATTTCTTTACTGTGCAGCTGTTGGATGAACCGCTGATCGTGGTGCGGGGCGATGACGGGGAAATCCGTGTGCTGGCCAATGTTTGCCGCCACCGTGGCATGCCTTTGGCCGAAGGACAGGGCAATACCAAACGCTTTACCTGCAGTTATCACGCGTGGATGTATGGCCGCGATGGCGCATTGCTGCGCGCAGCGCGTATGCAAAACGAAGGGTTTGACGCCAGCAACTGTCGTCTTCACAGCTATAACATCCAGATATGGAACGGCTTTATCTACTGCAGTCTTGATCCCGACACCCCGTGTTTTGGCGAGGAATCCCAACAGCTTGACGCGCTATTGGCCCCTTATGAGCCGGACCAGTTCAGGTTAGTTCACAAAGCTGAAGAAATCTGGAAAACCAATTGGAAATGTTTGGTTGAGAACTTTATGGAGGGGTATCACCTCTCTGTTGTTCATCCGCAAACATTGCATGGCTACACACCCACCGGACTTGCGCAGAAATCTGTGTCCGGTGCGGGGTTTACCTCTTATCTCGCGCGCTATCCCGATGGGATATCCCCGCGCGGCACAGGCGCTGCGGCCCTGACGCAAGACGAACGCCAACGGTCCACGCTTTTTGCGCGCTTCCCGACCCAAGTGGCAAGTCAAGCCGCCAGCCTATTGGTTTCTTTGTGCATTTTCCCAATCTCAGCGGAAGAGATCAAAGTGAAATGGACCATGTCTGTTTATGGGAACGATCTGGATCCGCAAACAATTCAAGACAGGATCGCACTGTGGGAAGAGGTCAACAAAGAGGACCGCGAAAAGCTGGAGAAAATGCAAATCTCGCTGCGGTCTCAGCATGCGTTGTCGGGCCCCTTGGCCGAAGATGACTATGAGGGCACGGTGCGCGACTTCCAGATTTGGCTGGCCGAACAAGACCGCAAATAGCCCGCGAAGGGCGCATAGGGCCGTGTGCCTTATCCGTCGCGCCCTGCCTCATTCGGGTTATCCGAAAAAATCGCAATTTTATTGCCCTGCGGATCACGCAGGTAGCTGACGTAAAAATGCGCACCATATGAGGCCCTGAACCCCGGCTGTCCTTCATCTGTGCCCCCCGCAGCAAGACACGCGCCATGAAGCGTGCGCACCTGTGCTTGGCTGGTGGCCTCAAACGCGATCATCGCGCCGTTGCCAGCCGTGGCTGCGCGCCCATCGAAGGTCGGCTTCACGTAAAAATCGGGAAAGACAGGCCGCTGCCCCTGCGCGACTGGCATCTCAAAGCTGAGCCCCTCATCGCCCTCCCTCATCGTGTATCCAAGCGCGGGAAGAAACGAGACATAAAACCGCTTTGCCAAGGCAATATCATCCGCCCCGACAGTCACATAGGAAATCATTTGCGTGCTACTCCGTTCATCCGCCGCATCTGGCCATGCCTAGTTCGAAACCGCCAGCTTTGCGCCCAAAAAGCCAAATGTGCCTGCAAAACAACGTCTGATCCATGTCAGGACTGATGGTCTCTGGATGACGTAATCGCGTGCAAAAGAAGCAAAAGCACCGTAGATCACAAAAACACCAAAGGTCATCACCATGAAAATCGCGGCCAGCCACAGCAGCGATCCGGTTGCGTTTGCGGCGCTTGGCGAAATGAACTGCGGCAGGAACGCAAGGAAAAACAAAGACAGTTTAGGGTTCAGCACATTCAGCAGCGTCCCTGTGACAGCGACGCGAAAATAGCTGCTGCGCTGGGGGGGGGCAGACACGGTCATGGCACTGTTGTCGCGCAGGATGCGCCACGCCATGTAAAACAGATACGCCACGCCCAAGAACTTGATGATCTGAAAGACCAATGCGCTGGTGTGCAGAACCGCTGCCAACCCAATGATGCTGGCAATCGCGGCAGGCAGAATACCCACGGTACAGCCCAAAGCCGCAGCCACGCTTGCCTTGAACCCTTGCCCCAGACCAATGCTCAGCGTGTAAATCACCCCTGTGCCAGGCAGCAACACAACTACAAATGACGTCAGTAGAAATTCAAGCATCCCGTTTCATTCCCCTATATCCAATCCCGTCTCACCCAAAGATGACACCAGCTGGGCAAGTTTGGAAAGGAATTAATGCCGCGCCAAAAAAAGGGCCGCCCGAAGGCGACCCTTAATTCACATCTGAAATGCGGTTGGGCTTAGCCCACCAGCTCCAGACCGGAGAAGAAATACGCGATTTCTTCTGCTGCTGTTTCTGGTGCGTCTGAACCGTGTACAGAGTTTTCGCCAACTGATTCCGCAAATTCGGCGCGGATTGTGCCGGCTTCTGCGTCTGCTGGGTTTGTGGCGCCCATAACTTCGCGGTTTTTCGCGATGGCGTTTTCGCCTTCCAGAACCTGTGCAACGATTGGCGCGGACGCCATGAATTCGCACAATTCGTCATAGAATGGGCGCTCTGCGTGTACTTTGTAGAACTCGCCAGCCTGTGCTTTGGACAGGTGGATGCGCTTGGATGCGACTACGCGCAGACCTGCGTCTTCGAATTTCTTCGCGATTGCGCCTGTCAGGTTGCGTTTTGTTGCATCTGGTTTGATGATCGAGAATGTGCGCTCAAGAGCCATGGGTCGTCTCCAATATGGTGTTAATTTGGGCGCTCCCTAGCATGACCCCTGCCCTATGAAAAGCGGCGATTGACGCCGCGTGCAACATCAGTCACACCCCGACCATGCTACGTATATCAGAGATCAACTATTCCGTCGAAGGCCGCCCCCTCTTTGAGGAGGCCAGTGCCGTCATTCCCGAAGGCCATAAAGTGGGCGTTGTCGGCCATAATGGGGCGGGTAAAACCACCCTGTTCCGCATCATTCGCGGTGAATTGGGGTTGGACGCAGGTGAAATCGTTCTGCCTTCGCGCGCCAAAATCGGCGGCATCGCCCAAGAGGTGCCCTCAAACGAGACATCCCTGATCGACACGGTTCTAGAGGCCGATGTGGAACGCGATGCGTTGATGAAAGAATCCGAAACCGCAACGGACCCTGCCCGCATCGCCGATATTCAGGCGCGTCTTGCCGATATCGACGCATGGTCGGCTGAAGGGCGTGCGGCCAGCATCCTAAAGGGGCTTGGGTTTGATGATCACGACCAACAACAGCCTTGCTCGGCCTATTCAGGCGGGTGGCGCATGCGCGTGGCGCTGGCGGGGGTTCTATTTGCCCAGCCTGACGTCTTGCTGCTGGATGAACCGACAAACTATTTGGACCTTGAAGGCGCACTCTGGCTCGAAAACTATCTGGCCAAATACCCCCACACCGTCATCATCATCAGCCACGACCGTGGCCTGCTGAACCGCGCTGTGGGCGGCATCCTGCATCTCGAAGATAAAAAGCTGACCTACTACCAAGGCAACTATGATCAGTTCGCCAAAATGCGCGCTGAAAAACGGGCTCAACAGTCGGCAGCGGCCAAGAAGCAACAGGCGCACAAGGCGCATATGCAGGCCTTTGTGGATCGGTTTAAGGCCAAGGCCTCCAAGGCGAAACAAGCCCAGTCGCGCATGAAAGCCATTGAAAAGATGGTGACAATCACGCCACCAGAAGAGGCCGCGCGCAAGGTGTTCACCTTCCCGCAACCAGATGAGCTGTCGCCGCCCATCATCAGCATTGAAGGCGGATCAACAGGCTATGACGAAGGCAATCCTGTCCTGTCCCGCCTGAATCTGCGCATCGACCAAGACGACCGCATCGCCCTTTTGGGCAAAAACGGTCAGGGTAAATCGACGCTGTCAAAACTGCTGTCCAACCGATTGGTGTTGTTTGACGGCAAGGTCACCAACTCCAGCAAGCTGCGCATCGGCTTTTTCGCCCAGCACCAAGTGGATGAGCTGGTGGTCGAGGAAACCCCGCTGCAGCATATGATCACAGCACGCCCAGGTGTGATGCAATCCAAGCTGCGCGCGCAGCTGGCGGGCTTTGGCCTTGGACCTGATCAGGCGGATACGGCTGTGGGGCGCCTGTCGGGCGGTCAAAAAGCGCGGCTGTCGCTGCTGTTGGCCACGTTGGATGCGCCGCATCTGTTGATCCTCGATGAACCGACAAACCACCTTGATATCGAAAGCCGCGAGGCGCTTGTGGAGGCGCTAACCCGCTATTCTGGCGCGGTGATCCTCGTGAGCCACGACATGCACTTGCTGTCGATGGTTGCCGATCGTTTGTGGCTGGTCTCCAACGGCACAGTGAAGCCCTATGAGGACGACCTAGAGGCATATCGCAAGATGCTGCTGACCGTTGAAAAACCCGTCAGCAAAAACGCCCGCCCCAAAACCGAGACCCCAAAGCCCAAGCGCGCCAGCCGCGAAGACATCATCGCCCTGCGGTCCGAAGTGCGCTCATCCGAGGCGCGGGTGACTAAAATCAACGACATGCGTGACAAGCTGGCCAAAAAACTGGCTGACCCTGCGCTTTATGAAAAAGACAAAGTCGGCGAATTGGAAGTCTGGAACAAAAAATACGCCGAAGTCATGGCTGCATTGGAACGCGCAGAGGCTATCTGGATGGATGCGGAATCCAAATTGGAAAAAGCCCAAGCATGATCGTGGATATGGCATATATGGTCACCGCTTTTGTGACCTTGTTTGTGATTATCGACCCCATTGCGATCGCGCCGATCTTCCTTGCGCTGACGCCTGACCTAACGGCCAAAGAACGCAGCCAGATCGCGCTGCGCGCTGTTCTGGTCGGTGGCTTCCTTTTGGCGCTGTTTGCGTTTTTCGGCAAAGCCGTTTTGGAATTCGCAGGCATCTCAATGGCCGCCTTCCGCGTGGCTGGTGGGATTTTATTGTTCCTGACAGCCATGGACATGCTGTTTGAGCGCCGCACAAAGCGCCGCGAAGACAGCTCTGAGACGCCAGAGGTTCTGGAACAAGATGACCCATCGGTCTTCCCACTGGCCATCCCCCTGATCGCAGGTCCTGGTGCGATTGCCTCTGTTATTCTGCTGGTGGGTCAAAAACCTGGAGGTGAAGGGCTGATTTCCGTATTGGCCATCACCGCCGTGGTTTTGGCCATCATGTATTGCACCCTGTGCCTGTCTTCCCTTCTGGAACGCGCAATGAGCAAAGTTGCGATCAACGTGATCACCCGTGTTTTGGGCATGCTACTGGCCGCCCTTTCGGTGCAGTTTGTGTTGGACGGTCTGGCCGAATTCGGCTTTGTCACTCCGCTTGGATAATCGCCCCCGATCCCTATATTAGGACCAGATAAAGGGAGCAAACCATGACCGCCGATAACACTGCCAGCCTGATCTACCTTCTTTTGCTGGGCTGCGCATTGGTCGGGTGGTTCATTGTCCAAAGCCGTGACGGCATTGGGAAAATCCTACAACAAGCCATGATCTGGGGCTTTTTGTTTCTAGGGGTCATCGCGGCCTACGGGCTTTGGAATGATGTGCAACGGCAAACCATGAACGACCAGATGTTGCAGCTGGGCAAGGGACAGATTGCCGCGCCGCGCCAAGCAGATGGCCACTATTATCTGACTCTGACGCTGAACAATGCGCGCATTCGGTTTGTTGTCGATACGGGCGCAACCGATATGGTGCTAACCCGCGATGACGCCGAACGCGCAGGCCTGTCGCCTGACAGCTTAAATTTCATTGGCACAGCCCATACCGCCAATGGCACCGTGCGGACAGCGCCAGTGCGTATCAACACGGTGCGGCTGGGCGATATCACGGATACCGATGTGCATGCCTCGGTGAATGGCGGCCCGATGAACGGATCCCTTCTGGGCATGGGATATCTTGAAAAATGGGGCCGCATCGAAATCTCAGGAGGCGAGCTGCGCCTGACCCGTTAAATCGCACTTGCGTGCCACCCCTAAAAAAACGCCCAGCCCACTGAAAAAATCGCGCTTCGGCGATCTTCGGGCCGCATATTTTGCAACAGCCTAATGTCAGATTTGTAATACTTTTATGTCAATTCGACGTGCATCCCGTTGAACACCCTGTGGTCTTTGTCATATGATACAACCATGAGTGATATCGTGAAACAAACAGGCTTCACCCTGCTGGCGGGGCGTAAACCTATTGCCAATGGTGCAGTCAGGGATGTCTGGGATCGCCCAGGCCATCCGGATCAGATCCTCAAAACAATTCGCGCCCATAAGCGAATAAAATATGCACAGCGCGGGGTATTTGGACGCGCGATAGATCATTTCCGTCTGGGTCCCTACGGCACATTTCGTATTGAGGCCCAATGCTATCTTAAAACAGCCTATAAATGCGTCCGCCAGAATCTTCCCATGCCCATTGCAGAAATCGGCGGGCTGGTTCTTACTGATCGAGGCCTCGCGCAGGTTGGTGAGAAGATCACAAACAAAAAAGGGGCCTTAGCTGAAACTCTTGACAGTATTTTACGCCGGTCAGGGCTGGATCAACAACATCTTACGTGGCTGAATGAATTTGCCCACACTTTGTTTGAAGTGAATGCAAATGTGCCGGACCTACGGGCCGTAAATGTGGTTCTGGATGAACAAAATGACCGTTTTGTTCTGATTGATGGCTATGGGGATAAAACCCTGCTTCCAATCCGGACATGGATCAAACCGCTGAACCAAAAGAACCTCAGCACACAATTTGAAGACATGGAAAAATACGGCGGGCTGACATGGCACTCCGAGACAAAGAGCTTCTCGATCTAGCGGCCCTGCGCGCTAGGTCTCAGCCTTTTTGACCCAACGGCCGCCGTCCTCGGCCCAATACTGTGCCGTCACACCTGCGCCTTTCAGTGTTTTCCATTGGGCGCGGGCGTGGGCCAGCTCCTCCTCATCATAGCCGTCGAACAGGATGCAGACCCGTTCCATCGCTGCAATATCTTCTGGGGACACTTCAGCAGAATGCACCGCCATAATGCAGCTGGCATTATTTACATTCTGGACGGCCTTGCCCAGCAACACAGGCTGGTCGGCGTCATGGTCGCCGCCCTCCAGCCCATGGGGCAAAAAGCTGTCTTCGGGGCCCAACCAAAGCGCTTTGTCCAGTGCTTCCAGCCCCATCGGGTTTGTGCCACGCACCGCCACGCGCCAGCCAGCGGACAATGATTTGTCCACCAGCATACGCAGCGTATCGACCAGCGTCTTTTCCTGAAGTTGATAGAACATGGCGACACCCATTTAGGTTCACTCCGCCTCGTAATTATCTGCAATTAAACGGTTTAGAGACGCAACACCCCAACCTGTCGCACCAACAGGCGCCAGCGCGGTTTCCGACTTCACCGATGCAACCCCCGCAATATCAAGGTGGATCCATGGACAATCGTCTTCGACAAACCGGCCCAAGAACTGCGCGGCTGTGATAGAGCCCGCAGGCCGACCCCCAACATTTTTCAGATCGGCAATACGGCTTTTGAGTTGTTTGTCATAGCCGTCGCCCATGGGCATCCGCCACGCGCCTTCGCCCTCGGCTTCGGCTGCTTTTAGGAAATCATTACAAAAGGATGTGTTGTTGGAAAACACACCAGCATTTTCATGGCCCAAGCCAATGATGATTGCCCCTGTTAGCGTCGCCAGATCGATCATCGCTGCGGGTTTGTATTTTTCTTGAGTATAATGCAGCACGTCACACAGCACCAAACGGCCCTCGGCGTCTGTGTTGATGTTCTCAACCGTTAGGCCTTTCATGGTTGTGACCACGTCACCCGGGCGCGAGGCATTGCCCGAGGGCATGTTCTCTACGATGCCCACCAGCCCGACCACATTGGCCTTGGCCCCGCGCAGCGCCAAGGTACGCATCACCCCCGCAACCACCGCAGAGCCGCCCATGTCCATCGTCATGTCTTCCATGCCGGCACCGGGTTTAAGGGAAATGCCGCCCGTATCGAACACCACGCCTTTACCGACCAGCGCCAGCGGTGCGGCGTCTTTTTCGCCCCCCTCCCAGTGCATTGCCACCACATAGGACGGGCTGACCGACCCTTGGCCCACGGACAAAAGCATCCGCATGCCCAGCTTTTCCAGCGCCGCCTCGTCCAGCACCTCAACCTTCAGGCCGAGGCTTTCCATATCCTTCAACCGTTCGGCGTAATTGGTGGTGGTCAGCACATTGGCAGGTTCATTTGTCAGATCGCGGCACATATGCGCACCCTCGGCCACGGACAGCAGAGGCGCGCAGGCGGCCTCCAGCTCCTCTGGTTTGCCTTGCATCGCCACAACCGCGCCCCCCCGTTTGCTGTCGGCGGTTTTGTGATTTTCAAACGCATAGTCGCGCATGGCAAACCCATAGATGACCTCTTGGGCGTGGCGCAGCGGTGCACAAAGCAACAACATATCTGCACTTCCTCCACGCGTTTTGGCCAAGCTCGCCCCCGCTTTGCGTGCGGCCAT
>JBDVSG010000205.1:0-7202 GCA_039967155.1 Sulfitobacter sp. | reverse complement strand
CCCCTGATCATAGGCGCCGCCGCGACTTGGATCTTGCGGGCGGGCTCCATTCAATTCGGCTGGAACCCCCCCGTCTACAAAAGCACCCCGCCTAAAAACTAGCGCCTATCTTTCTTGGCCAGAAATACTCCGGGGGTATTGGCCCAAAGGGCCAAGGGGGCTGGCCCCCTTCTTCATTTGCGCCAATGGAAAGGCACAATGATCAGCGCCCCGATCGAAGATACAATCGCATTTACACCAGGTGAGGCGAAGCCCAAGCCAAACATTAACCGTACAAAATAAAATACAAACGCACCGCCCACGCAAATGATGATGCTCTGTAATATGCCGTTCTGTGTGAATTCGGTTTTTTCGGCCAGATAGCCGATAATCCCAGCGATGACGACAGTACCAATCATGGTCGGAAACATGGGCTAACCTTTACTAAACCGTGTGCCACAAGCAATCTGCATACCGCGCTGAAATGCCTCTACATCCTGCGCGCCTTTGCCCGCTTTTTGCAACCGTTTCAACGCAACCGCACCTGATCCACAGGCAACATGCAGTAACTCATCGACAACCGTACCCGCTTTGCCCTCACCTGCAACCATTGCAGAGTCCAAAACCTTGATCCGAGCGCCTTCATGCTCAAACCAAGCCCCAGGAAACGGCGAAAGCCCGCGAATAAGGCGATCCACGGCATCGGCAGGTTGATCCCAATCGATCCGTGCTTCAGCTTTGTCGATTTTCGCAGCATAGGTGACACCCTCTTGCGGTTGCACCTGTGGTTCCAGATCATCCAACGTGGCGATCGCTTCGACAATCAGCCGCGCACCCAGGACAGCCAGCCTGTCATGCAGCTGCGCGGTTGTTTCCTCAGCACCAATATCAAGCGCGTCACGCAGCAGCACTGGTCCGGTGTCCAGACCCGCCTCCATCTGCATAATGCAAACGCCAGTCTGCGCGTCGCCCGCCATAATCGCACGGTGGATTGGCGCAGCGCCGCGCCAACGCGGCAATAGGCTGGCGTGGATGTTCAGGCAACCGCGCGTCGGGGCATCCAGAATGATCTGGGGCAGGATCAGCCCATAGGCCACCACCACCGCGACATCTGCCTTCAGCGCAGCGAATTCCGCCTGCGCTTCTTCTATTCTCAGAGATACGGGCGTCCGGACCTCTAATCCCAATGCCTCGGCCCGCGCATGCACAGGGCTTGGGCGATCTTTCTTACCCCGACCTGCGGGGCGCGGCGGCTGAGAGTACACAGCAGCGATGTCATGCCCCGCTTCCACCAACGCATCCAAAACCCCAACGGAGAAGTCAGGCGTCCCCATGAAGACAATCCGCATGACGTCTACCCCGCAATCTTACGTGCGCGTTTCAGTAGCATGTCGCGCTTCACTTTACTCAGTCGGTCAAAATACAATTTACCGTCTAAATGATCGATCTGATGCTGCACGCTGGTGGCATCCAACCCGACAAAATCACGTTCAACGGTTGCGCCGGTTTCATCCATAAACCGCACCCGCACGCCGCGCGGGCGGCTCACTTTGGCGGAGACTCCTTGCAAACAAGGTGAGGCTTCCTCATGCACATTCATGATCGCCGACCCATCGATGACCTCTGGATTTGCCAACCTGATCCGCTTGTCGCGGGCCTCGGATGTATCGACAACGGCCAAACGCTGCATCACGCCGATTTGCGGCGCGCCCAATCCAACACCTGGCATGGCATCCATCGTGTCGATCATATCCTGCCAGATCGCACGGGTTTCATCGGTGATTTCTTCGACGGGTGCGCAGGCCGTGCGCAGGCGCTTGTCAGGCCAGCTCAATATTGTCTGTACGGTCATGCCGCATACTCCGCTTCTAATTCTGCGCGGGTTTGCGCATCCAGATGATCCAATGTCACTATGCCGTCCAAATGATCCAATTCATGCTGGACACAGGCCGCGGCAAAACCACTAAAGCTTTGAACATATCGCCCGCCGTTCAAACCCATCCACATCATTTGCACCTGCGTTGGCCGTGAGACCGCCGCCGTCACGCCAAGAATGCTAAGGCACCCTTCGTCCAACGTGGCGCGTTCCTCGCTGACCTCTTGCAGCATCGGATTAATACAAACCAAAGGGTCGGATTTCCCTTCTTTCCAGCCCGTATCCATCACAAATATGCGTAGCATTGCCCCCACTTGCGGCGCGGCAAGCCCGCGCCCCTTGGCGGCATACATCGTCTCCAACATGTCGGCGGCCAATGCCTCAATTGAGGGCGTGATCTCTGCCACTGGCGGGCATATCTCGGCCAAACGGGGGTCCGGCCAATGCACGATGTTCAATAGACTCATCCGCGGGCAAGCTCACGTTTGAATTTTTGCATCTTGCGGGTGATCATCTGACGCTTCAACGGCTTGAGGTAATCGATGAACAGCTTGCCTTCCAGATGGTCGATCTCATGCTGCACACAGGTCGCCCACAGCCCATCCATGCCTTCGCGTTGTTCATTGCCATCACGGTCAATCCACGTGACTTCGACCTCGGCCGGCCGTGTGACATCCGCAAATTGGTCGGGAATACTCAGACAGCCCTCTTCATAGGTGTTCAATTCCTCAGAAGCGGCAATAATCTGGGGATTGAACATAATCAATGGGCGCGGTTTTTCGCCGTCTTCTTTGACGCAATCCAGCACGATCAATCGGTTCAACACGCCAATCTGCGGTGCCGCCAGCCCCACACCGGGGGCGTCATACATCGTTGCCAGCATATCATCCGCAAGCTGGCGCAAATCGTCGGTCAAATTATCAACCGCGGCGCAGGTTTTTTTGAGGCGTGGGTCGGGGTGGTATAAAATAGGGCGTTTCATGCCTGATGATGTAGGGCATGCCCCCCTTCCCCGCAAGCGGGGGCTTGCACATAGCTGCCGTGGGGCTAACGTGCCGATAAATTGAATAAGGAGTACCCCATGAGCTTTGACACCCCAATTGAGCGCCGCGGCACCCATTGTATAAAATGGGACGGAATGGAAAGCATCTATGGCGTGCCCGCCGATACAGGTATTTCCATGTGGGTTGCCGATATGGACTTTGCCGCGGCGCCGGTTGTGAAGAAAGCCGTGCAAGACATGGTTGATCATGGTGTTTACGGCTATTTCGGCGATGACAGCAAATATCGTGCCGCGATCCAATGGTGGATGAAGGAACGTCACAGCTGGGATCTGGAACCTGCTCATATCTTCACAACACATGGCCTTGTGAACGGCACCGCCATGTGCGTCGATGCCTTCACCCAAGAGGGCGACGGCGTTGTCTTGTTCACCCCCGTCTATCACGCCTTTGCCAAAGTGATTGCCGCTGCAGGCCGCGAAGTTGTGGAATGTCAGCTGGTGCGTGAAAACGGCCGTTATCAGATGGATTTTGACGCCTATGACGCGCAAATGACGGGTAACGAGAAAATGCTCATTCTCTGTTCACCCCATAATCCGGGAGGGTCGGTTTGGACCCGCGAGGAACTAGAGCAGGTCGCAGCCTTCGCAATCCGTCACGATTTGGTTTTGGTCTCCGATGAAATCCACCACGATTTGGTCATGCCAAACCACAAACACACAGCAATGGCGCTGATCGACGGGATTGCCGACCGCCTTGTTATGATGACTGCGACGACCAAAACATTTAACATCGCGGGCAGCCATTCAGGCAATGTCATCATCGCAGATCCTATTTTGCGTGAAAAATTTGGCGCGCGTATGGCGGCACTGGGCATGTCCCCCAACAGCTTTGGCCTGTTTATGGCCGCCGCTGCCTATTCCCCCGAAGGGGCCGCGTGGCTTGATGAATTGATCGAATATCTCGATGGGAACCGCCAGCTTTTTGACGCGGCAGTCAATGCCATTCCCGGGCTGAAATCAATGCCACTTGAGGCTACCTATCTTGCTTGGGTCGATTTCGAAGACACAGGGATGTCGCGCGAAGAATTCACCAAACGGGTCGAGCAAGGCGCAAGCATCGCCGCCAATCACGGCCCGACCTTTGGCACCGGCGGCGAGACCTATCTGCGATTTAACATCGCCACCACGCGGGAGCGGGTCCAAGAAGCCTGCAACCGTCTGGCCGAGGCTTTTAAAGACCTGCAATAATGAATCTGGTGCGGGCGCCCAAAACAACGCGCCCGCACCAAATAGATACCCTAGCTTAGAAAAATGGGCGGGGTTTAGGTGTTGCCTTCAATCATCGTTGCAGCGGCGTAATTGACGCCGACCGCATTCCTTACCGAAAAGAACACCTCGGGTCCTGCCGCCTTGCTGTCTGAGATCAAACACTTACCTAGGTGTGTTTTGCCATCAAAGAGGTCCACAACACCTTTCATTGCTGGCGCATCATCTGCTGCAACAGCAAACCCCGTTGCCCACCGACGTAGAACGATATAGTCGACGCCACCTGCCGCGACACGCAATCGTTGCACCTGCTCTGGGCCGCGCGATGATCGACGTGCGTGGTCAGACCGAAAGCCATCTGGCAAAAATATGTCCATGATTTTCCTTCAACTCAAACACTAAATGCAATTCCAAGAGACGAGACCGTCCATCAGAATTTGAGATTTTGATGCGGGACACAATCTGTCTACATCTCAATCACACCTACAGGCATAGCTGTGGAACATTGCAATCAAGTTAAATCAATTTGCTTAAACGGGTTGTTCTAAAGATATTTAGAATTTGCTCGCTAATGCCATTTCGGACTGGCTTCTGTTTTCAGCTGGCTTGGGCTTCCGCTCCGTAATGCGCAACCATGGCAGCCAAGTCTTCTGGTGGTGTGTTGCTTTGCACAAAAGCACGTGCATTAGCCGAATGCGCAAAGATCGACCCGTCCGAGAAGAAACTTGTGTTCGTCACAAAAATCACTTTTGCATTGGGTTGGCGGTAGTTCGCGTAATCCGCAATGGGCAAAGCCGAACCTTCCTCAATCACCAAATCAAGAATGATGATATCAATGGTGTTCTTGCCCAAATACGCGATTGCGTCTTCCTGACCAGTCACGAAATGAACCTGCATACCCTGCCGCAGCAAATGTTTTTGCCAAAGAACAGCAAGCTCGGGATGGCTTTCCACGATCAAAACGCGGGTCTGGTTGAGACCATCAAAGTCCATTGTACCGGCCCCCTTTGACCCCTGAGAAACGTAATAAACCACCCAAAAAGCCACGAGGCGCTCTGAAATCGATACCTACAGTTAACCATCTATTGATAGTTAAGCAAAACTCAGCTTTGTCAGTGATGAAATTCGGCTAAAATATGCCGGTTATGTTGCCCGCAGAGTAGACCAATTGATAAAAAAAACACAAGATCATGGCGGCGGGATTGACGCCGCAGCACAAAAATTCGGCGGAAATCGCAACGATTGGATCGATTTGTCAACGGGGATCAACCCAGTCCCCTATCCAATTGGCACAATTGACGACAATGCTTGGGCCGCCCTGCCCGACCAAGCGGCTCAAACGAATCTAATCGAAGCTGCCCGCCAATTTTGGAATGTCCCTGAACAGGTCGCCATTCTAGCCACCCCTGGCGCTTCAGCGCCTATTGCCATGATCCCCCGCTTGCAAACCGCAGGGCGGGTCCACATCGCGGCCCCCACTTACAACGAACATGCGGCCGCTTTTACAGCCAACGGTTGGCAGGTCTCAAACGGCCCGGCAGACGCCCAAGTGGTTGTTCATCCAAACAATCCCGACGGTCGCCTTTTTGCCGCCTCGGATCTGAACGCGCCGCTGCGCATCATCGACGAGAGCTTTTGTGACGTGATGCCTGACGCATCCTTGCTGAGCCAGACAACACGCGCAGACACCCTTGTGCTGAAGAGTTTCGGAAAGTTCTGGGGCCTTGCGGGTTTGCGTTTGGGCTTTGTCATCGGACCACCCGCATTGGTGGACCAAATCGCACAGATGCTAGGCCCATGGCCCGTTGCAGGACCTGCACTAAGCATCGGCGCCCGCGCGCTGAAGGATCCGCAATGGGCCGAACAAACGCGCCTACGCCTGACTGCAGATGCAGACCGACTGGACCGGTTGATTACGGCAAAGGACGCAAAACTGATCGGTGGCACGTCCTTGTTCCGCTTGTATGAGGTCGACAGCGCACCTGCATGGCAGGATCGTCTCGCCCATCACCATATCTGGAGCCGCAGCTTCCCATACAATTCTAAATGGTTACGGCTAGGCCTACCTGCCCCCCATCAATGGCTGCGGATCGAGAGCGCTTTGGCATGAATACTGCGACGATCCTTTTACTCGCCATGCTGTTAGATGCAGTGATGGGCGAACCGCGCTGGCTGTGGGCGCGTCTGCCCCACCCTGCAGTTGTGATGGGCAAAGCCGTCGGCAGTTTGGACATGGCGCTCAATCGCGGCAAGCACGGCCTTTTTGCAGGCACGATCACGCTATTGATCCTGATGGGCGGTGCTGGGGCGCTCGGTTGGGGGCTTGGCCACACCCCTGCGCCTGTTCAGATCATTGTTGCAGCCATCCTTTTGGCACAACGCTCTCTCGTTCAACATGTGTCTGCGGTCGCAGAAGGGCTGCGGGTCTCGCTCGGGGATGGCCGCCGTGCAGTGTCTATGATCGTCAGCCGAGACACCGCCCGTATGGACCAATCCGCCACCGCCCGCGCAGCCATCGAAAGTGCGGCCGAGAATATGTCAGACGGTGTCATAGCGCCGGCCTTTTGGTTGTTGATCGCAGGCTTGCCGGGGCTGATGATCTATAAAATCGTAAACACCGCTGACAGCATGATCGCCTATCGCACCCCACAATACGAATATTTCGGCAAGGCCGCCGCCTATATGGATGACATTCTGAACTTCCTGCCTGCCCGCATGACCTGCCTGCTCATGGCTCTTCCTTCGGGCAATCCGGATGCTCCAGCAATCGCGCGCGATGCCTCTCACCACCGTTCGCCCAACGCAGGTTGGCCCGAAGCCGCAATGGCACGCGCTATAAATGTAGCCTTGGCGGGGCCGCGCGCCTATGATGGCATAATGCAGGATTTTCCGTGGGTGGGCGGCGCTGGCGCCAAAACGATTGGCCCATTGGATATTGATGCATCGGTGAAAGTACTTTGGCGCACTTGGGCTCTCGCTCTGGGGGTAGTCGCCCTAATAATGTTGATAATAAACTGATTTTTTAAAGGTAGCTATGCGTAGACAACTTTTTGCGGCCCTTCTGGCCCTGACCTCTCT
>JBDVSG010000204.1:0-3965 GCA_039967155.1 Sulfitobacter sp. | reverse complement strand
TCCCTGATTACCGTGGGCATTTTGGGCTATGGGCTGATGGGAAAAGCCATTGCGCAGGCGACAGCTGCCCTTGGGTTTCAGGTGTTGGTCGCCAGCCGCACAGCAGGCGAAAGCGAAGCAGGCATCACGCGCATTTCGGGCGATGACGCCGTAAATGAGGTCGCAGCGCAGGCGGATATCTTGATCAACGTACTGCCGCTTACCCCGCAAACGCGCAACGTGTTGAACGCAAAACTGTTTGCGATCATGCCCAAAGGCGCTGCGCTGATCCAGCTGGGCCGCGGTGATCATCTGGTAGAGGAAGACCTCATTGCGGCGCTGGACAGCGGCCAGATCGGGGGCGCGTCACTGGATGTTTTCAAACAAGAACCCCTGCCCGACACCCATCCGTTCTGGACGCACCCCAATGTGGTGGTCACCCCCCATGAGGCCAGCGTGACCACCCCTGAAGTTGTCGCCAATGCTCTTGAGAACGCAATCAATGACGTGGCAGCAGGCCGCTGCCCAACCAGCATCGTAGACTTAAAGACAGGCTATTAGGACAGAATAGGACAGCACGATGAAAGCATTTTTCGACGAACGCCAATTGGGCCACAAACCCGCCGTCTACTACCGCGGCGGCGCCCCGATGGCCCACCCGGAACAGCCAGAGCGCGCGATTTTGATCCGCGACATGCTGCTGGAAAACGGGTTTCCTGTTGAAGCCCCATCAGATTTCGGGACCGCCCCGATCAAGGCCGTTCACGACCCCGACTACGTTGATTTCTTTACCGACGCCCATGCGCGGTTTGTAAAAGAAGCGCCAGCAGACGCTTTGGGCATTCCCACCCGCCATCCAGGCACCCGCCGTGGCCGTCTGCCCAAAGACATCAACGGCGCCTTGGGCTGGTGGATGACCGACACCTCGACACCGTTGACCGAAAACACTTATGAGGCGATCTATTGGTCCGCCCAAACCGCCCTTTCTGCCGCCGCCGAGGTTATGACAGGCGCCCGCGTTTCCTACGGGCTCAGCCGCCCACCGGGGCATCACGCGATGAAAGACTGCGCCAACGGGTTTTGTTTTTACAACAACGCCAGCATCGCCGCCCATCACATGCTGGGCAAATGGTCCAAAGTTGCGTTGCTCGATGTGGATGTGCACACGGGCAACGGATCTATGGACGTGTTTTATGACCGCTCGGATGTGTTCTTTTGTTCCTTGCACCCCGATCCTGCGACCTACCCCACCTTTTATCTGGGCTATGCCGATGAAACGGGTGAAGGCGACGGCATTGGCGCGACGCGCAACGAAGTCCTGCAATTGGGCGATGGAGAACCTGAGGTGCTGGCGGCCTTGGACAAAAGCATCACTGCCATCGAGGAATTCGGCGCCGAAGCTTTGGTCATTTCTTTGGGCTTTGACATGGCCTCGGACGATCCGCTGGCTGCTGTAAATGTAGACGCAGGCGGATTTGCTGATATGGCACGGCGTATTGCCGCGATGGACCTGCCGACAGTTCTGGTCCAAGAGGGCGGCTATCTAGGGCCCTCATTAAAGACAAATGCGCAGGCTTTCCTGACCGCATTTCGGGACGCCGTATAATACAGGCTGCCACGGCCCTGTGATCAGGCCCGTGGCACTGCGCAAAGCTCGCTTAGAACTTTGCGATGAAGTTGATGAACACGCCTTCATCATCATAGGTCAAATCCGTCAGATCATCCGAGAAACGGCCCGTGTTATACCCCACACCCAATTTGACGTTATTGCCAATATGGCGGTAGGCGGCGCCCAATACGCCGAACTCGGACAGGCCCGCATCTGAGGCCTCCAGATAGCGGCCCTCGATCAACAAATCCCATTTATGGGTCAGGTGATAGCGCGCGTTGATCACAGCCAGATAGGCATCATTATCGGCCAAGGCAATCGTATCATCTGGCGAAGATTCACCCCAGCGGCCGCCCAGTTTGCCACCCAAAGTCCACTGCTGGTTCAGATCGTAATCGGCATCCAGCGACAGCACATGGCTGGTCTGGCGCGGACCGCGTTCGGATGAGCCGTCAATCTGTTCGCCGATAGAATCCTTGAGAAAGCGGTATTTGAACAGCAGGTTCAAACGGTCATTATCCACTGGACGGTAGGCATAGCCCATCTGCGCATCGATATATTGCCCCGATACAATCGACACATTATCCGTCTCGGTATCCGCATAATCTACCGAGAACACAAAACGCTGGTTTTCGTTGATTTTATAGCGTGCCGAGCCCACGAACAAAAACGCATCGCTGTCGCGGTTGGTGCCTGATGTTTCGCCGCGGTCACGGCGGAATTCGGCGCGGGCGCGCCAAGACAGGCCTTCTTCGCCCTCAAAACGGGCGCCCAACGACAGCGCCTTACGGTCAAAATCGCCATTCACGGCATCGTCGATCTGCCCGTATTCATAACTACCCAAAAGCGTCAGCTGTTCTGTCGTGCGATATTCAACGCCATAGGTGCTGGTCAGAGATTTATGGCGACCAAAAATATCGTAGGTGTTTTCACCATAGACATCCAGATCAGGGTTCAGCTGGCGCCGGCCCCCTGCAACATATTGACCGCGGTCACGGCCCACCAAATCGGTGCCGGTAAATTCACGTCCCGGATCCAGACGGTAGCCAAAATAGATATCGTCCGTCTCATTGCGCTGATAAGTCAGCAACGCCGATCCCGCAGCCCCCAATGATCCGTCAGAGGCTTCACCCTCAAACACCCATTTCTCGGCAAAACGGTAGCGCAGGCCTGCGCCTACACGGTTGTTGCGTTCGATGCCGCCCGAACGGTCCACAGTGCCTTGGCCATAGATATACCACGCAAAGTCGTCGCTTTCTGTGAATGTTGCACGCAGGGCAACATCTGTGCGGCGGCCATTTTCATCTGGGTCACCACCGACGGTGTTCTGGTCCAAATGTTCGGCGCCAAATTCCAGCTTTACACGGTCTGACACCAGATAGGCGATCTCGGCCCCGCCGGTGTCCTTAACGCGCCCATTGGCGTCTTCAAAACTGTCATAATACAAACGGTAGGTCAGACGGGGGCTGGCCTCAACATCAACCGAAATGCCCCACAGTTCTTCGTCGACGTTGGTTTCATAATCCAACGTCGAGAACCCCGCATCGCGGGATTCGTAATAGGCCGACACAGTCCCGGGCAATTTCAGCCCCAAGTCCTCAAAATCAACGCGGCCATTGATGGCATAAGCCTGCCCCGTACCATCCGTGACACCCGCTGTGGGGTCGCTTTCGACAATCAAACCGCCATCCGTCGAGAAAGTAGAGCCAAAGCCCGGGCCTTCTGTTTCGGCATATTCCAGTTCCAGATAGCTGCGCTCGGTCAGTTCCCACAATAGGTCAACAGATTGGGCTGTCTGGTCGGCCACATCCGTTTGCTCAACCACACCCGTATAGCCAAGACGTAGGTTATCGCCCAGCCACGCCTCGGCGCGGCCGCCATAGCTGTAGCCATCCACATCGCCCGCAACGGGCGTATATTCATAGTTTGCAACCAACAGAACGTCATAATCGCCTGCTGGATCGCTGACCACAGTGCCTGCATTGGCGGTGCCGCTTAGCGGCTCGGTCAGCAAAATTGAGCCTTGGGTGTAGTTGATCCGGTAGTCACTGCCCGGCGTCAACGTGCGCTGATCCACAACACGGCCTGTGTCACGGTCGCGGATTTCAATCCTCAGCTGTTCGGTATCAACCGAAATATCCTGCCGTTGCAAGAAGTAGATCGAGCCCCCCGTCCCAAGGAACGTATCGCGCCCAGGCAGATTATCAGGGCTGGCGGCGTAGGCCTCTACTGTGACGCGCGATTGGCCGCGCGATGTTGTCGCCGCACTGCGGTAAAGGCCCTGCGCCCCATAGAGCGTCCGTTCATTTCGAAGGTAATACCCCCCCTGAACGGAGGCCTTGTAGTTCCCCCACATGATGTGGCTGCCGTTCTTTTC
>JBDVSG010000203.1:0-9725 GCA_039967155.1 Sulfitobacter sp. | reverse complement strand
CTGAAGTCGCTGAAGTCGCTGAAGTCGCTGAAGTCGCTGAAGTCGCTGAAGTCGCTGAAGTCGCTGAAGTCGCTGAAGTCGCTGAAGTCGCTGAAGTCGCTGAAGTCGCTGAAGTCGCTGAAGATATCCGTGCTGAAACAGATGTCACGCAGAAATCGGCACCCGAAGAAGAAATTATCGCGGCCGCACCTGTCCAACAGCCCGAAGCTGAAGCCGACGTCACTGCATCCCCAGAATTAGAAACGCCAGCACCGGTACAGGCCACGCCAGCGGATGAACAACCGCCCCAATCAGATGAGGCTGCGCCCGCCGCCGAAGAAAATACCGATCAGAAAGACCTGCTCCAGACATTCACACCGCCAGCAGATCCTCCAGCCGCAGATGCGCCGACTGAGACTGCTGAGACTGCTGAGACTGCTGAGACTGCTGAGACTGCTGAGACTGCTGAGACTGCTGAGACTGCTGAGACTGCTGAGACTGCTGAGACTGCTGAGACTGCTGAGACTGCTGAGACTGCTGAGACAATCCCACAGCAGCCCCCTTTGCAAGAACAAACAGCGCAAAACACCGCAGAAACAGCCCCCCAACCAGTCACCGAAGAACCGCCTGCAGAAGCCACGCCAGAAGCCGCGGCCTCTGCGCCAAAGCCACGCGATATCGGCATGCCTGCCCTTACGCCAGAAGGCGAATTCCCCGTCGATATTTCGACCCTGTCTTACGCCGCCCGCACCCGCATGCTAGACACCCAAACCGCATCCAAACTTAAGCCGCTTCTGGCCCAACTCACCAGTTTGCGCGACAAGATGGCAGCGCAGCGCGGTGGTGCGCAACCAAAATCCTGAGCGCGTGTTGAAATGTGTGCGATTGCCTCTTGCACCGCGCGCTTTATGCGGTATGAACAGCCTCATGTCGGGCTATGGCGCAGCCTGGTAGCGCGTCCGTCTGGGGGACGGAAGGTCGCAGGTTCGAGTCCTGCTAGCCCGACCACGACATACACCAAAACGCTCGTATCCCAATCAGGATGCGGGCGTTTTGCACATCTAGGACCGCCCCAAAAGGTGGCCATTCGAAAGGACAAATCATGACCGGCGTGATCCCGAACCAACAGCTAGAGACGATGATCGCCAAGGGTCAGATTTCCGCCGATCCTACGGTGGATGCAGCACAAATCCAACCAGCCAGCCTTGACCTGCGGTTGGGCACTGTCGCCTACCGCGTGCGTGCGTCCTTTCTGGCTGGTCACGGTGCCAAGGTCGCTGAGCGTTTGGAAGAATTCGAGATGCACCGCGTGGACCTCACCAACGGTGCCGTTCTGGAAAAAGGCGCTGTTTACGTTGTTCCCTTGATGGAGCATCTAGCCCTGCCAGAAAATGTAACCGCTGTCGCCAATGCCAAGAGCTCAACCGGGCGTTTGGACCTGCTGACACGCACGATCACCGATGGCGGCACGGAATTTGACCGGATCGCAGCAGGTTATCACGGTCCGCTTTATGCCGAAATCTGCCCCCGCTCTTTCTCGGTTTTGGTCCGCCCAGGCATGCGGTTAAACCAGATCAGGTTTGGTACTGGCGACGCTGTCCTGAGCGACGATGCCCTGCGTAGCCTGCACGCGCAGACACCGCTGGTTGATGGTGATGCTGTGATTGATGAAGGGCTGGGGTTCTCAGTGGACCTGCGTCTAAAGGACACCACGCTGGTCGGTTACCGCGCCAAACCCCATACAGGGGTGATTGATCTGGACAAGATCGGGCAATACGCCCCTGCGGATTATTGGGAAGAAGTTCACAGCGATAATGGTCAGATCATTCTGGATCCCGGTGCTTTCTATATCCTAGTGAGCCGTGAAGCTGTGACCATCCCGCCAGACTATGCCGCCGAAATGGCCCCCTATCTGGCGATGGTTGGGGAGTTCCGCGTGCATTATGCGGGGTTCTTTGACCCTGGGTTTGGCCATGATGCGGCGGGCGGCGCTGGATCGCGCGGTGTCTTAGAAGTACGTTGCCACGAAGCGCCTTTTGTTCTGGAGCACGGGCAGGTTGTCGGACGTTTGGTGTATGAACGCATGCAAGAAGCCCCAACACAGTTATATGGAGCAGGCATTGCGTCAAATTATCAGGGCCAAGGGCTGAAATTATCCAAACATTTCAAAGCACCGTTGGCACAATGAGGGGCTAGCCCCCTTGTCCCTGCGGGACAATTCCCCCAGAGTATTTTGGGCCAAGAAAGATAGGCTGTGCCGCTAAAAGAAACGCAGTGCTGCTAAAACTTGTTGATGCGGCGGGCCATTTTCATTGCTTGTTTTGCTTGTTGCGCGCCCTTGTTTGAGGAGCCGCCGGAACGTTGGGTGTGCTGTGCGACTGGGTTGCCATAGTCGTCAATTTCGCCTTTGGCTTGCTTTTTGGGTCCGCCCCGCATGGACGCGGCTTTGTTAAAGCCTGCGTCGATACCTTTGTTGAGCAATTTGCGCATGACAGTACGCATGATCATATTGATAATCTGGTTCATCTCGCTCTCCTTGTCTCAATCTATTTGTCGCCACTATAGGGACAATTACGGCAATTGTGAGGATCAATCTTCAAATAGTTCGCTTTGACCTTCTGTTGTTTCTGGCTCGTCCTCCCCGTCACCGACCTGTGGGACACCGCCAACGGTTGGTCGGTTCTCTAGCAGGCCTGCGGAACGGAGTTCTTTTAGGCCTGGCAGATCGCGGGGGTTTTCGAGACCGAAGTGATCAAGGAAGGTCTCAGTCACGACAAAAGTCACCGGTCTGCCGGGTGTCATTTTGCGGCGGCCAAAGCGGATCCATTCCAGTTCAAGAAGTTGATCAACTGTTCCGCGAGAGACCGAGACGCCGCGGATTTCTTCGATCTCGGCGCGGGTGACGGGCTGGTGGTATGCGATGATGGCGAGTGTTTCGATCGCGGCACGGCTGAGTTTGCGGGTCTCAACCGTTTCTTTTTGCATCAGATAGCCAAGATCCGCAGCTGTGCGCATGGCATAAGCGTCGCCGATTTTCATGACATTGACACCGCGCCCTTCGTAGCGGCGGCGCAGGTAGACCATGGCTTCTGCAGCGTCACTGCCGTGCGGCATCCGTTCGGAGAGTTCCTTTAGGGTTACCGGTTCTGCGCAAGCAAAAAGGATTGCTTCGATCATGCGTTCCTGTTCCGCCATTGGAGGAGATGAAAACAGGCTTTCTGATGTGTTATCAATTTGTTCTGACATAAACTTAATCTTTCTTCCGCAGCTGGATAGGCGCAAATGTCTCGCTTTGGCGGATTTCCAAATGGCCTTCTTTCACCAGCTCAAGGGAGGCCGCGAATGTCGCGGCTGTGGCCGAGCGGCGCTTGACAGGATCGCTTTCCCAACCTTCGGGCAGATAGCTGAGCAGATCCCCCCAATCGCCCGCATATCCGATAAGACCCCGCATGCGTTCCAGTGCTTGCTCCATTGTAAAGACGCTTTCACGGTCCATCACAAAGGGTCGGAATTCATCTCGGGTGCGGATGCGTGCATATCCCTGCATCAGGTCCAACAAGGTTGCGGTGTAGGTCACGCGGCGCACACGTTCGACCATTTGGGTTTCGCCCCGCGCAAAGAAATCGCGGCCAAGTTGGTCACGCGCCATCAGCCGTGCAGCCACATCGCGCATTGCTGCCAGACGCTCTAGCTGGAAGGCCAGATGCGCGGCCAGTTCCTCGCCCGAGGGGCCGTCATCGGTCGAATCAGGGGGCAGCAGCAACCGAGATTTCAGAAAGGCCAGCCATGCGGCCATAACCAAATAATCCGCAGCAAGTTCCAGCCGCAGCTCCTTGGCCTTCTCGACAAAGGCAAGATATTGCCGTGCCAATTGCAGCACCGAGACCTTTAGCAGGTCAACCTTTTGGGTGCGGCTGAGGGTCAGCAGCAGGTCCAACGGGCCTTCGAACCCGTCGACATCAACGATCAGCGCTTCGGCAGCCAACCTTTCGGCGACCGCTTCGGCGCTTTGCCCCAACATGTTTTCAGCCATGGACTTCCTCACCCAACAGCGTCTTAAGCTGGGCATCGAGGGCTGCGATGTCAATATCGTCGGGTGTTTGGCGGTAGCTGAGCGCGCGCAGCGCACGTCGCTGGGCCGCTTGGGTCATTTCGCCTGCCGCTTCTGCCACGGTTGCCATCTGGGACATTGTGCCATTGCAGTGCAGGATCACATCACACCCCGCCGCAAGAGCATCACGGCTGAGCCCTGCCAGCGATCCGGTGAGCGCCTTCATGGAGATGTCATCGGTCATGATAAGATTGTCAAAGCCGATCTCATCACGGATCACATGCATCATCCGTTTGGACAGGGTGGCGGGTTTTGCATCAATCGCCTCATAGACCACATGGGCGGTCATGCCCATGGGGGTATCGCGCAGCGCTTTGAAGGGCGCAAAATCCGAACGGCTGAGCGCCTCATGGGCGGCATCCACGCGGGGGAGTTCAAAATGGCTGTCCGCTGTGGCGCGTCCATGGCCGGGAATATGTTTGATAACGGGCAGAACGCCCCCCGCCAACATGCCGTCATTGGCCGCCTGCCCCATCAACGCGATGTTTGCAGCGTCGACGCCGTAGCACCGATTATAGAGAAATTCATGCGTCGTGGCCTCTGGCACATCGACCATAGGGGCGCAGTTGCTGTCGATGCCCAAGGCATATAATTCATGGGCGATCAGGCGAAAGCGTAGATACATGGCCTCTGCGGCATTGGGGCCTGCTGCCTGAACAAAATCCATCGGCGGCAGCCATTCGCGCCATTGAGGCGCACGCAGGCGCTGAACGCGGCCGCCTTCTTGGTCAATTGTGATCGGTGCATTGTGGCCCACGGCCGTGCGGAGCTCATCACAGAGCGCGCGAATTTGGTCGGGCGTATCGATGTTGCGTGCAAACAGGATAAAGCCAAACGGATTTACATCCGCAAACAGTGCCTTTTCCTCAGCCGTCAGCCGCAGACCTGCGACGCCTAGGATCGTGGCGCCAAAGGGGCGCGTCGTGCTCACCGTGTCACCACAGGAATGCAATCCACGCTTTCGGCAACCAATGCCGAGCAGAAACGGCGCGCATCACCGATGTCATCAAACCCATGGGCACGCAAACGGTAGAACGTGCGCCCGCCCGATTTTGCCTTCATCACAATCCGCTTTTTGCCTTCCATGAAGGGCGCGAAACGGGCGCTCAGTTTACCCCATTGCGCGCGGGCAATATCGGGGCTGTCAAAGGCGCCAAGCTGCACCAGACGGGTGCCGATCGGCAAACCGCTTGGATCGATATCCAGCGCACTCACTGCAGCAGCACTGGCAGCAACTTGTGTTGTTGGCGCCGTACGGCGGGGGCGCAGTGTTGGCCGCAAAGAGACGCTCAGCCCGTCACCGTTCAGCAAAGCCGGTAGATTTTGCGCACTCACGGATGCAAGAACCGGAACGCTGTCACCGCTGAGCGCTTCCAGCGGCGCAACGCCCTCGGTTAGCTGCGCCACAAGGCTGTCAATCGAGCCATCGTTCAGCGCCTCGGCAACATTTGGGGTCTCAAGCACAGCATTCTGAGCCGCTATTTCGGGGGCCTCAATCTGCGGCACAGGCGCGGTGGAGGCTTCATTGATCAGCGGCATTGGCTGATCTTCCTCTGCAAGGTCAGTCGGTTGTGGCGCAAGGTGAAGTTCTTGAGCTAGGGCATCAGCCTCACCGATGGCAGCGACAGTATTGACCGACAGACCTTGGTTCTGGGCCAATTGACCACCTGGGTTTTCGGGGCGCACCCGCATTTCACCCGCCGCAGCCCGCACAACAGGAATGCCCGTCACATCGCGCACCAGCAGCTTATACCCCCAAACGCCAACACCAATAACCAAGGCAACAGACACCAAAGCGCCCGTCAGATTGGTGAGTTTGGTCAGTGTCGTTGCTCCGCCCGTCGCATATTCTGGATGTTGATGCACCGCACCAACCCCCTGCTGGGAGTGTGTAAAATCTGCCATCGTTGCCTCTCTGTCCGCGCGGTACATTGCCGCGCAGATCTGCCGTGTACTTACTGCCGCCTGCGGGCGTGCTTAGCGCATCTCATCCGCAGGTGTTACGCCAAGGATACCCAAGCCTGCCGCAATTACAATCGCAACAGAGCGTGCCAGCGCAATTTTCGCCTGCGATGTTGCAGGATCGTCGTCTTGGATGAAACGGAGGTTCGTTTCAGCATTGCCCAAGTTCCAAAACCCGTGCAAATCCCCAGCAAGTTCATAGAGATAGAAGGCAATGCGGTGGGGTTCATTGCTGCGCGCTGCCGTTTCAACCAAACGCGGCCATTCCGCCACTTTGCGCAGCAACGCCAGCTCTGCTGTGTGATCCAGCTTGCTCAGATCAGCGGATTTCAGCGTATCCGCGTCTACAGCTATCCCCGCATCCGCCGCCTTGCGCATGACCGATGCCACGCGCGCATGGGCGTATTGCACATAGAAAACAGGGTTTTCGCGCGATTGCTCCATCACTTTGTCAAAGTCAAAGTCCAGCGGCGCGTCGTTCTTGCGCGTCAGCATCACAAAGCGGGTCACGTCGCTGCCGACTTCGTCGATCAAATCGCGCAGAGTGACAAAGTTACCCGCCCGCTTCGACATTTTAAATTCCGAGCCGTTTTTGAACAGCTTCACCAGCTGCGTCAGTTTGATGTCCAGCGGCACTTTGCCGTCCGACAGCGCATGCACCGCGGCCTTCATCCGTTTGACATAGCCACCGTGATCCGCGCCAAAAACGTTAATCAACGCGTCATAGCCGCGCTCGACCTTGTCATAGTGATAGGCGATATCGGGGGCGAAATACGTCCATGCGCCATCGTTTTTCTTGATCGGGCGGTCTTGGTCATCGCCAAAGTCGGTTGATTTGAACAGCGTCTGTTCGCGCGCTTCCCAATCATCAGGCAGCTTGCCCTTTGGCGGCTCCATTGTGCCCACATAGATCAGGCCCATTTCATCAAGCTTATCAAGGCAGGCTTCGATCTTACCCGTATTATAGAGCGATTTTTCCGAGAAAAAGCGATCCATCTCCACACCCAAAAGCGCCAGATCCGCGCGGATCAGGTCCATCATCTCATCTGTGGCGAAATCGCCGATTGGTCCCAGCCAGACGTCCTCGGGTTGGTCGATGAATTTATCGCCGACCTGCTGTTTCAACTTCTCGCCCACGGGCACCAGATAATCACCGGGGTATGTGCCTTCGGGGAAAGCGACCTCTTGGCCGTGGGCTTCAAGGTAGCGCAGATAGACCGACCGTGCGAGCATGCCGATCTGGCCGCCACCGTCGTTAATGACGTATTCGCGCGTCACGTCCCAGCCCGCAAAGGCCAGCAACGACGCCAAAGCATCGCCGAAAACCGCGCCACGGGTATGGCCCACATGCAGCGGGCCTGTCGGGTTGGCCGAAACATATTCCACGTTCACGGATTTCCCCGTGCCCAGCGTGCCACGACCGTAGTCTGTGCCGCTTTCCAACACATTCAGCGCCACCCCCTGCCAAACAGTGGCGGCCAGACGGATGTTCAAAAACCCTGGACCCGCGACCTCGGCGCTGGTGACGCGCGGATCCTCTACCAAAAGGGCTGACAATTTTTCGGCAATGTCGCGGGGTTTCATGCCAGCGGGTTTAGCCAGAACCATTGCCGCATTTGTTGCCATATCCCCATGGGCCGCATCGCGCGGCGGTTCGGCTGTCACATTGTCGGTGGACAGGCCCGCAGGCAGATCGCCAGCAACAACCATCGCGTCCAGCGCGCTAAGGACAAGGGAACGGATATCGGCAAAGAGGTTCATCAGACTGCTTTCAGGAAATAGAGTTCCGCTTCATTTAACACTTGGGCGGGCCACGTCAATCACACGCGCAGCTCAGCCCCCGTAAGGGGCCCAAGCGATTTACCCAAAAGCCCTATCGCCGCACTGCGCGCGGGCTTCACGCCGCCCTCGCCAACGGAAATCATGTTCAGCAGCAAGCCGTCCCGCTTTAGCGTCTGTGCCAGTGCATTTTGCGCCGACAGCAAAGCAGGCGCCATCGCCCCTGCCCCCAATTCCAAAGGTTGGTCTGGGCGCGCAACGACGGTCAGGATTTGCCCCCCTTGCGGGATCAGCGACGGCATAAATCCTTGTACCGCGCCCTGCAGGACAGCGATGTTCAGGTCAATCAGCTCGGGCCGTCTGAGCGGCATCAGGTTGAGAACCGCATCCAACCGTGCGCTGCCCCACTGGCGCCCAACACGGCGCAATGCCATGTCAGCCTCACCGCGCAGGGCCAGAGGCACCACGCCGCTCATCAGCTTTAGCGCGTCTGTGTTGCTATCGGCCGCGATCACCTTCGCCGAGGCCGCATTCAGCGCACGCACCATACCGCGGCCAAAACCGCAGCATGCCCCCAGCACCAAAATACGCTGCCCTTGCAACGCCCCAGCTGGTTGGGTCACCCCAGTTTGTGTTTCTGCATCAAGCATATATCACCCTTTGTTCGCTCAAAGCGCCTTGTTGCCAATCAGTCGTTCATGTTCTTGTAGCGCAAAACGATCCGTCATGCCCGAAATATAATCCGAAACGATCCGCGCCAGCATCACAGGGTCAGCCCCCGCCCCCGCAATATCCGCGCGCCAATCTTCGGGCATCATGTCAGGGTTTTGCAAGAACAGCGGAAACAGGTCCTCAACCACGCTTGTGACCTCGGCGCGAATTTTCATCACTTCGGGTGCGCGGTACATGCGGGTGAACAGGAATTTTCGGATCGCTCCCAGATCGCCCCACAGCCGATCAGAGAAACGGATCACAGGGCGGCCAAGGGTGCGAATATCTTCAACCGAATCCGCGCCCGCCTCTGCCAGCAGCCCGCGCGACGTGTCGATCACATCGGCCACCATCACGCCAAACACCCGCCGCAAGGCCTCATGCCGTCTGCGGTACGGATCAAGATCAGGATAAAGCGCATCCACTTGCGCATACGCCGCACCAATCATTGGCAACTCGGCGATTTCGTCCTCGCCGAACAGGCCCGCGCGCAGACCGTCGTGCAGATCGTGATTGTTATAGGCAATATCATCGGCCAATGCAGCCACTTGTGCCTCGGCGCTGGCATGCGTGTGTAGTTCAAGGTCATGCAGTTCGTTGTACCCCGCCAAAGCATGGGGCAAATCGCCCGTCACCGGCCCGTTGTGTTTGGCGATGCCTTCCAGCGTTTCCCAAGTCAGGTTTAACCCGTCAAATTCGGCGTAATGGCGTTCCAGTGAGGTCACAATTTTGATCGCTTGGGCGTTGTGATCAAACCCACCGTAAGGCGCCATCAGCACGTGCAGCGCGTCCTCGCCCGTGTGGCCAAAGGGCGGATGCCCCAGATCATGGGCCAGTGCCACGGCTTCGGTCAGCTCTGCATTCACCCCCAAAGCGCCCGAAATCGTGCGCGCCACTTGCGCCACTTCGATGCTGTGGGTCAGACGGGTGCGGTAATAGTCGCCTTCATGTTCGACAAAAACTTGGGTCTTATGTTTCAGCCGCCGAAAGGCGCTGGCGTGGATGATACGATCCCGATCACGTTGAAAACACGACCGAAAGCTATTTTCTTCCTCAGCGACCCGTCGCCCACGGGCGCGATTGGGATCGGCGGCAAATGATGCGCGCAAGGGCAATCTCCTCTAACACGGTGCTTGAACCCCGCTTATGGTGTTTCTATATTACGACTGAGCAACAATGGAAA
>JBDVSG010000202.1:0-21927 GCA_039967155.1 Sulfitobacter sp. | reverse complement strand
GAGATTGCGATTGTGCCGCAAGATCCTGTGATTTTTGCGGCCTCTGCGCGCGATAACATTCGTTTTGGCCGCCCCGATGCCACAGATGCGCAGATTGAACAGGCCGCGCGCGCGGCGGCCGCTGACGGGTTCATCACAGATCTTCCCGATGGCTATGACAGCTATCTGGGCGAACGCGGTGTGATGTTGTCTGGGGGGCAAAAACAGCGCATCGCCATCGCCCGCGCGATCCTGCGGGACGCACCGGTTTTGCTGTTGGACGAAGCAACCAGCGCGCTGGATGCAGAAAGCGAACGTGCGGTACAGGCCGCTGTTGAAGATCTCAGCGCTGACCGCACAACCCTGATCGTGGCGCATCGTTTGGCGACAGTGAAAAAAGCGGACCGCATTGTCGTGCTAGAGGCAGGTCGCATCGTAGATACGGGCACCCACGATGGGCTGGTTGCCAAAGGCGGCCTATATGCGCGCCTTGCACGTCTTCAATTTACGGATGGGACCCCAGCGGGGTAATTCCCTCTTGCATAACAGACCCGTGAGATGAAAAGCTTGCTCCCATAGTTAATCAAAAAGGGAGCCATTAGATGGGTTTGTGGAGTTTCGTAAAAGGTGCTGGCAAAAAAGTATTCGGCGGCGAAGATGAAGCCGAAGTGACAGGCGCGGCACTGCAAGACGAATTGAAGGATTTGGGCTTGGATGCTGAAGGTCTGGATATTGTTGTAGAAGGCGACAAAGTAACAGTGACAGGCGAAGCCGCTTCACAAGAAATGCGCGAAAAGGTCATTTTGGCCGTCGGAAATGTTGAAGGTGTTGCTGCGGTCGAAGACGACGTGACCGGGGGCGAAGGTGAGCCTACCTTCCACACGGTTGAAAAGGGCGACACGCTTTGGGGTATTTCAGAGAAAACTCTGGGCAACGGCGCGCATTACGAAAAGATTTTCGAGGCGAACAAACCCATGTTGACGCATCCGGATAAAATCTACCCAGGTCAGATGTTGCGCATCCCTACAGTCTAAAAAAGTGACTGCATCCAGACAGGCTCTGGGTGCAGTTTTCCCGCCGTCAACACGCGGACCGATGTCCTGTAGTGAAATGTTGACGTTTGGGAAGGCGCATGAATAACGCTGCGTCCTGCCCTGAGGGTAGGTTGAATTTTAACCGCAAGAGCGGCATCGTATCTTATCAAAATGACGCATGCCGCGCAAAGTGGCAGCACAGGGAGGAAGAAACATGGGATTTTGCGGAATCGAAGACCGTATCGCAATCGAGGCGGAGTGCGCGTGGGAGGACCGCGATGTCCATAAGACGCTCTATAGTTTGATGGCCGATACGGTGTCGAAATTTCCAGACCGCAAAGCGCTTAGTTTTCAGTTGCTTTCAGGCCCAAAGGACCCCGCCGAAACGCTGACATGGCGTGCGCTTCATGACAAAACCGTTCAGGCTGCCAACTTGTTTCGCAGTCTTGGTGTGGGGCCTGATGATGTTGTAGCCTACATTCTGCCCAACACAAACGAAACCGTTTATTGCTATTTCGGCGGTGCGATTTCAGGAATTGTTGCCCCTATTAACCCTTTGTTGGATGCGGAACAAATCGGGTCGATCCTGCGCGAAACCAATGCAACAGTTGTGGTGACTTTGCGGCCCTTCCCCAAGACCGATGTCGCAGACAAAGCAGCCGAGGCCGTCGCCTTGGCGCCAAATGTAAAGACGGTGTTGGAGGTCGATCTGCACCGCTATTTGACTGGCCTCAAGAAGGTCATCGTGCCGCTGATCCGCCCCAAACGCACAGTCCAAAACCAAGCAACCTACAAAAGCTTCACCGAAGAGTTGGCCAAACAACCCAAGACCTTGCAATTCGACGACCCGCAAGAAGATCGCGTGGCGTGTTATTTTCACACGGGTGGCACAACGGGCATGCCTAAGGTTGCGCAGCACAAATATTCGGGCCTGATTTATAATGGCTGGATCGGTAAGCAGATCCTGTTGGAGAAAACCGACAACATCCTTTGCCCGCTTCCGTTGTTTCACGTTTTTGCCTGTCATGTGATTTTGATGGGCGCCTTGACGGCGGGGGCGCATACGGTTTTCCCAACGCCGCAAGGTTACCGCGGGGAGGGCGTCTTTGACAACATCTGGAAGTTGGTCGAACGCTGGCAGGTCAGTTTTATCATCGGTGTACCGACCGCGATCTCGGCCATGATGCAGCGGCCTGTTGATGCGGATATCAGCACGGTAAAAAGCACATTCAGCGGCTCTGCGCCCCTACCGATGGAGCTATACCGCCGGTTCGAAAAAGCAACAGGGGTTGAAATTCTCGAAGGCTATGGCCTGACCGAAGCCACCGTGATGGTGTCGGGAAACCCTGCTGACGGGATTAAAAAAGTAGGCTCCGTCGGGGTCGAATTTCCCTACACGCGCGTGCGCATTATCCAAGGCAGGCCCGATGGTCATATCGACGCTGGCGTTGATGAAGTTGGCGAAATTTGCGTGTCAAATCCAGGTGTCGTTGCGGGCCATACCTACACCGAAGCGGCCAAAAACAAGGACCTCTATTATGATGATGTCTATTTGCGGACAGGCGATCTGGGTCGCAAAGACGCGGATGGCTATATCTGGATCACGGGCCGCGCCAAGGATCTGATCATTCGGGGCGGCCATAACATTGATCCCGCCGAGATCGAGGAGGCGCTGCTGGGCCATGAAGCCGTCGCCTTTGCAGGTGCAATTGGCCAGCCAGATGCCCACGCGGGCGAGCTTCCGTGCGCTTTTGTTGAATTGGTCGATGGGGCCTCTGTCACAACGGAAGAACTGGTGGCCTTTTGTAAAGAGCATGTGCATGAACGTGCAGCGCGGCCAAAGCACATCGAAATTCTAGATGAGCTTCCTAAAACAGGTGTTGGCAAGATCTTCAAACCCGATCTGCGGCGCAGCGCGATTACCCGTGTGTTTGACGCCGCTCTATCCGCCGCAAGCGTGGATGCGCGTGTGGATCGCGTGATTGACGACAAAAAACGCGGCTTGGTGGCAATGGTCGCGATGAACGGGGCCTCGCAGGAGGCTGTGAACACGGTTCTGGGCAGCTTTGTTACGAAATGGGAGGCGCTGTGAGCGAAACCGACTATGGGGCTCTGCTCGATGAAGAGGTGCAGGCCTATATTGCGCGGGGGGCGGCCTTTTATCCCCCTGACGCAACCAACCTGACGATCAAAGAACAGCGCGCCGTTTATGACGCGTTGTGTGCTGCGTTTCATGCGGGGCGCCCTGATGGGGTTCAGACTTGGGATGAGACCTATGGCGGGGTGCCGTGCCGCCGCTATGAGGCCATCCAAGCAGAAAATATGCAAACCGCAAACACATTGATTTATTACCACGGGGGCGGGTTTGTCGTCGGCGGATTGGAGTCACATGACGACATCTGCGCCGAGATCGCGGCCCGTGCTGGCCTGCGCGTCATATCCGTGGATTACCGTCTGGCCCCTGAACATGTTTTCCCAAATTGCTATAACGATGCCAAAGCGGCATTTGATGCAATTGATGCAACCTATGACGGCGCTCCCCTATTGGCGGGCGACAGTGCAGGCGGCAATTTGGCAGCGGCTGTCACTCATCACGTACGACAGCGTGTGGCAGGGCTGGTGCTGATCTATCCTGGGCTTGGGGGGGATCCGACGGCCGGCAGCTATGTCACCTACGCAAATGCGCCAGAACTGACGACCCAAGATATGCTGTTCTATAAGGATATCCGTTTGGGCGGCGGCGAGGCTCTGCTAGGCGATGTGCGTTTTGCGCCGCTTCAGGATGCAGATTTCTCAGGCCTGCCGCGCACCGTCTGCATCACAGCAGAATGTGACCCGGTTGCCAGCGATAGCGGTGCTTACTGCGATAAGATCACCGCAGCGGGTGGCAGCGCGATGTGGTTCAATGAAGCAGGGTTGGTGCATGGTTGCCTGCGCGCGCGCCATGTCTCTCAGCGCGGGCGCGCATTTTTTGACCGCGTAATTGCCGCGGTTGAGGCGCTGAAAACTGACCAGATGCCCCCCGCTGACTAGCTTCAGCTGAGGAAACTGCTGGCTTTCATGGTTTGCGGAATTTGGGCGCCCAAACGGCTGAGGATTGTTGGGGCCAATTGAAGTTGGTCGATCACTGTATCGGCATCGGGGCCCGTTGCATCGCCAAAATAATAGAGAGCGGCCTCTTGTTGCAGCGGATCACGCCCGCCGTGATGGCCGCGCGCATCCTGCCCGTGATCTGCGGTGACCATGATTTCATAACCGGCAGCGCGCCACTTGCCTATGAAAGCGGCTAGCATTTCATCCATCACAAAACAGGCGTGATCCATTTGCTGGCAATCGTGGAAAAATCTGTGGCCCATACTGTCCAGAGTACAGGTGTGCAACATGCCGTAGTTCAACCCGAACCGCAGACATAAGTTTGTAAGCGTCGCAAATAAATCCACGTCCGAAGGGGTCATCTGATTGGCCTGACCGTATCCCGTCATCGTGTGGAAACGGCCGTGGTTGATGCTGGTGCTGTCGGGTTCATCATATTCGATGTCGCGGACAAAATCGAATGGGTGGCGGTTGAAAAACTCGGACCAAAAGCTGTGCGCGACAGCCCCTGTGATCCCGCCTGCCTTGCGCACCTGAGAAAACACATCGGGTTGGTCCAAGTAGAAGACATTTCCGTTGCCCGTGCAGCCATGCACCGCAGGTGCCACACCGGTATGGATCGACGCATAGCAGGAGGCCGAAATTGACGGCAGCACCGAGCGGATTTTCCAAACCCGTGCATCACCGCTGTCGACCCATCCCTCCAGATTGCCGAACAACCGGCGCCAGTTGCGATAGGGAACACCGTCGAGGATGATCAATAGCAGCTTGCGATCCATGGTTCTTCTTTCTGATGGGATTATCCCCGCCATTAGACGGGAGCAGCCGCGCTGGTGCAAGCGGTTCTACACATGATTGTGAGGTCATTTTTGGTCAGGGTGCGGTAAATGTCAGGGCAGACATGACAAGGGGCAACAAACATGGCCAAAAACCACAAAACCAACAAACGTAAACAACAACAAGCGATTAAGGCGGCTCCGCCCCCGCGTGAATGGACGCGACGTAGGGTGTTGAACTGGGCGGGCGTTGGCGTTTTAGGTGCTGCAGGTGTGGCGGCGGGGGGCGCATGGGCCGTTAGCTCGTTTAACCGGTCCGTTGATGAACGCGATTTGACCAAGATTGGGCAGGGCGTGCCTGCGGTTGTACAAATCCATGATCCCTCTTGCCCACTGTGCAACGCGTTACAACGCGAAACCCGCAAGGCACTGGCAGGGATGAAGGATGGTGCGCCTGTGTATATCATCGCGGATCTGACACAGACGGAGGGCGCGGTTTTTGCGCAGCATAACAACGTGCAGCATGTGACTTTGATGCTTTTTGATGCGCAGGGCAATCGGGTGGATACGTTGACGGGAACGCGGACCCGCAAGGAATTATCCGAAAGGTTCACCCGCCTCATGCGATAGCTGCAGGGCGGGTGATATTGGCATTCAAGTGCGGGTCAGTTGCCCGCACTCTCCATTTTGCGGTTCGAAACGACTTCTTCCAGCCAGCCCAGTCTCATCTCGGGGACAGAGCTGAGCAGCAGGTCGGTGTAGTCGTCAAATGGCGGCGCAAGAACCTGCGACTTTGGCCCGTAACGCATGACCTCTCCCTGATACATCACGGCTATGCTGTCAGAGATCGCTTTGACCGTTGCCAGATCATGGGTGATGAACAGATAAGCCACGTTATCAGCTTTTTGCAGGCGTAAAAGTAGCTTCAGAATGCCGTCAGCAACCAACGGATCCAGCGCCGATGTGACCTCGTCGCAGATGATCATTTTGGGCTTGGCTGCTAGTGCACGGGCAATGCAGACGCGCTGTTTTTGACCACCAGACAATTCGGCTGGGTAGCGGTCTTGGAAACCCTCGCCCAGTTCGATCTCATCCAGCAATTCCTGAATGCGTTGCTGTTTTGCTTTGCCTTTCAGACCGAAATAGAACTCCAGCGGGCGGCCAATGATGGTACCGACGGTTTGGCGGGGGTTCATTGCGGTGTCCGCCATTTGGTAGATCATCTGCAGTTCGCGCAGATCCTCCAAGGGCCGTGTCGCTAAATCGGGGGTCAACTCACGCCCGTCAAAGGTGATCTTGCCCGCGCTCGGAGGCAAAAGCCCCGTAATCACCCGCGCAAGCGTCGATTTGCCCGAACCACTTTCGCCTACCACAGCCAGAGTTTGTCCCGGATGAAGGTCCACATTGATGTTTTTCAAGACATCAAAGTCAGTGCCGCTATAGCGCGCTGTGACGCCTTCAACCTTGAGGATGGGGGTCTGTGTCGGCTCTTGTTCGACATGTTTGATCGATCGGACCGACACCAGCGCTTGGGTGTATTCCTCACGCGGGGCGTTGATGATCTGATCGGTGGTGCCGTATTCGACCATCGCACCCTGCTGAAGCACCATGATGTGGTCGCTGACCTGCGCCACAACCGCCAAGTCGTGGGTGATATAGAGCGCAGCAACACCTGTGTCGCGGATCGCTTCCTTGATCGCGGCCAAGACGTCAATCTGTGTCGTCACATCCAGCGCTGTTGTCGGTTCGTCAAACACCACCAGATCGGGTTCTGGGCATAGGGCCAACGCGGTCATGCACCGCTGAAGCTGCCCGCCAGATACTTGGTGGGGGTAGCGTGATCCGATGTTTTCCGGATCGGGCAGGCCGAGTTTTGCGAACAGGGTAACGGCGCGTTCTTCTGCTTCGGATTTGGAAAATTTACCTTGGCCGATTGCGGCTTCGGTGACTTGTTCCATGATCCGCTTGGCAGGGTTGAACGATGCCGCTGCCGATTGGGACACATAGGTCACTTCGGCGCCCCGCAGGCTGCGGATATCGTTCATGCCAGATTGCAGCACGTCGCGGCCATTGACCCAGACTTCGCCGCCTGTCAGCTCGACGCCTCCGCGGCCATAGGCCATCGACGCCAGACCGATGGTGGATTTACCCGCACCGGATTCGCCGATCAGGCCTAGAACCTTGCCAGCCTCCAGATCGAAATCAACGCCGTGCACGATTTCGATGTCGCGGGATTTCTCACCAGGGGGGTAGATCGTCGCGCCGATTTTCAGACCGCGTACTTTGAGAAGTGGCTCACTCATCCACGGCCCCCTTTCAGTGATGTGGTGCGGCTGAGAACCCAGTCCGCCACAAGGTTGATCGAGATGCAAAGCGCAGCAATGGCATAGGCAGGGTAGAGGGCTGCTTGTATGCCGTAGTTAATGCCTTCTTTGTTCTCTTTTACGATGCCGCCCCAGTCTGCTTGGGGGGGTTGGACGCCAAGGCCAAGGAACGACAGTGTGGACACAAACAGCACCATAAAGATAAAGCGCAGGCCCATCTCAGCCACCAGCGGTGACAGTGCGTTTGGCAATGTCTCGCGGAAGATGATCCAGCCGATTTTCTCGCCACGCAGGCGGGCGGCTTCGACATAATCCATGACCGTAATGTCTACAGCGACAGCGCGGGCCAAACGGAACACGCGGGTACTGTCCAGCAGGCCCATCAGGATGATCAGGGTGAAGACTGTTGTTGGCAGAACCGACAGAACAACCAGCGCAAAGATCAAGGAAGGGATCGACATGATCAGATCAATCAAACGGCTGAGCGTTTGGTCAATCCAACCTCCCGAAACAGCTGCAAAAAATCCCAGAATGGCGCCGGTCGAGAAGCTGAGGATCGTGGCCGCCGTGGCGATAAAGATCGTGGTGCGACCGCCCCAGATCATACGGCTCAGCAGGTCACGGCCGATGCTATCGGTGCCCAGAAGGAATTCCGATGAGGAAGGCTCCCAGACGTCTCCGACAACTTCGGCCATACCGTATGGCGCGATGAAGGGCGCGAAGATGGCGCAAAAGAAGAAAATAGTGGTGAAAAACAGGCCGACCAAAGCGGCGGGAGGAATTCGGATCATTTTGGATGCCTCAGTCTCGGGTTCGTCAAGATAGAGACGATATCTGCAATGAGGTTCAGGCCGATATAAACAGCGGCAAAGATAAGGCCGCAAGCCTGCACAACGGGGATGTCTCGTTTGCTTACGTGGTCAACAAGATACTGGCCCATACCAGGGTAGGCAAAGACGACCTCGACAACCACAACGCCAACAACCAGATACGCCATGTTGAGCATCACAACGTTGACGATCGGCGCAACGGCATTGGGAAAGGCGTGTTTGCGAATAACGGTCAGCATCCGCAGGCCCTTCAGTTCGGCCGTCTCGATATAGGCGGATTGCATAACGTTCAGGATGGCCGCGCGGGTCATACGCATCATATGCGCCAGCACCACAAGGGTCAGAACAAAAACAGGGATCGCAATCGCGTTGAGCTTTTCAAACAGGTTCATGGAATCGTTCATGATCGCCACAGAAGGGAACCAACGCAGCTTGATCGCCAGCCAATAGACAAGGATATAACCGATCATGAATTCGGGGATGGAAATCGTGGTAAGTGTTACCGCCGAAATCAATTTGTCAGGCCATTTATCTTTGTAACGCACGGCCAGAAGGCCTAGGAAAATTGCCAGTGGGACTGAGATGACAGCCGCCCAGAAGGCAAGAAACATTGTGTTTTTCAGGCGCCCGCCGATGCTTTCGGCGATGTCACGGCCATTGGTCAGGGCTGTGCCGAGGTCTCCTTGCAAAATGCCACCCAACCAGCTGAAATAGCGTGTCAGTGGCGGGTCATTCAGCCCGAGTTCCGCACGCAAGTTGGCGAGGTTCTCTGGCGTTGCACCCTGTCCGAGAATTTGTTGCGCCACATCGCCAGGCAACATGGTCGTGCCTGCAAAGATAAGGATGGACGCGGCGAAGAGCAGAAGGAGGCCCAGCGTTAAACGCTGGGCGACCAGTTTTACAATCGGATGCACGGTTTATGCCGTCTTCCAAGTGTACTTGAAGGTCTTCCAATACATTTGGGGACCGCTTGGGTTGCCAACAAAACCTTTTACATCTTCAGAAATCGCATCAACAAAGTCGTTGAACATTGGCAGGATCAGACCGCCTTCTTCGTTCAACATACGACCCATTTGAGAGTAGATTTCCTTGCGTTTGGCTTCGTCCAACTCGGCGCGTGCTGCCAACAGCATTGCGTCGAAATCGTCACGCTTCCAACGTGTATCGTTCCAATCGGCTGTGGACAGATACGCAGTTGCGTACATCTGGTCCTGCACCGGACGACCGCCCCAGTAGGATGCGCAGAACGGCTGTACGTTCCAGACTTCGGACCAGTAGCCGTCGTTTGGCTCACGCTTGATTTCCAGTGGGATACCTGCCGCTTGTGCAGATTGCTGGAACAGAGCTGCCGCATCAACCGCACCTGGGAAGGCGCCGTCCGCAACGCGCAGGATGATCGGGCTGCCATCGTGACCGGAAGCCGCGTAGTGCTCCTTTGCTTTTTCCGGATCAAATGGACGCTGAGGAATGGTGTCATCAAACAGCGGGTAGGCTGCGTTGATTGGCATATCGTTACCGATACCACCAAAGCCTTGCAGGATTTTATCGACCATTTCCTGACGGTTGATGGCGTATTTCAGTGCCAGACGCAGTTCTTTGTTGTCGAACGGAGCGGTATCAACATGCGCGATGAAAACATAGTGGCCACGGCCAGATACGTTTTTAACGGTGAGGTTTGGCGCGCGGTCCAAAAGCTTCGCGATCTTTGGCTCAACGCGGTTGATCGCATCAACCTGACCTGACTGCAGGGCTGCAGTACGGGCTGTTGCATCGTTCAGAACGATCAGTTCAACCTTATCGTAGTGGGCCACTTCTTCTTGTGAGCCACCCCAATAGTCAGCGCGACGCACAGCTGTTGCGCGCACACCGGGCTCATAGTCTTCCATGACATATGCGCCGGTACCAATCGCGGCAGTTGGATCGTCAAAGCCACCGTTTGGTTGGATGATCAGGTGGTAGTCAGCCATCAGGAAGGGCAGATCGGCGTTGCCGGTTTCAAGTTCACAGATGAACTTGTTGCCTTCGACAGACATCCCAACGATGCCTTTCATGATGCCCAAAGCGCCCGATTTGGAATCTTCGTTTGAGTGGCGCTCCATTGTTTTCATGACATCTTCAGCGGTGACTTGTGCACCGGTGGAGAATGTACAGCCGTCACGTACCGTGAAGGTCCAGACAGATGCGTCTTCGGAGCCTTCCCAGCTTTCGGCTACGAGGCCGCGCAGGCTGCCGTCTTCGCCCAGTTCAACCAGAGGCTCACCCCAGAAGAAACCAGTGGCCAGCGGCACATCAGACGCCCAGCTTGCTGGATCTTGTGTGTTTGTGCTTTCGCCGCCCGAAATGCCCATGCGGAACGTGCCGCCTGCAACTGGCTTGGCATGCCCATCCGCATGTGCCGAGCCTGCAATCATTGAGTTGGCAACCGCAGCGGTTACGCCCAATGCCGCTGCGCGCGCAACAAACTCACGGCGTGTCATGTGACCCGCGGTGACGGCAGTGCTTAGCTGTTTTAGGTGTTCGTTCATAATAGTTATTCTCCCAGTTGGAATCACACGATTTTTGCGTGTGTAGTATTGATTGTGCGTCAGGTTTGCGCATTTGACTGCAGCCCGCAAGTGTTAATGACTTGTTTGGCAGCTGGTGATGATCTTGGCTTTCTTAAAGGTTCTGGCGTGCAACCGTATCGTTCTCTTCACGCGTGTAAATTAAGGTGTCATTCTCCCATGCTTCAATTTTAGACATCAGGAAGAAAGTTGTTTGATTTGACCACATTGTGCACTGTGCTCTGGTGCGCAGATGGATATCGCCCCGTTGCAATTCGTCTTCCCAGTCGCATGCGCCGCGGGCCGACAGCGGGTCATCAGGATGAATGTCCCAGCGCTCTTTTGCGGTAGAGCCCGAAATGAGACCATGATCGGCGTCCTCAAGCTTGCCGAAATCGTCTTCGATGATCAGGCTGTGCGTGCCGCTGACCATGTCTATTACTTGGCGGCGTATGTGGCTTCCAGGCCTGATTTCGTTTGTTTGCCATGGGTCGGCCGACACTGATTCGGGGAACGTTACCTCGTCGCTGCCTGTTGTGGGGCGTTGTGGCAGGGTGATGCTGCCTTGCTGCAATTGGAGTGTTGTCGTTTCAGGCGCAGGCCACAAAAGGGGCCAATACGATGTAGAGATGGAAACGCGAATACTGTGGCCCGCCGGTATGCGGTAGGCGATATGATCCAAATCCAATGTGATCTCTTCTGCGGCATGTATCGGCATGGGTTCCGGCGACGCAGCACTGCGTCGATGGGCCAGATTTAGAACGCCATAGGTGATCCGCGTCGCTGCCCCGTCTGGGTGAATGTGATTGAGACGCACCGCAATTTGGCCCTGTGCTGTGTCGCTGGACACCACAAGGTTCAGGCGGGGGGCGCCCACCAAATCCATATCCGCGTCCAACGGGGCGGATGTAAAGGTCGTGGACAGGGCGTCATCGCCGCGCTGGTCGCCAGGCATTTCAGGGCCAAGCCAAATGGCGCAGTATTCACCAGCGGCGCCGCCGCAATGGGCGGGGGATGCCACGGGCGCGCTTATGGTTTGCGGCGCTGCGCGCAACGTGCCTGCAGGTCCCAAATGCAGCGTCTGGACAGGAAGGTGGTTCGTCGCGCCCGTTTCCTCTGCGATCCAGCGGCCCGCGCGTTCGGTGTACCACGCGGCGGGGCGGACACCGTCCATAAGATAGGCGCGGTAGTCTGGATCGCTGTCAACGCCCGTGTCGATGTCTTTGAGCCAGTGATCCCACCAGCGCAACGCTTCTTGCAAAAAACCGATACGAGGTTCGGGAACAGCGAAATGGGGATATTTATGCACCCAAGGCCCCACGATGCCTTTTGCGCCGTCCAGCGCTTCGACCAAGCGGGGGACTGTATTCTTATAGGCATCGCCCCAGCCGCCAACGGCCAGTACTTTGGCTTTCAGCTTTGAGAAATCCTCGCAGACCGAACCGTGCTGCCAGTAGGCATCGCGGCTTTGGTGGCGCAGCCAAGTGGATGGCAAGAAGGGTTCGCTTTCCAATCGTTCCAGCCACATCTCCCGCCAATCGCTGCGCAACGCAGGATCGGGTGCGCGGCTGGAGTAGCTCCACATCGTGGCGCCCCATCCAAGGTTCTCATTCAGCAAGCAGCCGCCTTTATAATGAATGTCATCGGCAAAACGGTCTACGGTCGAGCACAACGTGATGACCGCCTTCAATTCCTCTGGTGCTAGCGCGGCGACCTGCAGGCTGTTGAAGCCGCCCCAGCTGATACCCATCATGCCGACTTTTCCATTGCACCACGGTTGTGCTGCTGCCCATTTAATCACCTCGACGGCGTCGGATAGTTCTTGGGGGGAATACTCATCCTCCATCAGGCCGTAACTGTCGCCATTCCCGCGCATATCAACCCGCGCGCAGGCATAGCCGCGTGCCGCAAAATAGGGATGGGTTAACGCATCACGTGCGCATGTGCCGTCGCGCTTTCGGTAGGGCAAAAACTCAAGGATAAGGGGCACTGGATCATCGTCAGCATCCTCTGGTCGCCACAAGCGTGCAGACAGCCGCGTGCCGTCAGATAAGATTATGGGGTGATCGGGGTCCTCGGCGAGGCTGCGAAGGCTGCTGTTTTTATGTGTCATTGGCGGACCGTGTTGATGGCCCGATCAGAAGTCAATGCGCTGCTGGTATCGGAAGAGGAAATTTGGCGGTTTCAGCGGGCACGGCTGAAAATTTGTCTGGTTTTGGGGCGTATATACTGTGTGCGTTTGTGCCACAGGGGGCAGATATATGGTGCTGGGGGGAATTTTTCGAAATTAAACACTGGATTTTAGCGAATCCTGACCATAATGTGTCCCCATAACGGTGAAATCACGGCACGCTCGAACGGGCCGGGTAGCAGCACAATAAAAAACAATAGAGACAAGTGACCTGCAAAAAGCGGGCGCTTTCGAGTAGAGTGGTAAAGACTATGAAGGCGATTGATTTCGTTGTTCGCGGAAGTGCGGGCGATATGCAGCGTGGGACTGTGTCGGCTGACGCGCAGAACCAGGTAATACAGGCCGGCGCAGGCCAGGAAATTTCCATCAATGCACGTCAATCTGACTTCGCGAGCCAAGTGCGCTCGGGTGATCAGCTTGTCATTACGCTTGCAGATGGGCGTTCCATTACAATTGACAATTTCTTTAACGATAGTGGCGAAGCAAACCGCCTGTTCGTATCTGCAGATGGTTACCTTAATGAGGTTAGCTTTGTTGATGCGGGGCAGGGTAATTTGTACGCGCAATACGGTCCAACCGCAGAATGGGGCAAATGGAGCCCGTCTGATGAGTTGATCTTCCTTGGGAACTCCGAGGTTGCTGGCGTGCCGCTGCCTGCGGGTGGCGCGGATGATGTTTCCATGTTGGGCGCGGCTCTTTTGGGTGGCTCTGGCTTGCTCGGTGCTGGCGGCGCGGTCGCGGCTGGTTTGGGCGCGGCAGCAGTTGTTGGCGGCCTAAGTGGCGGTGGCGGGGACGACGCTGATGGGCCGACTGCACCGTTTGTTAATGATGCAGACACCAATGTCACGATCGGTGGCGATGGCGAAGAGCAAGTTCTGACCATCACGGGTGGCGGTGAGCCTGGCGATACTGTTGCTGTGACTGTCGGCGAGCAAACCGTGGACACGATTATTGACGAAGACGGTAACTTTGAGGCTGTTTTCGAAGGCGAGAATTTCCCAGAAGACGGTGTCTACGATTCAGTTGTTGTTGTAACGGACCCCGATGGTGGCGTTACCGACCTGGATGGCCCTTCCTTTGAGATTGATACAATCGCACCAGAGATCACGTTTACGGACGGGACTGAATCCACGGGCGATTTCTTTAACGAAGTCAGCTTTGCTGAAGGTGTTTCGCTTTCGGGTACAGGCGAAGCCGGTGCTACTCTTGCGGTGACCATCGCAGGGATCACACAAACAACGACGGTTTCTGAAACAGGTACATGGACTGTTTCTTGGGATGCAGGCACGCTTGAGGCTGGCGAATACACGACCGGCATCACAGCAGTGACGACCGACAGCTTCGGTAATTCACGCAGCTATTCCGAAACTCTGGTTGTTGATACTGTCACGACTGTCACTGTGGACACAGCGACTGTGGGCGGTGACGGCACCATCAACGGCGTTGAGCATGCAGATGGTGTGTCCTTTACAGGTACAGCGCAGGCTGGATCCTCTGTTGAGGTGACGATCGGCACAGTGACACAGACAGTTACCGCGACCAGCACAGGCACATGGAGCGCTACATTCTCCTCTACCGAGCTGGCCGAAGGCGAATACACAGGCACGGTATCGGTTGTTGCAACTGACACATTTGGCAATGTCGCGACGACATCCGGTTCGTTTGAGGTGGATACTTTTGTGCGTGATTTTTCAATCACATCCAGCACAGGCGGCGCCGATGGCGTAATCAACGCAGAAGAAGCAGGCCAATCCCTGACCGTAACCGGCATGACCGAACCAGGTTCATCTGTTGTGGTCGAATTGGGCGGCGCAACAGCGACAGCTGTTGTCGCAGCTGACGGCAGCTGGACTGCAACATTCGCTGCTGGCAGCGTTACGTCAGGCACCTACACGGCAACAATGACAGCCACCGCAACGGATGCAGCAGGCAACGTTGATACAGCGACAACATCTGTAACGGTTGATACCGACGCAGGCGTTCTGACCATCGACAGCACACCTGTTGAAGGCGACGATGTGGTCAACGAAGCCGAAGCCAGCGATGGTGTGGTTCTGACGGGTACCGCAGATGCGGGCGCGGTTGTGACCGTAACATTGGAAGGCGTTAGCAAGAACGTTGTCGCAGATAGCTCTGGCAACTGGGAAGCGTTCTATTCAGCCAATGATGTGGCTGCAGGCGTCTATACGGCTGAAATCACAGCCACAACGACGGATGCCTACGGCAACAGCCGCTCTGCTTCTGACAGCGTTGAGGTCGACACGCGTGTTGATAACCTCTCTGTTGCGGTGGACGATATCGCCGTCGACAACATCGTTAGCGGCAGCGAAATCAACGGCATCGTTACCATCAATGGCACCACAGAAGTCGGGTCCAGCTCGGTTCTGGTCACAATGGGTGGTTCCACCGTCGCCGCGACAATCGATGCGGCAGGCAACTGGACAGCTGATTTCCCAGCGGGCACTTTGGCCGATGGCACCTACACCGCGGACGTGGATGTTGTTGCAACGGACGCAGCCGGTAACACGGCTGAAACCAGCGTGACAGTTGACGTCGACACCGAAGTTGTTCCGCTGGAGATGACCAGCAACTCTGCCGGTACAGACCAAGTTGTGAACGCAGCAGAAGCGGCTACAGGCATTGATCTGGGCGGTTCGGTTGAAGCGGGTTCCTCCGTTGAGGTGACCTTCGACGGCACCACCTACACAGCAGCGGTTGACGATGCTGGCAACTGGTCGGTTACTGTTCCTGCTGGCGATGTTCGTGGCGGCGCCTATGCGGCTGACATCTCGGTTGAAGCGACTGATCACGTGGGCAACGTTGCGGTTATCACGGACACATTGTCCATCGATACGGCTGCGCCGGACGGTCCTGTTATCGCGTCCTTCACCCGCGCTGGTGACGGCATCCGTGGCATTTCAATTGAAACTGAAATGGATGGCGGTGTTGCGACAACGGATGTTCAAAGCATTGTTCAGGTCGAAGCAGACGGTTCTATCAGCTCTGTTGAAGGCCAGCAGGGGTTTAACTCTCTGCGCGGTGAAACGGATTTTGTTTTTGACGAAAACGTGCCGAATGGCTCTCAGTTGATTGTGAACGCCACCGATGATGCAGGCAACACATCGGGCACCTATCTGGTGCTGGACGATGAGGCGACAACCAACTCCGTTGACCTGACCAACATGAACCTTGGCGACTACCAGATCGAAAACCTCGATCTCGACTTCGCCGAAGCAGCCAGCGTTGTGATTGATGAGGCAAGCCTGCTTGCTCTGTCCACAGAAAGCAACACGCTGACCATCCATGGCTCTGCCGAGGATCAGGTGACAATCCAGAACGGTGTGGCTCAAGGGACTGAAACGGTCGATGGTCAAACGTTCAACGTCTACGCCGTAGGCGCAGAAGGCACGCTGCTGGTGGATCAGGATATTCCTGTAACCATCTAAGGCGATACGTCTGGCAAAATAACGGGATGCGGCGGGGCCAAACCACCGCCGCACCCGACACAATAAAAAATATAATAATTATATAAATATCGGCACGTTAAGGGCAGGATATGGGGCAGTGTAGGCTAAAGACAGCAGCGATGTGCGTAAGCGCGCTCGTGCTTGCTGGGTGTTTATCGGATGTAGGGGGCACCAACGCCCCCGATGATGTTGTTGCGATGCAAGCTACGGCTTCAAATACGGCAACGGCAAAGCCGAGCCACTCCGAAAAAATCAACGCGGAAAGCGAAATCATTCAAGGGCTTCTGAGACGCAAATCTGTTTTGCAGTCCGGCAGCGCCTATAGCCAAGTGGCAAGCGCCGTGCTGGCTGCAAACGCGCGCAGCGCGGAAAGCGAATTGCGCGCCGCGCAGTTGCGGTCACGCGCGGCCTCCAAAAACTGGCTTCCTACAATTGGACCCAGCATTAGCCTGACATCGCTCAGCTCGGTTGTGGTGAATTTGGTTGTTGATCAGGTCCTCTTTGATAACGGTCGCAAAAAAGGCGAGCGCGAATTCGCAGTGGCAGACGTAGAAGTCGCAGCAGTTGCCTTGGCCCAGGACACCAACCAACGTGTCCGCACAGGGCTGGACCTGTACATCGCGGCACAAGAGGCCCGCGAAAAGCAAGCTCTTGCGGCACTGAACGCAAAAGACATTGGTCATTTCGAATGGATCATGCAGCAGCGCGTAAATGGCGGCGTTTCAGACAGCTCTGATCTGTTTGTGTTGCAGCAAAAATTGTTGCAGATCCGCTCCACTCAATCCGCAGCAACCGAAGCCGCGACCACCGCGATTGCCGAATTGAACGCAATGGCCATTGGGGATCTGGGCAAGGTCCGCGGCACGTCCGCGTTGCCCGTGAATGCGGGGCTGGCGCAACCGTTGGACGTAACACAGGCCGAAGCTGAGAAAATTCGCGCCATCGCTGCGGCAAAAGTGGACCGCGCAGGTCAGTTGCCCGGCCTAAGTGCAGGTGGCACGGTAGGTGAGGGCAGCACATTCGGCCTTAGACTGGATTCTGACAGCCTTTTGGGTTTGGGCACGGGTGACCGTCTCAAAGCCATCGAGGCAACCAAAGAGGCCGCAGGCCGCCATGTGGCACAAGCCACCGAAGACGCCAACCGGCAGCTGCGCAAATACGAAGGTCAGATCGCGGCAAAAGAACGCCAAGCGACCGAAGCCGCAGGGCTTACTGCGCAGGCGCAAAAGAACCTCAACCTGTTTCAGGCGCAATATGACGCGGGTCAAAGACAGGTCATGGATGTGGTAGGGGTCTACGAGACTTTTGCCCTCCAGCAAGAGGCAGAAGTTACTTTGAAATATGAAGCGATCCGTTTGCGTGTGGCCATGGCCGAGCTTCTGGGCGTATTGGCCGATGGATCCGCGATATGAGCACACCTTTTACCCTAACAATCGTCAACGGCAACTCTGGCCGCCTGAAAGCCGCCGAAACCAAAGAGCTGCCAAAGGCGGATAACAACTCCTCTTTTGAGGACCGTTTGCGGGGGCGCGGCGCGCTGATCGCAACATACGGTAGCGTATTGGGCGCAGAGATTTCCCAGTCCGATCTCGCCGATGCTTTGGCCCGTCGGTTGACCCCAAAATCATCCGAACGCGAAGAAGCGCAGATCATCGTCACCCTGCTGCGCCGCAATGGGCTGCAGGCCGAATTGATCCGCACCAAAGCGCTGGACGGCCAAGAGTTTCCGGCTTTGGTCTATATGACCTCTGGTCAATTGCTGTTGGTGATGGGCAAGGATCGGGACGATCTGGTTGTCTATGACACCACCTGCCCAGACAACCGCGCGCTTGTCCCTGTTTCCGATTTTGATGCGTTTTTCTCTGGCTTGGTTCTACACGCGGCCATGCCGATTGAAAAAGTCGCCGAGGTTCACAAAACCGCCGAAAAACCAGCGCATTGGTTCTGGGGCCAATTTGGCCGCTTCAAACGTCAGCTGGGCGAAGTTGCTTTGGGATCGTTTGTAGCGAACCTGCTGGCTGTTGCTGTGGCGCTGTTTTCGTTGCAGGTCTATGACCGTGTTATCCCGCATCAATCCGAAGCCACGCTGTGGGTCTTGGCCGCGGGCGCCGTTCTGGCGTTGCTGATGGAAGCGTTTATCAAAATTGCCCGTGCTCAATTGATGGATGGGGCAGGGCGCCAAATCGAATTATCGGTCTTGGAGCTGTTGATGAACCGGATCTTGGGGATGCGCAGCGACAAACGCCCGCAAGCACCATCAGACCTGTTTTCCTCTATGCGTGAATTTGGCTCGGTGCGCGAATTCTTCACCGCCTCAACCATCGGCACAATTGCCGACATCCCGTTTATTTTTGTTTTCCTAGCACTTGTTGCATCGATTGCAGGCAATGTGGTGTGGGTTTTGGTACTGGGGGGCATCTTGATGGTCGTGCCTGGTTTCTTCATGCAAAAACGCATGATCCGCCTGACCCAAGAGACCCAAGGCGCAACCGCAAAATCATCGCGGTTGCTGCATGAAGCGATCTTTGAGTTGGACACCGTAAAAACCCAACGCGGCGAAGACCGTGTGCAGCGGTTGTGGTCTGAACTGACGACACTCTCTGCCGTGAAATCATCCGAACAGCGCAAACTGGCATCGGCTCTGACCTTCTGGTCACAAGGCGTCCAGCAGGGCACTTATGTGGCAGCGGTCATCATGGGGACGTATTTGGTTTTTGCTGGTGAATTCACCGTGGGCTCGATCATCGCGACGGGTATTCTGACATCGCGCACGCTTGCTCCGTTGACGCAGCTTGCAGGGACAATGGCGCGTTGGGGCAATGTGAAATCCGCACTGGACGGATTGGAACATATCGCGGGCTCAGAACAAGATGCTACCGAAGGGCGCAGCTATATGCGCCGTGATCATCTTGCGGGCAATTTTGAGCTGCGCGATGTCACCTTCCGCTACATGGAAGAGGGCGCACCGACGCTGGACTTGCCCGGCATCAGTATTCTTCCCGGTCAACGGGTTGCGATCCTTGGGGCGAATGGTTCTGGTAAATCGTCATTGCTGAAAGTTCTCAGCGGTCTTTATGCACCGACCACGGGCCGTGTGCTGATCGACGGCACCGAGATGACCCAGATTGAGCCCCGCGACCTGCGCCGCCTGATCGGGTACTTGGGCCAAGATGTGCGCTTGTTTTCTGGCACTTTGCGCGACAACCTGAACCTGACCATGCTTGAGCGCGACGACGCGCGCCTGATGCAATCGCTTGAGTTTGCAGGCTTGGGTGAATTTGTACGCAACCACCCCAAAGGGCTGGATCTAGAGATCATGGATGCGGGCGCAGGCCTGTCCATTGGCCAGCGCCAATCCATCGGCTGGGCGCGCCTATGGCTGCAAGATCCCAAAATCTGCCTGCTGGACGAACCCACCGCTGCGTTGGATCAGAAGCTGGAAACAGCATTGGTCAAACGGCTTGAGACATGGATGGCGGGGCGTACAGCCATCATCGCAACCCACCGTGCACCCATTCTTGCGCTGACCACCCGCACAATCATTCTGTCCGGCGGCCGGATGAGCATCGATGGACCAAAAGACGAAGTCATGGCGCATCTCACCGCTGTCAAAGGAGGTGCCGCATGAGCACGGCAATGGATAGTCACCTGTCGCGCCAGATGCGCGGCCCTTCCATGGTGGTATGGCTCAGCGCGGCCACAGTGATTGTTTTTCTGATTTGGGCATTTTTTGCTTGGGTGGATGAAATCGTGCGTGCCGAGGGCTCGATGATTTCCAGCTCGCGGCCACAGATCATTCAAAACCTTGAGGGCGGCATTCTTGCTCAGCTTGAGGTCGGCGAGGGCGATATCGTTGAAGCAGGCGATGTGCTCGCGCGGTTGCACAACACCCAGTTCCAGTCCTCGGTTGATGATTTACAAGACCAGATCAGCGCCTTTGAAATCCGCCGTCTGCGTCTAGAGGCGGAAATCGACGGCGATTATACCTTTGACGTGCCCAACGAATGGCGTGTGCGTACCCCCGATATGGTGTCCTCTGAGGCGGCGTTGTTACAGGCGCGTCAATCGGATTATGTGACCTCGGTTGAGGGGGCAAAGCAGGTTCTGGTCGAAGCTCAGCGCGAACGTGACCTGATGAATGGTTTGCTGCAAAACAAGATCGTGTCGTTGATCGAAGCAACCCGCGCGCGCAAATCCTACGCTGACGCCAAAATCAGATATGACGAAGTGGTCACCACCACGGAACTGGACCGTGCGCAGGAATACTCAGACGTGCTGAAGGAACTTGCGACGTTGCGCCAAAACCTAAAGGCCAGTTCGGATCAGCTGGACCGCACATTGCTGCGCAGCCCGATGCGCGGGATCGTAAATAACCTCAGCGTGACCACAATCGGGGGGGTTGTACGCCCCGGTGAGGAAATCCTGCAGATTATTCCACTGGACGAAGAACTGTTTGTTGAGGCGCGGGTCAAACCCGAAGACATCGCCGGCGTGCGCCGCGGCCAAGCCGCCACCGTGAAACTATCGGCCTACGATTATACGATTTATGGCACGCTGAAAGGCGAAGTGAAGCTGATCTCGGCAGATACCTTCAAAGACGACCGTGCCCGTGACCCAGATGGCGATCCACATTACAAAGTGACTTTGGCGGTGGATACAGACCATCTTACACCGCGCCAATCGGCACTGGAAATCCGTCCCGGTATGCAGGCAAGCGTCGAACTGCACACGGGATCTAAAACCGTCCTTCAGTACTTGTTAAAGCCGCTGTATAAATCTAAGGAGGCTTTCCGCGAGCCTTGATTTCGATCGAGACGCGCGTGGAAGTAAGTGTAACGAGTATCAAATGCGGGCCTTCAGGGTTCGCATTTTTTCGAGCGACAGGCATTCGTCTGTGAGGGCGCTATGTATCGGTGTCTAGCCAGATCGTGACGGGCCCGTCATTGGTAAGGGCCACCGCCATATCCGCGCCAAATTTCCCAGTCTCTACCGGAATATCCAGATCGCGCAGGGCGGTCGCAAACTGTAGATAAAGCGTTTTGGCGATATCGGGTTTGGCGGCATATGAGAACCCGGGCCGTGTACCGCGCCGTGTATCGGCCGCCAACGTGAACTGGCTGACAACCAAGGCAGCACCGCCTGTCTGGGCAAGGCTGAGGTTCATCTTCCCTTCCGCATCTTTGAACAGCCGCAGCTTTGAGATCTTCAGGGCAAGGGCCTTGGCGGTGTCTGGTGTATCGTCAGGCATGGCACAGACAAAGATCAGCAAACCCGCGCCGATTTGCCCAATGATTTGGCCGTCTACGGTAACACTGGCCTGCGTGGCGCGTTGCAACAGCGCCCTCATGTGTCATGCCACGTGATGATGTCGCCCAACGGGGCGCGGGAGGTTCTGAACTGGTTGGCTGGGGCCTCAGGATCGGCATAGCCCAGCGAGATGGCGCAAAGGATCAACCTGTCAGGGCCAATGGCCAGATGTTCTTTGAGCAGCGGCGCATAGGCTGCGACCGCCGCTTGCGGAATGGTCGCAACCCCAAGCGCCGTTGCAGCCAAGGCAAAGGCCGTCACGAAGCCGCCCGTGTCCATGGCGCCGTAAGGGCCCAACTCGGCCGGTGAATGCACAATCGCGACATGGGGGGCGTCAAAGAAAGTGTAGTTTCGGAGCATTTGCGCTTGGCGCGCTGCGCGGT
>JBDVSG010000201.1:0-4435 GCA_039967155.1 Sulfitobacter sp. | reverse complement strand
CGTTGATGACCCAGCATGAAGAAATTCACGCAGGCCATTACCCCGGATCGTTGGTTGGTGACATCTTTCGCGACCAAATCGAAGTTACCATGCGCCATCACGCCCTAGAAGCGGGCTGCTTTGTCGTAAACTCAACCGGTTGGCTGACCGAAGAACAAATCAACCAGATCCATCCAGATCCAGCGCTGCAAAAAGCCATGCGCAGCGGTTGCATGACCTGCATCATTTCACCCGAAGGGCGCCATCTGGCCGAACCACTGACCGAGGGCGAAGGCATTCTTGTGGCCGATCTGGACATGAAGCTGGTGGCAAAACGCAAGCGCATGATGGACAGCGTTGGCCATTATGCACGCCCCGAGCTTTTGTCGCTAACCCATGATGCCCGCCCCGCCATACCCCGACACACAACAGAACCCGCCCCCGTCCCGCAGGAGGAATGCCACGATGTTTGATGACGCGCAGCTGATCACGGAACTACAAACCCACGGGATGCGGTTGGTCGCCCCGCATGTGGGCCAAGAAAGCCGTCGGGGCGGCGCAGGGCCATCCGACCATAAGGCCATCACCATTGGCGACCGCACCGTGATGATCCCCGTGCACACCGCACCCAGTTTTGACAGCCCCTATATGGTGGACATCCCCGATGCCACGGGCGCAGCGCGCGTCACGCGCGACGGTACAGAAGTGGCACAGGTGCGGTTTCCAACACAGGCTAAATTTTATCAGCTCAAGACCGCAGATGGCATCCCCTACAGCCACATCGCAGCGCTGCATTCCAAGGACGTTCTGGCCACAACCGTGCTGCAAACCTGCATCCGCTATGAAAGCCGCAAAAAGACCTGTCAGTTTTGCTCAATCGGTCAAAGCCTCGCTGCGGGGCGTACCATCGCCCATAAGACACCTGCCCAGCTGGCCGAAGTGGCAAAAGCCGCAGTTGAACTGGACGGCGTGAAACATATGGTGCTGACCACTGGTACCCCTGCGGGAAAGGACCGCGGTGCCAAGGTGTTGTGCGAAAGCGCAGAAGCGATCAAGGCTGCCGTAGACCTGCCCTTACAAGGCCAATGCGAACCCCCCGAAGACGACGCATGGCATCAGCGCATGTTCGACGCGGGCATCGATACGCTGGGCATGCACCTAGAGGCCGTCACCCCCGAGGTCCGGCACCGGATCATGCCCGGCAAGGCCAGCGTGCCGATTGAGAAGTATTTTTCAAGCTTTGAAGCCGCCGTAAAGGTCTTTGGGCGCGGACAGGTTTCGACCTATATTCTGGCCGGTCTGGGTGACAGCCGTGAGGCGATCTTGGAGATGGGTGAGACGCTCTGCGCGATGGGGGTTTATCCATTTGTTGTGCCTTTCGTGCCGATTTCGGGCACGCCCCTAGAAAGCCATCCCGCGCCCACGTCGGATTTCATGGTTTCCATCCTGCAGCCTCTTGGGCAGATGATTGCGCGCGCGGGCATCCGGTCAGCGGACATGAAAGCGGGCTGCGGAAAATGCGGGGCGTGCTCTGCCCTTTCCAGCTATGAAAAGCTCAAGGTACCCGCGCAAAAGGTATCCACATGATCGAGCTTGAACCGCGCAGTTTCCATTGCCCCGGCTATTACATCCGCGCCACCTCCAAACGGTTTGAGGCCGAAGGGGCCGCCCGCCTGCGCCACCGCGTCTTTGTGGACGAACAAGGGATTTTCCCAAGCCACGACCGCGACGAGATCGATTTGATTGCGACCCATCTTGTGGCGCTGTCCACCTATGCCCACGAGGCTGATCAAGTTGTCGGCACAGTGCGTATCCACGAAGAAGCGCCGCGCCTTTGGTGGGGATCGCGACTGGCAGTGGACAGCGATTTCCGCGCTGTGGGCAGGTTGGGCGCAGAATTGATCCGGCTTGCGGTTTGTTCGGCCAATGCGCGCGGCTGTGATCAGTTCCTTGCCCATGTGCAAATGCAAAACGTCACGCTGTTCAAGCGTTTGCACTGGACGCCGCTTGAAGAAGTCATGATCCACGGCACGCCGCACATGCGGATGCAGGCCAAGCTGGATTTTTATCCCCCCTGTGCCGATCCCGTTGCAGGCTGGTATCACCGCGCAGCACCTCAGAGACCCCGCAAATGACCGCCCTGTCAGACATTGCGACACGCCTGCGCGAACATCCGTCAATCTGTTCAAAGCTGGCAATCGCACAGGCCACCCAAGCATTGGGGCTCACCTCCGACAGCGTGGGTCGCCCCGGCGATGACGCGGCTGCACTGGCGTGCATTGGCGGGTTCGACCTGTTTGCAGGCGAAGGTTTCATCCCCGCATTCATTGAAGATGACCCTTGGTTTGCTGGATGGTGCGCGGTCATGGTTAACCTATCGGATATCGCCGCCATGGGGGGCCGAGCAACCGCTGTGATTGATCAGGTCTGGGCGCCTGATGCCAAAACCGCTGCGCCCTTATTACAAGGATTGCAGGACGCCGCGACAGCGTATGGCGTGCCACTGGTGGGGGGACATACCAACCTTTCCTCTCCGGCACTTGGCCTTGCGGCGTCGGTTCTGGGCAAGGCGAGCAGTCTCATCACCAGCTTTGATGCCCGCCCTGATGATCTGCTGATTGCGGCCACTGATCATCGCGGCAGCTACCGCAACTTTGACAACTTTTGTGCAGCACTGGAAGCCCCGCACCTGCGGTTACAGCGCGATCTGGAAATCCTGCCTCTACTGGCCGAAGACGGGCTGGTCTGCGCGGGCAAAGACATCAGTCAGGGCGGCATAGTCGGCACCGCCTTGATGCTGGCGGAATGCTCGGGCGTGGGGATCGAGATTGATCTAGCCGCGCTGACACCACCAACAGGTATCCCAACAGAACGCTGGCTGCGCAGCTTCCCCAGCTTTGGCTTCTTGTTGTCGGTAGCGCCCGAAAATGCCGACACGCTTTGTGCGCATTTCAGCGCCCGCGACATCCATGCCGCCCCGATCGGGCGGATCACCCAAGGATCTGCGGTGACCCTGTCGCTGGGCGGCGAAACGGCCCTGTTTTGGGACCACGGCGAAACCCCATATCTCGATTTAGGAACGTAACATGCCCGAAACATTCTGGACGGTCCGCTGGCCCGATGGCGCTGAGGAAAAGCTGTATTCGCCCTCTGGGGTCGTGGCCGATCATTTCACCCCTGGTCAAAGCTATACAGTCCCCGATTTTCTGCTGCGCGCGCGCATCGCACTGGAGCGCGCCTCCAACAGGGTTGAGCGCAAATACGGTTTTGCCTGTTCGTCTGCGATGGAGCAACTCGACCGGATTGAAACCAAAGTGGCCACACTTGCAGGGCAAGACGGTGCTGAAATCACCTGTCTGCACATCACCCAATAAGGAAGATTGCGATGAACGATATCCAGACCCAACATATTCCCGTGGTGATTGTAGGCGGCGGGCAAGCGGGGCTTTCCACAGCCCATTGTCTCAAGAAGAAGGGCATCGACAACATTGTCTTTGAACGCCACGAGAAATTCAACGCGTGGCGCAACAACCGCTGGGACAGTTTTTGCCTTGTGACACCGAACTGGCAATGCCGACTGCCCGATTTTCATTACGATCGCGAATATGGCGGCAAGGACCCTGACGGCTTTATGCTAAAGGATGAAATCACGGCATATGTTGATGCTTTTGCTGCCGCAAGCCAACCCAACCTGCGCGAAGGCGTAGAGGTCTTGCGCGTCACGCCCCAAGAGGACGGCTTCACGGTTGAAACGTCCATTGGCACCTGGACCTGCGATCAGGTGGTGATTGCCACAGGCGGCTATGACACACCGATTGAACCCGCCTACGCAAAGGACCTCTCCCCCGAGATCATGCAGATGCATTCGGTTGATTACCGCAATGTCGATCAGTTCCCTGAGGGCGGCGTGTTGATTGTGGGCACGGGGCAATCTGGCGTGCAGCTGATGGAGGATTTCACCCGCGCCGGCCGTGACGTGCATCTTGCTGTTGGCCCTGCACCGCGCAGCCCCCGCAAATACCGTGGCCGTGACGCGACAGATTGGTTGTCGGATGCAGGCCACTACGAGATCACCATCGCCCAACATCCCGATCCCGTTAAGGCAATGACACAAACCAACCACTATATGTCTGGCCGTGATGGCGGCAAAGAAATCGACCTGCGACGCTTTCATCTGGACCACGGGGTCGCTCTTTATGGCTCGCTTGCGAATATGGCGGGCACGCAGCTGACCTTCTTGCCCGATCTGAAGAAGAACTTGGATGATGCCGACCGATCCTATGTTGGTATTCGCACCCAGATCGACGCCTATATCGACCGTGAAAACATCGATGCACCAGACGCACCGCCCTTTGTGAAGGTTTGGGAACCTGATACCGAGACAACCGAAATCGACCTCAAGAAAGCGGGCATTACTTCTGTTCTTTGGGCCATCGGGTTTCGGCCGGATTATTCA
>JBDVSG010000200.1:0-2333 GCA_039967155.1 Sulfitobacter sp. | reverse complement strand
ACCGCGCCACAGGAATATTTCTTTACGTTGATCCGGATCTCTATGGTGGGGGGGCTGGCGGTCAGCTTTCCTGTCATTGCAACGCAGCTTTGGCGGTTTGTGGCACCGGGGCTTTATAAGAACGAAAAAAACGCGTTTTTGCCCTTCCTGGTGGCCTCGCCCGTGTTGTTCCTGATGGGGGCCGCCTTTGCGCATTATGTGGTTGGGCCGCTGGCGATGCAGTTCTTCCTTGGGTTTTCGGATGCAGCCAGCTACCTGTCAGCGCTGATCGCGACGGGCGATGCGACAAGTTCGGGCATTGATATCGTGTTCAACGGCAAGGTGAACGAAAGCCTTGATATCACGTTGAAAATGATTGTCGCCTTTGGGTTGTGTTTTCAGCTGCCTGTTCTGTTGACCCTCATGGGCAAAGCAGGGCTGGTGGATGCGCAGGGGCTGCGCAACGTACGTAAATATGCGTTGGTTGGTATTTTGCTTTTGGCAGCGCTGGTAACACCGCCAGACGTTGTGACGCAGCTGATCTTGTTTGTGGTTGTTTATGGGCTCTATGAGGTTTCGATCTTCTTGGTCAGCCGTGTGGATGCAAAGCGCGAAAAACGACTGCGCGAAGAGGGGTTCTATGATGACGAAGATGAAGCCGACTTTGACGCAATGGCAGATGAGATGGACCGCGAAGATCCGATTGTTGAAGAATTGAAAGACGATGAGAAATGACAGGTTCTAACACATGATTGACGATCCTATGGACCGTATCGCAAAGGCGTTGGAGAGACTATCTCCGGCGCCTTTAGCCGCTCCTGACTTTGCGGCGGCATCAGCATTTGTTTGGCACACAGGGCCAGACCGGTTGGAACCCGTACATGATGTGTCGCGGGTAGAGCTGTCTTTGCTGCTGGGTGTGGCGCGTTCGCGCGATACGCTGTTGCAAAATACTGCGCAATTTGCGGCAGGGCTGCCTGCGAATAACGCACTTTTGTGGGGTGCGCGCGGGATGGGTAAATCAAGCCTTGTCAAAGCAATACACGGCGAACTTTATGTTGAATTTCCAGAGCTGAAGATGGTGGAACTACAACGCGATGACCTTCCCTCCGTTGGGCGTTTGCTGAACCTGCTGCGCGGCGCGTCAGAGCGGTTCATTCTGTTTTGCGACGATCTTAGCTTTGGCCATGATGATGCGCATTACAAGTCTTTGAAAGCGGTGCTGGATGGGGGCATTGAAGGGCGGCCCGAGAATGTGGTACTTTATGCGACGTCAAACCGTCGTCACCTGATGCCGCGCGACATGATTGAAAACGAACGCGGAACGGCGATCAACCCAGCCGAGGCGGTGGAGGAAAAAGTATCCCTGTCGGACCGCTTTGGCCTATGGTTGGGGTTTCATGCCTGCGACCAAGATCAATATTTGGCGATGATCCGAGGCTATTGTGATGCATATGGTGTCCAGATATCGGATGAAGATCTGAGAGCTGAGGCCGTTGAATGGCAAGCCACGCGCGGCAGCCGGTCTGGCCGGGTTGCGTGGCAGTATTTCACAGATTTAGCGGGGCGCTGCGGGGTTGCCTTGGGCTAAAAAGGGGCTCTGCCCCGACTGCCCCGAAAGAGGGGCAGTCACCCCGGAGTATTTTGGGCCAAGAAAGATAGGCTTAGTTCAGGAACGGCGCGGGGTCGACACTGTCGAAACCTTTGCGGACTTCAAAGTGAACGAAGGAATCTGAGCCGCTGCGCAATTTGGCAATGTTCTGACCACGGGCGACGCTGTCGCCCTTTTTGACGGCGACATCGGTGACGTTTGCGTAGACTGTCAGGAGGTTGCCGCTGTGGCGGACAACAACAATTGGGATGCCATCTGCGCTTTTTGTAATGGCAGCGACGGTGCCTGTGTCGGCAGCTTTGACGGACGTGCCTGCGGCAGCTTTGATGTTGATGCCTTCGTTTTTGCCTTTGGCGTATTCACGGATGATTGTTCCGTTGACAGGGCGGACCAGCTTGCCTGACGTGGCCTTCTTGGTTGTTTTGCCGACATTGGCCACCGGTTTGGCGGGGGCGGTTTCGGTTTTTGTAGCGGCTGTCGTCGCTGCTGCTGCTGGCGCGATCTTCTCAGCTGGTAGCGGTTTTGTGGCTGAGGGGGGCGTGGGCGTGCTGGACCCTTGGCCGGGGAGAGGTGTTGTTGCAGTGGCCGTCTGGGCCGGTGCGGCCTTGGGAGGATTCTGTGTGGGCACTGGGATGAGAAGGAACTGTCCTTCGCGGATCGCAAAGTTTGCGTCGAGGCTGTTCCATTCAGCCAGATCCTTCACGGGCACGGAGAAGGGGCGGGCAACGGTAAAGGCCGTCTC
>JBDVSG010000199.1:0-24954 GCA_039967155.1 Sulfitobacter sp. | reverse complement strand
TGCGCATCGCATAGCACCTGAATTTCGATATGGCGCGGCTGGGTGACGAATTTCTCAATGAAAATCCGGTCATCCCCAAAGGAATTGGCCGCTTCGTTTTTGGAAGATTGGAACCCTTCGCGGGCCTCTTCATCGTTCCACGCAATCCGCATGCCTTTGCCGCCGCCGCCTGCAGAGGCTTTGAGCATGACGGGGTATCCGACCTCATTTGAGATTTTCACGGCCTCATCGGCGTCCGCGATCAACCCCATGTAGCCTGGAACTGTGCTCACACCTGCTTCTTGGGCGATTTTTTTGGAGGTGATTTTATCCCCCATTTTCTCAATCGCGCCCACAGGCGGGCCGACAAAGGCCACGCCTTGCGCGCTGAGGGCTTCGGCAAATTTGGAATTCTCGGACAAAAAGCCATATCCGGGATGCACGGCCTGCGCCCCCGAGGATTTCACGGCCTCCATTACCTTATCAATCACGATGTAGGACTGATTGGCTGGCGGCGGGCCAATGTGCACGGCCTCATCCGCCATTTCCACATGAAGCGCCTGTTTGTCCGCGTCCGAATATATCGCAACGGTTTGGATGCCCATTTTGCGCGCGGTCTTGATGACGCGGCAGGCGATCTCGCCCCTGTTGGCGATCAGGATCTTGTTAAACATGTGCTAGGCCCTTCTGGATTTTAAAAGCGGTATCGACACGCAAAGCACCCCACTGGCGGAACGCCAGCAGGGGGTTTGCATCACGTAACGAAGGCGCAGCGCGCCCAGTGTTCAGATCAGTTGCAGTTAACCAATTTGGTCTGGCAGGCGACAACAGACGCCCCTGCCCCGATGACAACGCTTTGCAGCACAGCACCGCTGGTGACCACTGCAGCCCCCGCCCCAACAGCCGCACCAACGGCTGCCTGCTGCGGCACGGTGTTGCCACAAGCCGCAATACTTGTCGCTGCAACACATGCGAGAATAATTTTCCTTGGCCCCATGCCCGTAGTCCTTTTGTTATATCTTTCAGCGCAATAGCGTTCGAAGGCCTGCCGTGACCTCGCCCGTTATCTGGTGTTTTTTCAGCGACAAAAGGAACGGGCGACAACACGAAGGGACGCGCGTGCCGCCCATCACAATGAGGGGTATCGGTATAAGGCAAGGTTTTCGCTGACCAAACGGTCAACCCTATCGCCTGCCCCACGGTGACGCAGAATTCCCCCATAGCAAAGCTCGCAGCTGGGCGTTGACCCATTTTGGCCAAAACTTGCTGAAAAAAGGGAAGGCTGCGCAGGAACATGCCGATTATTCGCCTATGATGTCAGGAAAAGACGCGCGCAGAGCACGGGTGTCGATCACCAGCATCGCTTCATAATGCGCATCATCAAAGGGATCGGTTGCTGGGATGACTTCGCGGCCAAAGAACCATGACAGGCGCCCCGCATCGAGGTTGCCCCGTTCAAACGGCTCATCTGCGAAGTGCTCCCAAAGCGCCTTTATGAACGCTTCATCGGCTCGGCGGTCTGGCGCGCGGCGATCAGGACGGCGGGCGCGTTCGGTCAAAGGGGTGGCCCCTTTGGGGTTTGCGCGACGCAGGGTGAATTGGAAATCTGTTCCGGCCAAACGGCCTGGAAATCCGCGGTGCTTGAGCATGTAATCCAAAGCCATGCTACACGCCCTCCGCACAAGGGGAGGTCAGGACGGGCGCGGACGCCCACCCTGTCTTTGAATTATTTGTATTTGCCTGTGTATACGGGCTCTTGGCTGATCGGTTCTGGATCAACCACGACAAATTCTTCGACCTGCTGCTCGCGCGCACAGGCAGCAACAACGACGAGAGCGCCGAGGGTTGCCAAAAGTTTGATGTTCTTCGACATCTGTATCTCCTGTCACTAGTTATACGGGGCATCGGTGTGAAACCTGCCATTTGTCCCGCAATAGATGCGGACCGCACGGATGTGCAGCCCATTGGCATCTTACCTAAGCTGAAGCCACGTGGATATGTGGATAAAATTGTGGATAGAATCTGTGTCTCATTAGTCGCAGATCGTTGTTTGCATGAAGCTCGCGCCGCAAGATGTTGTGTACGCATTAATAATCATCCCACATACAGTCGCCGTTTTCTGGGCGAAATTGTTCAAAGTACTGGACCGCGTCAGGGTCCGCTTGGCCGAATTCGGTAATTCGATCCATAAAGGAAATGACGATCTTGTCACCCTGCAACCCGTGTTGCGCGATATAGGGCAGCGCCATAGACACACAAAGATGCGCCATATCCTGCCCTGCCAGATCAAATGACACTTGCGTGGCCCCTGTTGCGATCTGCGGAGCAAGAAAGCGGAAGCGAAGATAGGTCGTCGCCCCTTGTGCGTCGACCAGCACCTCGTGCAGCTGTATCTTTTGCCCCGAAGGGACCTCAGCCGCGGCTAGCGGTGCTGCAAGAAACGCAAGCGCCGCCAGTGCCCGTTTGGCAGGTAGAAGATGACCAAATGACCCCAAAACCCTATCTCCGTCGCTACAGTGGAATGTTGTTATGTTTTTTCCACGGCGTCTGGGTTTTCTTATTGCGCAAGCTGGCAAAGGCGCGCGCAATGCGTTTGCGGCTGCTGCGCGGCTGGATCACCTCATCCACAAACCCCCGTTCGGCTGCGACAAACGGGTTGGCAAAGCGTTCTTCGTAATTTGCCGTATGCTGAGCGATCTTTTCTGGATCTTTCAGGTCTGCGCGGTGGATGATCTCGGTCGCGCCTTTGGCGCCCATCACAGCAATTTCCGCTGTCGGCCAAGCATAGTTGAAATCTGCCCCCAAATGTTTTGAGGCCATCACGTCGTAGGCGCCGCCATAGGCCTTTCGCGTGATCAGTGTGACCAGTGGCACGGTTGCTTCGCCATAGGCGAACAGCAGTTTCGCACCGTGCTTGATCACGCCGCCGTATTCTTGCGATGTCCCCGGAAGGAAGCCTGGCACGTCAACCAATGTCAGGATCGGAATTTCAAACGCATCGCAAAAACGCACGAAACGCGCCGCCTTGCGTGAGCTGTCGATGTCCAGAACACCCGCCAACACCATAGGCTGGTTGGCCACAACACCCACTGTACGGCCCTCAAGACGCATAAATCCGATGAGGATGTTTTTGGCGTAATCTTCCTGAATTTCGTAGAAGTCCCCTTCGTCCGCCAATTTGTGGATCAGTTCTTTCATATCGTAGGGGGTGTTGGCGTTTTCAGGCACCAATGTGTCCAACGAAGGTTCGACCCGGTCTGGCGCATCAAAGAACGGGCGCACAGGCGGCAGTTCGCGGTTATTGGCCGGCAGAAAATCGACCAAGCGGCGCACTTCGGCCAATGCTTCTACGTCGTTTTCAAACGCACCATCCGCCACGGAAGATTTTTTGGTATGCGTGCTTGCGCCGCCCAACTCCTCTGCGGTGACCTGTTCGTTGGTGACCGTTTTCACAACGTCAGGGCCAGTCACAAACATGTAAGAACTGTCTTTGACCATAAAGATGAAATCGGTCATGGCGGGCGAATACACTGCGCCCCCCGCACATGGCCCCATGATCACACTGATCTGCGGAATCACACCGGATGCGGCCGTGTTGCGGCGGAAGATCTCGGCATAGCCTGCAAGGCTGTCCACGCCTTCCTGAATGCGCGCCCCACCTGAATCGTTGAGCCCAATCACAGGCGCGCCGTTTTGCAGCGCCATGTCCTGAATTTTGCAAATCTTGCGGGCGTGGGCCTCGGAAACAGATCCCCCAAGCACGGTAAAGTCCTGAGAAAAGACATAGACCAGACGGCCGTTGATTGTGCCCCAACCGGTGATGACACCATCGCCTGCGGGTTTTTGCTGCTCCATCCCGAAATCTGTGCACCGGTGGGTGACAAACATATCAAATTCTTCGAAGGACCCTTCATCCAGCAGCAGATCAACCCGTTCACGCGCTGTGAGCTTACCCCGTGCGTGCTGCGCGTCGATCCGTTTTTGTCCACCACCAAGCCGCGCATCGGCACGACGGTCGTCCAGTTGTTGCAAGATATCTTTCACGGACACTTCTCCCAGCCTTTTACTTGGAAGCATACCTACCCGAGCAGAGGCGCGAGACATAGGGTCAATTAGCAAATTTGCAAAGTATTTTCACTACAACTTGTGCAAATTGAATAATTGCTAACCCCCTCCACCTCCCGCAAACACGGACATCACATCCGCGTGACGCTTTCAAACAGGTTTGTCGACAGAACTGGACAAAGGTAAAACATCGGATTAGCCCTGTTGAGATGCAAGTAATACGTGAAGATCTGGCCCCAATTAAATTGGGTGATCGCAGGTCCCCGCCCCACATCGTAACACTGATTCTTCTCGCAGGTATGTCCGCCTGCGCTATGAATATGTTTTTGCCCAGCCTACCCGCCATGGCCGTTTATTTTGAAACGGAATACGCGGTAATGCAGCTATCGGTGGCGATCTACCTTGCTTTCTCGGGATTTTTGCAGATCTTCATCGGCCCTTTGTCTGACAAATTTGGCAGGCGCCCCATTGTATTGTGGGGGCTGGGCACCTTCTGTGTGGCCACGGTTGGCTGCATTTTCGCCCCCAACATCGAGGTTTTCCTGACCTTCCGCATGATACAAGCTGGCATCGCAACCTCAATGGTCCTGAGCCGCGCGGCTGTGCGCGACATGTACAGCCAAGACCGTGCCGCATCGATGATCGGCTATGTGACGATGGGGATGGCAGTTGTCCCCATGATCAGCCCCGCATTCGGCGGCATTTTGGAACATTGGTTTGGCTGGCAGGCCGTGTTCTGGGGGCTTTTCCTTATGGGGGCTGCGGTTTGGCTGCTGGCCTGGAGCGACATGGGCGAAACCGCGCAATTGTCGGGAAAATCCCTCACTGCGCAATTTGCAGAATATCCTGAGCTGCTGCGCAGCCCAAGGTTTTGGGGCTATGCGATGGCCTGCGGTTTCAGCTCGGGTGCGTTTTTTGCCTATCTGGGCGGCGCACCTTTTGTGGGCGGTGAGATCTTCAAAATGGCCCCCGCGACATTAGGATTTTTCTTTGGCGCGCCTGCGGTTGGGTATTTTATCGGCAATTTTGTTACCGCGCGGTTTGCCGTGAAATACGGCGTTAACCATATGGTCCTATGGGGCTGCATCGCGAATGCGCTTGGCGGGTTGGTTTCACTTCTTATCTTTATGTCGGGATATGGGACGCCGCTTAGCTTCTTTGGGATGATGACATTCGTCGGGCTTGGGAACGGGCTGGTGATCCCGAATGCCACGGCTGGCATGTTGTCTGTGCGCCCCCATCTGGCGGGCACGGCATCAGGTCTGGGCGGGGCGATTATGATCGGCGGCGGCGCAGCGCTGAGCGCGTGGATTGGCATGTTGCTCACCCATGAATCGGGTGCGTTTCCTCTGTTGTGGATGATGCTGATAACCGCCGTGCTGGGGCTATTTGCGATTCTGCTGGTCATGCGCCGTGAACGCCAACTGTCCGCACAGTCCTAACCTCTTGTGAGGCAGGCTTTGCAAAGTTAAGGTCGCGGTCAAACGAAAGTTTGCAAAGGGCGCCCAGCATGGCCACTCAGAAACTCTACGCGGGGGCGAAGCTGCGCGAACAGCGGCTGCGCATCGGGCATACGCAAAAGGAATTCGCCGCGCGTTTGGGCGTATCCCTGCCCTATCTCAACCAGATGGAGAACAACAACCGCCCCGTCTCAACCACCGTTGTGCTGGCCTTGGCATCCGAGTTTGGCATGGACGTGACTGAGCTGAGCGCAGGCGACAATGAGCGGCTGGCAAGCGATTTGCAGGAAATCCTGTCCGATCCGGTCTTTGCGGGCGACATGCCCCCTGTGGCAGATGTGCGCCTAACCGCATCCAATGCGCCCGTTCTGGCGCGGGCTTTTATCGCGCTTCATCAACACTACCGCCAAGCCCAAGAGCGGCTGGCGTCGCTGGATGAGGCATTAGGCCGAGAAGATGCGCGCGCCACCCCCAGCCCATGGGAGGAGGTCCGAGACTTTTTCCATTATTGCGACAACTACATTGACGCTGTCGATCGCGCAGCCGAACGGTTTGCCAGCACTGCGCAAGACCCCAGCCAGATACGCAGCCTCGCGGTGGAGGCTTTGGCCAGTGCGGGTTTGAAGGTCGCGTTTTCAGATATGGATTCACTGCGCCTTTTGGAATCGGACACTGCAACGCTGCATATCTCGTCTCGCGCGCCGCTCGAGACACAGACCTTCCAATTGCTGTTGCAGGTCGCCCTGCGCAAGCAAAACACATTGCTAGAGGCAACATTGGATCTCGCGCGGTTCAGTTCAGATGCCGCACGCGATATCGCCAAGATCGGTTTGGCCAACTACTTTGCGGGCGCGGCCCTGCTGCCCTACGGTGCCTTTCTGGAACGCGCGCAAAGTTGCCGCCATGATCTGGAGGTGCTGTCCCAGCATTTCGGCGCCTCGATCGAACAGGTCGCCCACCGCTTGTCGACGCTGCAACGGCCCGGCGCCAAGGGCCTGCCGTTTTTCTTTGTGCGGGTGGATCAGGCGGGCACAATCACCAAACGTCACTCAGCCACGCGGCTGCAATTTGCACGGTTCGGGGGCGCGTGCCCTTTGTGGAATGTGCACCGTGCCTTTGAAACGCCTGGTAAGTTTTTGCGCCAATTAGCCGAGACCCCAGATGGCATACGTTATATTTCGATCGCGCGGGACATCTCAAAATCTGCCGGACGATATGGCGCGCCGACGCGTCGCTTTGCCATCGCATTGGGATGCGAGGTGCGCCATGCCTCGCAATTGATTTATGCGGATGGGTTGAATTTCAAAGGCGATTCCGCGTTTGAGCCTATCGGGATTTCCTGCCGCATCTGCGCGCGCACCAATTGCCACCAGCGCGCCGTCCCCCCGTTAGAGCGGAACCTTGTGGTGGATCCCGACAGACGCGATGTGCTGCCCTACCGCGTGGATTAACGCCGTGACGCACGCCATCCCGCAGCTTCGGCTGCGGCGGCATTGCAAAACCACCGCTCGCCTTTGGCTTCATTGATGCCCGCTCTTTCGTAAAAAGCCTGACCCGGTTGGTGGTAGATGCGTTTACCATCCGCGCTGATGTTGCCTTTGATCTTGCAGTTGCTATCGCGCGGGATACGACCCTTAGCACGGGTTAGCCGGTGTTGCGCTGGTGTTTGCATACGCACAGCATGCAAACCGCGGTCCACGGCGGCGGCTTGTTTTTCAATTTCAGCATAATCATCGCCGTATTTGACATAAGCAAAGGCCATGCCTTCACTTACTAACCATGCGCCCACATCGCCGCCCAGCGCAGCACATCGCGCGACAGTGCGCCCATAGCGGTCTTGTTCTAACGCCTCGCAAGAGGCCCAAGCGCCGTCGTATCGATCTGTCACAGCACGGATGACCCAGCCCCCGCAGGCCCAGTTTTTGCCCTGCTCGGTTTTACAGTTTTGATCGGTTTCAGGTGCGTCTATCGCATGCAGCCTGATTTTGATGCCGGAGATTTCAAAAGTATCCGCATCGATGACGCGGATCGCGCCGGTGATATGGTCTGTGGCAGTGGTCTGGAGCACTTCGGGGAGATTAGCATGTAAGCCGTCAACCGAACAGGCAACAGCGCCAACACCTACGGCGGCCAAAAAAGCGGCACGCCATAGGCGCCCGAGAGCGGAAAGAAGAACTACCATAGTCATAGCCAATGCAAGGGATTCACCCCAGCTTTCTACCCTCGATGCTCAATATGATTAACGGTATGTAAAATTTTGTTGGGCACTGTGGCCTCAAATTAACCATCTTAGCGTTGCGCTGTCTCCCAATCGGGGTGAATCCACGGGGTGTCATTCGACGCGGCTAGTGGATCCTTACCCAAAATGTGATCTGCCATTTTTTCGCCAACCATGATCGACGGCGCGTTCAGGTTGCCATTTGTGATCCGCGGGAAGATAGAACTGTCGGCAACCCGCAGCCCCTCTACCCCGATCACACGGCCCTGCCCGTCTACAACAGCGTCTGGATCGTCTTTGCGGCCCATTTTGCAGGTCCCACAAGGGTGATAGGCGCTCTCGGCGTGCTCGCGCACAAAGGCGTCGATTTCCGCATCCGATTGCACATCCGCCCCAGGCTGGATTTCGTGTTTCACATAGGGTTTGAACGCATCTTGGGCAAAGATTTCACGGGTCAGGCGCACACAACGACGCCATTCCTCCCAATCGTCGGGATGGGACATATAGTTAAAATTAATCTTCGGATTGTCACTAGGATCTGCAGAGCTAAGAGAAACCCGACCGCGCGATTTTGAACGCATCGGCCCCACATGTGCCTGAAACCCATGCCCCTCTGCCGCTGCTTGTCCGTCATAGCGCACAGCAATCGGTAGGAAATGGTACTGGATGTCAGGATAGGGGATCCCCGCTTTGGAGCGAATGAAGGCCGCGCTCTCAAATTGGTTAGAGGCCCCCATGCCCTTTTTCGTGAACAACCATTGCGCGCCGATGATCGCCTTGGAAAACAAATTCCAGTGCTTATACAGCGTGATCGGTTGGCTGGCCGCCATTTGCATATAGACCTCAAGGTGGTCTTGCAGGTTGCCCCCGACACCGGGTCTGTCGGCGACAACGTCGATGCCGTGTTCGGCCAGATGATCGGCTGGGCCGATGCCTGACAACATCAACAATTTTGGCGAATTGATAGAAGATGCCGCAAGGATGACTTCGCGGTGGGCGGAGATCACTTCGATCTTGCCGCCGCGCTCTACCTCTACGCCGGTTGCGCGCCCGTCTTCCATGATCACACGGCGTGCGAAAGCGCGGGTGAGGCTGACGTTTTCACGTTTGAGCGCAGGGCGCAGATAGGCGTTGGCCGCCGACCAACGGCGCCCATCGTGAACGGTTTGCTCCATCGGGCCAAAGCCCTCTTGCTTTTCGCCGTTGTAATCATCGGTGGCTTCATAGCCTGCCTGCTTGCCCGCCTCGACAAAAGCGGCAAACAGTGGGTTTTTACGAGGACCACGGCTGACGTGCAGCGGGCCGCCTTTGCCGCGCCAATAGCTGTCGCCGCCATGACCGCCATCGTGCCACGTTTCCATGCGCCGGAAATAGGGCAGCACATCGGCATAGCTCCAGCCTTCGGCACCGCTGTCACGCCAATGGTCGTAATCCATCGCATGACCGCGCACATAGACCATCCCGTTGATCGAGGACGATCCCCCCACAACCTTCCCACGCGGCACAACCAGTTCACGGTCGTCCAGTTCGGGTTCGGGTTCGGATTTATACCCCCAGTCATAGCGCGACATGTTCATGGGGTAGCTCAGCGCAGCGGGCATCTGGATCAGCGGACCCGCATCCGTGCCGCCGTGTTCGATCACCAGCACGGAGGCGCCAGCCTCGCCCAGACGGTAGGCCATCGCGCATCCCGCGCTGCCAGCCCCGACAATTACAAAATCAGCATCCATCAATGGGCTCCTTGGTGCGGATAGAGGGAGGTGCTACCCATCAGAAGGGCGCTTCCACATCGCCCATGCGCACATAGACGGATTTGACTTGGCTGTAGTGTTCGATCGCAGCCTTGGAGTTTTCACGACCAACGCCTGATGCTTTCACACCGCCAAAGGGCGCTTCGACAGGGGCGTCATTGTAAGAGTTGATAAAGCAGGTGCCTGCCTCAAACCCTGCCGCGACACGGTGGGCGCGGGCCAGATCACGGGTAAAGACCCCAGCCGCAAGGCCGAATTCCGTGTCATTGGCGCGCGCCATCACGTCTGCTTCGTCTTCGAAATCAAGTACGGCCATGACGGGGCCGAAAATCTCTTCGCGTGCGATCGTCATACCGTCGGTGACATCCGCAAAGACCGTGGGTTGCATGTAGAAACCTTCGCCGTCAATCGCCTTGCCACCATAGACCAGACGCGCGCCTTCGGCTTCGCCTTTGGCGATGTAATCCAACGCGATATCCATTTGGTTTTTCGACACCATCGGGCCAAAGCTGGTTTCCGGATCCATTGGATCGCCGATTTTTGCGGTGGCCAACCGTTCGCTCAGGCGCGTCAGGAAGGCTTCTTTGATGTCTTTATGCACAAAGACCCGCGTGCCGTTCGAGCAAATCTGACCCGAGCTGTAGAAGTTACCAAGGATCGCCCCCGAGACGGCGTTCTCGATGTCTGCGTCTTCGAACACAACCATTGGGGATTTACCGCCCAGCTCCATTGTGACGTGTTTCATACCCTCAGCGGCGGCGGCATAAACCTTGCGGCCTGTCGGTACGGACCCAGTCAGCGAAACCTTATCCACGCGGCTGTCAGTGACCAATGCGGCCCCCACATCGCCCAGACCTTGGACCACGTTATACAGTCCGGCTGGCAGGCCCGCTTCATGCAGGATTTCTGCGACTTTAAGCGCGCAAAGCGGTGTTGTCTCAGAAGGTTTAAAGATGACGGAGTTGCCGCAGGCCAGCGCGGGCGCGCCTTTCCAGCACGCAATTTGGGTGGGGTAGTTCCATGCGCCGATGCCGACACACACGCCCAGCGCTTCGCGGCGGGTATAGACCCAGTCTTCGCCCAGCTGGATGTGCTCCCCCGTCAGGGTTGCGGCCATACCGCCAAAATATTCCAACGCATCCGCGCCAGATGTGGCATCGGCCACAGATGTTTCTTGATAGGGTTTGCCCGTATCATAGGTTTCCAACACACTCAGGTCATGGTTGCGCGCGCGCATGATGTCGGCGGCGCGGCGCAGGATGCGGCCCCGCTCGGTTCCGGACAGGGCGGCCCATTCTATTTGGGCCGTGCGGGCGGCTTCAAGCGCCTGATCAATGATCGCTGGCGTCGCGGCATGAACTGTGGCGATCACCGCGCCAGTGGCCGGATAGATCACCTCAATCGGTGTGCCTGCGGTATCCTCGACGTATTCACCGTTGATGAAATGGCTTGCGGTGGGTTGGGTCTGCATAAGTCTCTCTTTTTATGATAGATGCCCCCGCACGACATGCATGCAGGGGCACTGAAAAGTTGAATTAGTTCAATGGTGCCGCTTGGCCATCGAGATCTGTCAACGTGTGGCGTTTGACAAAGAACATGTAGGCAAGTGCAGCCAGATAAATACCGATCACAACCGTACCGACCCACTGGATCTGCAACCATTGGCTTTGGAACAGCAGTGTCAGAACGAACAGGCCGATGGCATTTGCCACCACATAGGACACCACGCCGAACCGCTCTGTCGTGAGGTTCAGGTTGTCGGTGTACAAACGAATGAGCGAGTCAAACGAGTTGATCACAAATACGATCCCAACAACTGTCATCGCCCAGTTAGGCAGACCAGCTGTACCGATGCCGTTCAGGTGGTAGTAATACAAAACCGCAAACCACAGCGCCAAGGGGATGGATGGGAACACCAGCAACGCCGCCAGCAATTGGTATGTTCTCAGACCACCGACAAAGCGGCTGACGAATTGACCAATCATGATGGACCACGCAAACCACCAGAATAGGTAGAATTCGTGATAGTCCGTCAACGGGATGATGAATTTGTGCAGGTTCGTGAAATAACCACCGATTTCGCCTGTGGTCGAAGCCAAGTCACCCATGTTCATGCCTGCGTTGAAGAACATGAAAGCGATTAGCGCAAAGAACAGCACGGAAGAGCTCACTGATAGAACCTTCACGAATTTGATATCCGTAGAGCTGAACGCCGCCACGAGGATCACCAAGAAGCAGATGACATAAAACACCGGCAAGATCGTCTCGCCGTCGCCAACTTCTGCAATGTAGTAAGGCATATAGATCAGGAACAACGCGCCAGTGAAGGCACAGGTTGTGATGATAACAACGTTGTTCAGCAGCTTAACGGCTGGAATTTCAAAGAACTTCACGCGCGGTTCGATTGCGCAGAAATAGAACGTCGTCAGGAAATAGAACGCCCAAATCAAAAAGCCCCAGAACCCGAACTCAATCGCGAGCGGGTTTGAAAAGCCGTAAGCAGGCTCTGCTGCCACATCCGCATAAAGCGGGTAGTCAAAGGCCAGCGGAAACATGATCAGGCCAACGTCGAGGCCAGAGGTGAAAAGAATAGCGATGAAGACGAACAAAGAAACGGGCTGGGTGCCGGTCAGTGTCAGATTCCACCACTTTATTGTACAGAAGATCACCAGCACGAAGGCTAGGATCACTCCGAAGGAGATGATTGAAGTTAACATGTTTTAGTCCCTATTGGTTATTATTCGGGTGCGTTGTGCATCTGGCGGGCCTGCACCCAACGGCGCCGCCAGTATTCGTTATGTGCCGCGCGGAAAGCGTTTGTTTTCCTCCAACACGTTCAAATCCATGTGATTGCGCATGTAGGCCTCTGAGGCATCGCGCAAAGGTTGGAAATCCCACGGGAAATACCCGCCCGCGCGCAGGGCCTCATAGACCACGTGACGGCGGGCTTGGGATTTGCGCACATCTGCATCATAGGCCGACAAATCCCAGCGGGCCTCGGATTTTGCCCGCAGCTGAGTGACCGTTCCCGCGTGGGCGGGAACTTCGGCCAGATTGGTCAGCTCATGGGGGTCGCTCTCAAGGTTGAACAGCTGATCGGGGTCCAGCGCGCAGCGGTTGTATTTCCATTTGCCATAACGCAGCGAAACCATGGGCGCATAGGACGCCTCGGCTGCGTATTCCATTGCGACGGGTTCGGTGCGCTCGGCGCCCTGCCCCATGGGCCCGAGGCTTTGGCCTGTGGTCCATTCTGCGATCTCTGACATGTCGACACCTGCCAGATCGCACAGGGTTGGGCAGACATCGATGTTGCTGACAGGGGTTGTTTGCAGGCCTGTCTCCATTTGCGGCGCAGCGATCATCAACGGCACGCGGGCTGAGCCCTCAAGGAAACTCATCTTGAACCACAATCCCCGCTCCCCCAGCATATCGCCATGATCCGATACAAAGACGATGATCGCTTCTTGGCGCGTGTCCTCTAGAGTTTGCAAAATCTCGCCGATTTTCTCGTCGAGATAGCTGATGTTGGCAAAATAGGCGCGACGGGCGCGTTTGATGTCGTCTTCTGTGATGTCAAAATCACGCCAGTTATTGGCATCAAAGATCCGTTTTGAATGCGGGTCGTGGTCGTCATAGTCCATCGCAGGAATTTCGGGCAGCAGGTGCGCGCACTCCGCGTAGAGATCCCAATATTTCTTGCGCGCCACATAGGGGTCATGCGGATGGGTGAAGCTGGCGGTCACGCACCATGGGCGCGGGTCTTCGCCGCGCGACAGCTCGTAAATCTTGCGCGTGGCCTCATAGGCGACGGCATCGTCATATTCCATCTGGTTGCTGGTTTCGGCCACGCCCGCGCCTGTGACGCTGCCCATGTTGTGATACCACCAGTCGATCCGCTCTGCTGGTTTGCGGTAGTCTGGTGTCCAGCCAAAATCAGCAGGGTAGATATCGGTGGTCAGGCGGTCCTCAAACCCGTGCAGCTGGTCGGGGCCCACAAAATGCATCTTGCCTGACAGGCAGGTGTAGTAGCCCGCGCGGCGCAAATGATGCGCATATGTAGGGATGGAGGAGGCGAACTCAGCCGCGTTATCATAGACGCCCGTCGCACTTGGCAATTGCCCAGACATGAATGCCGCCCGCCCCGGCGCGCAAAGCGGCGAGGCCGTGTATGCATTTTGAAAACGGGTCGCACGGGCGGCGAGTTTTTTCAGATGAGGCGCGTGCAGCCAATCGGCAGGGCCGTCAGGGAATAAGGTCCCGTTCAGCTGATCCACCATCAAAATGAGGATATTCGGCTGGCTCATTTGTCGCCCCCCACCAGATGGGCGAATGTGTCTAGCGCTGCAGCCTTAGCCACGGAGCCTGACCCTTCGTCAGACAGTGCCGCGCGCAAATACAACCCGTCAATCAACGCCGCAATCACTTCGGCGTGGGCTTCGGCGTCAGGGCCCATCTGGCGCAGCGCATGCGTCAGGTTAGAGCGTAGTCGGGATTGATAGATCACCAACAGGCGCTTCGTCTCTGGCAACGTGGGGGCTGCAGCATAAAGCGTCATCCACGCGACAATCGTCCCCGGTGCAAAACAGGTCTGGTCAAAGCTGGCCCTGATGATGGCCTCTGCCCGATCGCGCGGCGTTTTAGCGTTGGCCAGATGGCCGCGTACAACGCTGCCGTATTCCGTCAGAATATGGCGCATTGCCGCTAGAAAGATCTGGTTTTTGCCGCCGAAATAGTGATGTGCCAACGCCGTCGACATGCCGGCTGTCTTTGCGATCTGTCCAACAGTCACATCCAGCGATTGCGCGCGGCCAATCTCATGTATTGTTGCCTGTACAAGTGATGCACGGCGTTGGGGCTCCATCCCGATTTTGGGCATTAGATTCGATCCATTTTTACATGGACCTTAAGGTGAAGATTTTTGATTGATCCGTCAATCAATTAAAAATCACGTGAAAATCAGCCCCTTTTCAGCTCGACAAAAACAGCCGTTCAGCCCTTTGTCGCCACCGCATCTGGCGTAACGCTGCGCTTGAGCATCGCTTCACGCCACGTGATGAAAGTCACTGAGCCCAAAATCACAATACCGCCTAAAACAACCCAAAAATCAACAGCTTCCCCGAACCACAACGTGCCCAACAATGTCGCCCAGATCAGCTGTAGGAACGTCACAGGCTGGGTCACGGTCACAGGAGCCGCCGCAAATGCCAGCGTCATTGTGTAGTGCCCTGCCGTTGCAAAAAAGGCGACACCAGAGAGGATGCACAGCTCGCGTAAATTGGGCGCAACCCAATCCGCCAGCGCGAAGGGCACCAAACCGATTGTCACAAACAACGAAAGCATGGCCACCACGATCGTCGGCTTCACCTCGTCCGCCAGTACTTTTGCGATCAAATAGCTGCCTGCAAAAACAACCGCGACCAGCAGCATTGCGATATGGCCTTCGGACACCTCGCGAAAGCCCGGGCGCAGGATAATCACTGCTCCGATCAATGCCATTACAACCGCAAAAATCCGCCGCGCGGCCAGCCGCTCGCCCAAAAATATTGCCGCACCCACTGTGACATAAATCGGCGCAAGATAGTTCATGGCCGTCACCTCAGCTATGGGAATGCGCACCATGGCAAAGAACCACAACATCACCCCAAAGGCGTGCACAAACCCGCGCACGGAAAACAGCCCCCATTGGCGTTTTGTCAATTTGGCGGATTTCAGGCTCACAAAGGTCGGCAGCAAGAAGACCAGACCAATCGCATATCGCAAAAATGCGGCCTCCCCCGAAGGAAGGCGCGGACCCATCGTTTTTACAAGGGCAGTCACAAGAATAAAGGAAACACCGGTCATCAACATCCAGAAAATGCCAACAACAGGCCGATCTGGCTGTCGTTCTGTCATGCGGCACTTTGAAAGCAATCCTCCAGCGCGCGCAAGGGTTGGATCGTGAGTTTTTGCTTTGCTCTTGGACTTTTACCTTAATGCCTGCCTCCAGCAAAATTGCAGCCCCCTCCCTGCCCCCTGTCACCAAACCCTCAGCTCACGTTTTGCTCACGCCAATGCGTTTTGCGCGCGATCACGCCTTCGGGGTACATGTGGTTTACGGAAGATGACACTGCCAAGTCCCGCCACCGCATTGACTAAAAAGTACCACGATTGACTAATATTTCGTCACTTCACAAAAAGCTGATCGCCAACCCCTAGCGGTACGCTTGTAGAGCCCCTATCTGAGCCACTCAGACGAAGGAAAAACAAATGACTGATCACATTGAGACGCTGGAAGTCAGCTCTTCAGAGCTGGAGATCATCGCGAAAGCGCTTGAAACACAGACAAAAATTCTGCGCATGCAAGTCAGCGCAGGCGGTCAGGATGCCAAAGTCAAACTGAACGCAGTGAGCCGCCTTCTCTCGACGCTTGAACGTCAGAGAGCACCTTCGACTTGCACGCGCACAAACAAAAGCAACTTTTGGGGGCTTTTGCGCTCCATGGGGCATGCGATTTAACGCTCCCTTCAGGATCGAGACGACGCAAACCGCCCTTTGGGGCGGTTTTTTATTTGGAGTGGCCTGTTTTTTTTCAGAAGTGTTTTCGTAAAAACCGCAACCCAAATAAAAACGCCACCGAAACAAGTTACGGTGGCGTTTCATGTCTGAAAAAAACTGAGCGTTTATTCCAACGCTTCCATCACCTCGTCAGAGGCTTCAAAATTTGCAGTAACGCGCTGCACATCATCATCATCTTCCAGCGCATCAATCAGCTTCATCAGCTTTTGCATGCCTTCCAAATCCAGCTCGGTGGTGGTGGTCGGCCGCCAGATCAGTTTGGTGCTGGTGCTTTCGCCCAACTCCGCCTCTAGCGCAGTTGAGACGTCATTCAGATCGGTGTCGGTGCAATAAATCACATGCCCGTCTTCCGAGCTCTCAACATCATCGGCGCCCGCTTCGATTGCGGCCATCATCACCGTATCCGCATCGCCCACAGTGGCGGGATACATGATTTCGCCAGTGCGATCGAACATGAAACCAACACTGCCGGTTTCGCCCAAGTTACCACCGTATTTGGTAAAGGTTGAGCGCACAGTGGAGGCCGTACGGTTGCGGTTGTCAGTCATCGTTTCAACAATCACTGCAACGCCGCTGGTGCCGTAACCTTCATAGCGGATTTCTTCGTAATCCTCCGCATCGCCACCCGTTGCTTTTTTGATTGCACGGTCGATGTTGTCTTTCGGCATGGAGGCCTGCTTGGCCTCTTTTACCGCCAAACGCAGGCGCGGGTTTTTATCTGGGTCGGGGTCGCCCATTTTGGCCGCCACTGTGATCTCTTTTGAGAACTTCGAGAACATCTTCGAGCGTAATTTGTCCTGACGCCCCTTGCGGTGCTGGATATTTGCCCATTTGGAATGGCCTGCCATGGATCGTCTCCGTGCTGTAGGTATACTGTATTTCCCGCGCTTATACGGCAGGGGCGCTATGGGCCGCAAGGCTGACATCCGTTTCGCGCATTTCCCACTTGTCCTTGGGCGCCCGTCAGGGGCATTGTAGCCCATGACCCAAGATCAAATTATTCTCTTCGCGCTTTTTGGCGCTGTGTTCGGCCTGCTGCTATGGGGCCGCTTTCGCTATGATATCGTTGCATTTTCCGCCTTGATGGCAGGGGTTGTCCTTGGTGTGGTGGACAGCAAGGATGCCTTCAACGGCTTTGGCCATCCCGCAACATTGGTTGTGGCATTGGTGCTGGTTGTTTCGGCTGGGCTGGTCAGATCTGGCGCTGTTTTGCTGATCACACGCACCTTGGTGGACGCCTCGCGCTCGCTTGGGGCTCATATTACGTTGATGGGGGCCGTTGGTGGGATCCTCTCGGCATTTATGAATAATGTCGCGGCATTGGCGCTTCTTATGCCTGTCGATATCCAAACAGCACGCAAAGCAGGCCGCGCGCCCGGCCTATCGCTGATGCCGCTCAGCTTTGCGACGATCCTTGGCGGCATGGTTACTTTAATCGGGACACCGCCCAATATCATCATCGCCGCTATTCGGGAGGAATCGCTGGGCGCCCCGTTCAAAATGTTTGACTTTGCCCCTGTCGGCGGGGTCGCTGCGATCGCCGGTCTAGCCTTTGTCGCGCTCATCGGATGGCGTTTGATCCCTGCGCGTGACGATGGCGGCATCAGCGCCGAAGACCTCGCCGCCTATATCGCTGAACTGGTTGTCCCTGAGGGGAGCAAACATATCGGCAAACGCTTGTCCCAGCTGGAAGAAACCGCCGAAAAATCCGACGTCTCCATCCTAGGCCTTATGCGGGATGGCAAACGCCGCTACGGCCGCGCCCAAAACGTTGAGTTGCGCGCAGGCGACGCATTGGTGCTTGAGGCCACCCCCGACGCGCTGGACGAATTCCGCTCATCTTTGGATCTGTCGGTCGCAGATACGGCCCGCGAAGAGCGCCTGCGCGCAGATGGAGACGGTGTTGAAATCATCGAGGTCATCATAACCGATGAAAGCCGCCTCGCAGGCCGTACAGCCCAGGCTGTTGGCCTCGCATGGCGCCAACGTACCGTGCTCTTGGGCATCTCGCGCCGCGGCCGTAAAATCACCTCACAATTGCGTAAAACACAACTGGAAACAGGGGACATCCTGCTGCTGCTCGTCCCGCGCGACACAGGGGACGACGTGGCCGAATGGCTTGGCGTTTTGCCGCTGGCCGATCGCGGCTTGGCAGTCACAGAAAACAGCAAAGTTTGGCTGGCCATCGGTCTTTTTGCTGGCGCAGTTGTCGCCGCATCTCTTGGCCTGATCTACCTGCCGATCGCATTGGGTATCGTCGTGATCGCCTACGTTTTGGCAAAAATTGTCCCCTTATCCGAACTCTACACCCATATCGAATGGCCCGTGGTCGTGCTGCTTGGCTCTATGATCCCTCTCGGTGCGGCGCTGGAGAAATCCGGGGGCACTGAACTCATCGCGGGATCGCTGGTCAACCTCACGCAGGGTATGCCCGCATGGGCTGTTCTAACCGTTCTAATGGTCGTCACGATGACCCTTTCAGATGTGCTCAACAACACCGCTACCACCATCGTAGCCGCCCCTGTCGGCATCCAGATGGCTCAGAGCCTAAACGTGAATCCCGACCCCTTCCTCATGGCCGTCGCAATCGCCGCCTCCTCCGCCTTCCTCACCCCTATCGGGCATAAGAACAACACCCTTATCCTTGGTCCCGGCGGATACGGGTTTGGCGACTACTGGCGCATCGGCCTGCCCTTGGAAATCATCGTGGTCGCGGTCTCGATCCCCGCCATCTTGGTTTTCTGGCCTCTATAAGCCCGCGCGCCCTTCATCATTTTGCCCTTAAACTCCGGTGGTCTGGAGGCAGAGCCTCCATAGGGCCCAAAGGGGCCTTCACCGCCCTCCACAGGCTCACCAGACCAGTGGTATAACCGCACTGGCGATCACGGACATGGACAGATTCAATGGAATCCCCACCCGCATGAAATCGGTGAATTTATAGCCACCAGGGCCATAGATCAAAGTGTTGGTTTGATATCCGATGGGCGTCGCAAACGCGCAGGACGCCGCGATCATGACTGCCACGACCAAGGCCCGCGCATCCATCCCTAACGCCGCAGCCAATGAGATCGCAATAGGCGTCATAATCACCGCTACCGCGTTATTTGACACGATCTCGGTGAAAACAGTTGTCAGCAAAAAGACGCAAAAAATCACACCTGTTGGAGGTAATAGAGCCAGTGAGGGCGATATCGCATCCACAATCAGCTGCACGGCGCCCGTGTGTTGCAGGGCAGCCCCAACGCACAACATCGAAAAGATCAATGCCAGCAGACGTCCGTCAATAAAGGAAAATGCCTCATCGGCGTCGATGCAACCTGTGACCAACACAACCGCCACTGCAATGACGGCCAGCATCAGGATGGGGGCCACATTCAACGCCGCCAAGACCACAATGGCAGCCAATGCACCAATCGCGATCGGCGCATGACCGCGGCGATAAGCGCGTTGGGAAGGGGTGCTGACGTCCACCATCTCCATATCGCTGGCAAGCCGCTGAATATCCTCATTTGCCCCTTCCAGCAGCAAAGTATCCCCCACCCGCACAACCAATTCGTCCAATTGGCGGCCGATGTTCTGGTTGCGGCGGTGAACAGCCAATGGGTAGACCCCGTACCGACGGCGTAGGCGCAGCGCGCCCAGACTGCGGCCAATCATCTTGCAGCCCGGGGTGATCAGCACCTCCACCGTGTTTGTTTCCACCGCCGAGACCTGATCCACACGTTTGAGTTCTGGCGTCGCCTGCAGGCTCAGCAATTCCGACATCTGGGTGCGCAGCACCACTCGGTCTCCAGTTTGCAAAACGACATCCTTCAGATTGCGGCGCAGCGAGGCATCGCCGCGCACAACATCGATCAACCGCACGCCTTCGCGCTTGAACAGCTTCACGTCCAGCACGTCACGGCCGATCAAGTTGCTGTCTGGCGGGATCACAGCCTCCGAGAAAAACTTCATCTTAGAGCGGTCATTCAGCATGCCAGCCAGGCTGTCACGCTCTGGCAACAACCGCCGCCCGATGGTTGCCATGTAGAACAGCCCCCACGCACAAACCACCATACCAATGGGTAAAATCTCAAAAATCCCGAAAGGTTCCATCCCCTGCCCCCGCGCGACACCATCCACCAACAAGTTGGTCGAAGTCCCGATCAGCGTAAGTGAGCCGCCCATGATTGCGGCATAGCTCAGCGGTATCAACAGTTTGGACGGTTTGGTGCCTAAGGTCTTGCTCAGCTGAACCACAACAGGGATCATCACCACCACAACAGGCGTGTTGTTCATAATCGCACTTGCCGCCATGACCGATAGGATCACCCCGATCACTGCCAATTTAGGGTTCGTGCGGGCATAGCGTTCCGCTAATTGGGTCAATACCTCCAGCGCCCCTGTGCGTACCAGCGCCCCCATAACAATGAACATCGCCGCAATGGTCCATGGGGCCGAATTGGACAAAACCATCCGCGCGTCCTCATAGGGCAGCAGCCCCATCGCCAGCAGCGATGCAGCCCCTGCAAGAGCCACGACTTCGGTCGGGAGGGTTTCGCGCAAGAACAGGATAAACATCACCACCACAACGGTCAGTGCAAGAATGGCCTGAGTAAATTGGGTAAGTTCAAACATAAATCCGGATCTATTTTGTTGTGCAACCAACTGTTGCCGAATGACGGCCCGCAGAGCAAGCATTGCTTTGTCTTGCTCCGCGCCCAGAGCGCACGGTGCCCTGAAATCCACATTTTCCCGTTATTGCGTTTTCAAGGCGCGCTGGGTTGCAGCCTGCCCCCTTGGCGGATGGGGACAATGCGCGTGGCGCGGCCTGTCTTATCGTCCGTTTCAACATAGACCCCCGACAGGGTCGCTTCGTCATTGGCGGGGGTGAAGCGTTCTTTTGGCATGCCTGTGATAAAACGGCGCAGTGGTTCGGTTTTCTCCATCCCGATGACCGAGTTATAATCACCGCACATGCCTGCATCGGACAGATACGCCGTGCCACCAGGCAGGATCATCGCGTCTGACGTTGGCACATGGGTGTGCGTGCCCACCACCAAAGAGGCCCGCCCGTCGCACCAATGGCCCATCGCCATTTTCTCTGAGGTCGCTTCGCAATGGACATCCACGATGATCGCATTGGCCAAACCGCCCAGCGGGTGGGTTTTGAACACCGCATCCAGCGCTGAAAACGGATCGTCAAAGGGCCGTTTCATAAACACCTGCCCCAAGGCTTGGGCTACCAGTACCTGTTTGCCTGTACGGGTCTTGAACAGGCGCGCGCCTTTACCCGGTGCGTTTTTGGAAAAATTCAGCGGTCGGATAATGCGTTGTTCTAGCGCGATAAAGGTCAGCATGTCCTTTTGGTCAAACGCGTGATCGCCCAAGGTCAGGCAATCGGCCCCCGCCTCTAGCAGCGTTTTCGCATGCGAACCTGACAGCCCCATCCCCGAGGTTGCGTTTTCGCCGTTTACCACAACGAAATCCAGTTTCCATTCGCTCCGCAAACGCGGCAAATTTTCGGTAATGGCGCGGCGCCCAGCGCGGCCCATTACATCACCAAGAAAGAGTATTTTCATGCACATACCGCTACGCAACTGCGCGCAATTGCGCAAGGGGCTAGCCACGGCGCCTGCATTTAGCCTATTTCGACCACGCCTGTTTCGGTGACGACCAGATCCAAAGGTTGGTCTGTGGTCTCTAGCGGCGCTTCATCCACCTCTTGACCCGCGAAGGCAAATCCGATGGCCAGTGTCGCACGGCGCGCGCGCAGCATTTCAAGGGTGCGATCATAAAATCCCCCCCCATAGCCCAAACGCCCGCCGCGCCTGTCAAAGGACAGCAAGGGCACGATCAAGATTTCAGGCTCAATCCACGTCAGCTCTGCCGGAATTGCGGCGCCGAACTGGCCTTGCAGCATCTGTGTCTCTGGCGTCCAAAGGGCGAATTTCAATGGCTGGGCTTCGGCCTCGACAACGGGTACGGCGACGGGGCCATGGGCGCTGGCTTCGGCCATGGCGGGTCGGGGATCGATTTCGGTGCGGATGGGCATGAAGCCCGACACCGGCACACCGCGGTAGCCCGCGAGAACCTCGCTCAGATACCCTGATTGGGCCGCATTTGCATTTTCAAACAATGGCTTGCGGCGGGCAAAGGCGGCCTTTCGCGCGGCGTCTTTCGCTTTGGTTACGCTCATAACAGCACCGCGGCGGCAAGGCCCAGAAAGGCAAAGAAACCTACGATATCCGTCACCGTCGTCACAAATGCACCAGAAGCCAATGCAGGGTCCACGCCGATACGTTCTAGAACAATCGGAATGCCCGTGCCCGCCAACCCTGCCACGACCATATTCACCACCATCGCCACCGCGATCACGGCGCCCAGCGCCGGCGAGCCGAACCAGATGACCCCTACGACCCCCATAACTACCGCAAATATCGCGCCATTAATCGTTCCCACCAACACTTCACGGCGGATGACACGCCAGACGTTTGATCCGGTAAGGTCTTTGGTTGCCAAAGCGCGCACCGCGACGGTCAGGCTTTGTGTGCCCGCGTTTCCGCCCATGGAGGCCACAATGGGCATCAGCACTGCAAGAGCGACAATCTGGCTGAGCGCCACCTCGAATTGGCTGATCACCAGCGAGGCGATGATCGCAGTCGCAAGGTTCACCGCCAGCCACGGCAGGCGTTGTTTAGTGGTCATGATCACACGGTCGCTCAGCGATCCTTCGCCAACACCGGCAAGACGCAGGATGTCTTCTTCGTGCTCTTCATCCAGCACCGCCATGGCATCATCCATGGTAATTACACCGATCAGCCGCCCGTCATCATCCACAACAGGTGCCGAGATCAGGTGGTATTGGTTAAACGCATAAGCCACATCACCTTCCGCGCGGTTGGCGGGGATGATTTGGAAGGTCTCCTCAAACAGCTTTGCCAGCGGCACCTCACGTTTGGAGCGCATCAGCTTGCCCAGCGTGACATTCCCCACAGGATGCAAGCGCGGATCGACGATGATGATGTGGTAGAATTGATCGGGAAGCTCTTGCTCAGGGGTGGCGCGCAAATGATCGATGGCTTGGCCCACCGTCCAATGCTGCGGCGCCATCACGACCTCGCGTTGCATCAACCGGCCTGCAGAATATTCTGGATACGTCAGCGCCTGTTCAACCGCCGCACGGTCGCTATCATCCAGCGCGCCCAGAATGGTTTCTTGTTGATCGCCTTCCAGATCCTCAACGATGTCGACGACATCATCGCTATCCAATTCACGCATCGCCTCTTGCAGAACCTGTGGCGCAAGAATGCCGATGACTTCATCCCGAATGGAGTCGTCCAGCTCTGACAGGATTTCACCGTCGAACTCCTGACCAAACAGGCGAATAAGCCGTGTGCGGTCAAACGCGTTGATCTGTTCAAGAAGGTCCGCGATGTCCGCCGCGTGCAGCGGCTCCATCAGCTCAACCAGTTTGTCACGATCTTCAATGTCTACAGCATAGAGGATCGCGGCCACGTTGCGCTTGTCTAGCTTATAGGCTTCGGGGTTGTTTTCTTCGGGGGCCGTGTCTGTCTCATGCTCAAGTTCCGACATATCCATCCCCATATTATTCAGGCGCAACATAGGCAGCCGCATAGCGGACCACAATCAATTACAATGCCATGACCCATTGCCTAGACCGTCAAAAAAGATACATCCTAAACTATGAGCAAACAAATCCTCTTGTCCGGCCAGACCCTCACTTTTGACGGTGATCCTTTTGTGACGCCTTGGCAGGACTGCGTGCAGATCAATAGCGCAGGCGCCGTGCTGCTAGAGGCCGCGCGAATCGTGGACGTTGGCAATGCTGACGCTCTGCGTGCGGCGCATCCTGAAGCCCGCGAAATCGCCTATGGCGATGATTTGATCTGCCCTGGATTTGTGGATGCCCATGCGCATTTCCCGCAAACTGCGATGATTGCCAGTTGGGGAAAACGCCTGATTGATTGGCTCAACACCTATACTTTCCCCGAGGAAGCCCGGTTTTCTGATCCTGCCTATGCCCAAGCCATCGCGGCGCGGTATCTGGACCTGACAGCTGCAAATGGGACCACAACCGTGGCTTCTTTTGCCACTATTCACCCCCATAGCGCGGATGCGTTGTTCGGCGAAGCTGCAGCGCGCGGCCAAGCCATGGTGACAGGCAAGACCTGTATGGATCGCAATGCGCCAGATGATCTGCGCGATACAGCGCAATCGGCCTATGACGACAGCAAGGCATTGATTGCGCGCTGGCATGGTAAAGGCCGTGCGCAATATGCGATCAGCCCGCGATTTTCCCCCACTTCAACGCCAGAGCAACTCAGCGCGCTCGGCGCTCTGTGGGCCGAGACCCCCAGCTGCCTGATGCAAACCCATCTAAGCGAGCAACCCGATGAGGTCGCATGGGTGCGCAGCCTGTTCCCGCAGGCGCGCGACTATCTGGACACCTACGAAACCCATGGGCTGCTGGGCGCGCGCGGCCTTTACGGCCATGCGATCCACATGACCCCGCGCGAGATCGACAGGCTGGCCGAAGTACAAGGCCGCGTGATCCATTGCCCCACGTCCAATGCGTTTATCGGATCGGGGGCGCTGAACCTGCCTGCTTTGGCAGCTAAATCCATTCCACTTGGCCTTGCCACCGATACCGGCGGCGGATCCTCTTTTTCAATGTTGCGCACCATGGCGGCCGCTTATGAGGCGGCCCAGCATCACGGTCACGCGCTGCATGCCGCCCAGTTGATGTGGCTGGCCACCGCCGGATCAGCGCGCAGCCTGCATTTGCAGAATGAAATCGGCCACCTGCACGCAGGCCATTTCGCCGATATCGCGGTTATCAATCTACGCTCCACCCCCGCGATTGCCCAGCGCGCCAATCGCGCAGCGGATGTGTGGGAAGACGTTTTTGCGACGCTGATGCTGG
>JBDVSG010000198.1:0-9776 GCA_039967155.1 Sulfitobacter sp. | reverse complement strand
GTGCATCAGGCGAAGCAGGCTGGAGGCAAGGCGTTCTCCTGGTGCGGCGCTAAGCCATTCGGCAGGGAACACATCAAATTCGGCGGGATCAAAGGGCCGCCCGCTCAGCTCGTCACAGAAAACGGTGAAAGTCACGAATTCCGTGTGTTGTTCCCACTTCAGCTGATACTTCCCCATAGTCCCGTGGTAATGGGTTGCCTCCCGATCTGGCAACGCCGCGCCATAGTGGTTCAGCAGCGCCAACAAATGCGCCATATCTGCGTTGCGATCGCGGTCGCGGGCTGCTGTATCCCCAGCATGTTTAATCGCCAAAAAGGCGACAACTTGCGGCGCATTGACATTTGGGAAGGGCCGCGCGTGCAGCTCTCCTGTCAAGCCATAGCGCAGCGGGTGATCTTTAATGGCGGCCATGCTGGTATCCTTTGCACTACATCCCGCTTTTTTTGACCAACAACCAACAAACGCACAATGTACAAAGCCCGCTGTCTACGGCCGAGTTGCGAATACATAGGTATACTTTTCCACCTATAGGAAATCACACCCCCGTGCGCCAAACCCTCAGCGCGCGGCCTGCGAAACTTCCGCCACAAAAAGCGATCAATCCTGCAAATGTTCCTTGGAAAAGGAGATTTACATAGAGCGCGGGTTCCACGGCCTGTACAACGCCGCCCGCGAAATTTGCCCAAAACAGGACCATCATCACAGCCAAGGTCACATTCTCGCCGGACAGCTGCACCTTCTTGCCCACACGCGCGACGGTCCAACGCGTCTGCATTAAGTAACCGCCCCAAATCCCTGCCGCATAGGCAATAAGGAACACCACCCAAATCGCAACGCCTGCCTGCAGGCCCGCTGTTGTGCGCAGCGTCATGATCCCTAGCGCAGGCAAGCCGTAGATCAGCGCCACAGGCACCTCGCGCGCGTGCCGTGCCCGCAGCCCTATGACCACCAATACACCCAAAAGCGGCCACACCCAGATCGGTGCATTTGTAAAAAACTCTGTCATGATCCAATTCCTTTTCATTTGTCGCCTGACCTGAACACACACATCACAGCCCTCCCCGACTGCGCCAGCGCCTTTGCGTGAATGGTGTTCTGCATGCGCCAATGGCGCGGCGAACAGGTCGCGCATCGTGAAATGCACGCCAGCAGACCCCCTTCAGAACAGCAAAACGCCCCGCTGAAATCAGCGGGGCGTTTTGTTTCTTATCCTGTCAGGGACTGCCCTGTTTTGACAACCCGATCGGTTAGTCGATCATCGGCAACAGTTTATCCAAGGATGCTTTTGCATCGCCATAGAACATCCGCGTGTTGTCCTTGAAGAACAGCGGGTTTTCGATGCCGGAGTAGCCGGTACCTTGACCCCGCTTGGAAACGAACACTTGCTTCGCCTTCCAGCATTCCAGAACAGGCATGCCTGCGATGGGGCTGTTTGGATCGTCTTGTGCGGCTGGGTTCACGATGTCGTTGGACCCGATCACAATGGCAACATCCGTTTCAGGGAAGTCGTCGTTGATCTCATCCATTTCCATGACGATGTCATAGGGCACTTTGGCTTCCGCCAGCAGCACGTTCATGTGGCCAGGCAAACGGCCCGCAACAGGGTGGATCGCAAAGCGAACGTTCTTACCTTTTGCACGCAGTTTTCTAACCAGCTCAGCAACGCCCGTTTGCGCCTGTGCAACCGCCATCCCGTAACCGGGAATGATGATAACGCTGTCGGCCTCGTTCAATGCTGCTGCAACGCCGTCTGCGTCGATGGCGATTTGTTCGCCTTCAACCGCCATCTGCTCGCCTGCTGGGCCACCAAAGCCCCCCAAGATCACCGAGACGAAGGACCGGTTCATCGCTTTACACATGATGTAGCTAAGGATCGCCCCAGAGGAACCAACCAGCGCGCCAACCACGATCAACAGATCGTTGCCAAGGCTAAAGCCGATCGCCGCCGCTGCCCAACCCGAGTATGAGTTCAGCATGGAAACAACCACAGGCATGTCCGCGCCACCAATCCCCATGATCAAGTGGTAACCGATGAACAGCGCCGCCAACATCATCAGGAACAGCGGGAAGAAACCGCCTGTGTTAAAGTACCAGATCAGCGTGATGACCGAAACGGCAGCTGCGGCGATGTTCAGGATATGACCACCGGGCAGTTTTTCTGCCGCCGAAGACACTTTGCCCGCCAGTTTGCCATAAGCAATGACAGAACCAGTGAAGGTCACAGCACCGATAAACACGCCCAAGAACAGCTCAACCCGCAAGATGTTGATCTCAACCGAGGACTTCTTAGCGATGAGCGCGGCAAATGTGCCCAAGTCTTTGGTATTGCCACCATCCGCCACGAAACCAGACACACGGCCAATTTCGAAATGTGCGATCAGACCAACAAAAACCGCGGCCAAACCGACAAGGCTGTGCATGGCTGCAACCAGCTCAGGCATTTGCGTCATCTGCACCTTTGTCGCCAGCTGATACCCGATGGCACCGCCACCCGCGATCAAAAGCAACGACAGCAGCCAGAAACCTGCGCCCGGACCAACCAGCGTAGCCGCAACCGCCAGCGCCATGCCGACAATCCCGTACCATACCGCACGTTTTGCGCTTTCTTGTCCCGAAAGACCGCCCAGCGACAGAATGATGAGAATAGCGGATACAACGTAAGCCGCTGTTGTGAAACCGAAATCCATTATTCAGCCCCCCTTAAGATTTCTGGAACATGGCAAGCATGCGCCGTGTCACGAGGAAGCCGCCGAAGATGTTGATCCCACACATGAAGACCGACAAAGCAGCAAGAATGACAACCAGACCAGAGCCAGAACCGATTTGCATCAGCGCCCCTAGAATGATGATCGAGGAGATCGCATTGGTGATCGCCATCAGCGGTGTGTGCAGGCTGTGCGCCACGCCCCAGATCACTTGGAACCCGATAAAGACCGATAGAACGAACACGATAAAGTGCTGCATGAAGCTGGCAGGTGCCACCAGACCAACCAACAGCAACAACGCGCCGCCAATGCCCAAAAGCATCACTTGGTTTTTGGTCTGCGCCTTGAACGCGGCCAGTTCTTCGGCCCGTTTTTCTTCGGCTGTCAGCTCTTTTGGCGCTTCCTTTTTGGGCGCGGCCGCAATTGCTGCTACTTTTGGTGGGGGGGGCGGGAATGTCACGGCCTCGGCATGGGCAATTGTGGCCCCGCGGATCACGTCATCTTCCATGTTGTGATTGATCACACCGTCTTTTTCAGGGGTCAGATCCGTCATCAGATGGCGAATGTTGGTCGCATACAGCGTGGAAGCCTGCGCGCCCATGCGGCTTGGGAAATCCGTGTAGCCGATGATGGTCACGCCATTATCCGTCACGATTTTTTCATCCATGACGGTCTGCTTGCAGTTGCCGCCCTTCTCTGCCGCCAGATCAACAATCACCGAGCCTGGTTTCATCGCGGCGACCATATCTTCGGTCCACAGCTCTGGTGCTTCGCGGTTCGGGATCAATGCCGTACAGATCACGATATCAACATCAGGCGCCAATTCGCGGAACTTGGCCAGCTGGGCCTCACGGAACTCTGGGCTGGACACTGAGGCATAACCACCTGTGGCTGCGCCGTCAGTTTGTTCTTCCTCGAAATCAAGGTAGACGAACTCTGCGCCCATGCTTTCGACCTGCTCGGCCACTTCGGGGCGCACGTCAAAGGCCAGCGTAATCGCCCCAAGGCTGGTGGATGTGCCGATGGCGGCCAAACCGGCCACGCCCGCGCCCACGACCAGAACTTTGGCGGGTGGAACTTTACCCGCGGCAGTGATCTGACCGGTAAAGAAACGACCAAAGTTGTTGCCTGCCTCGATCACCGCACGGTAGCCCGCGATGTTTGCCATGGACGACAGCGCATCCATTTTCTGGGCGCGGCTGATACGTGGGATCATTTCCATCGCAACAACAGTCGCGCCTTTTTTGGCGGCTGATTTCATCTTGGCTTCATCGGCTACGGGGCTGAAGAAAGAGATCAACGTCTGCTCGGTACGCAAGCGTTTCATTTCCGTTGCGTCAGGTGCGCGCACCTTGGCCACAACATCTGCTGCCTTCCACAAGGCAGCGGCGGTTTTCACCACCTCAACGCCAGCGGCGGTATAAGATGCATCATCAAACCCTGAGGCGGCGCCCGCTCCGGATTCGATCAGGCATTCATGTCCCAATTTTTGTAATTGTAGAGCACTGTCAGGCGTCATCGCTACGCGGCGCTCGCCTTCAAATACCTCTCTAGGTGTCCCGATCTTCACTCAAAATCTCCCAAATTCTTGTTTGGTGCCGAAACTGGCGTGTCGTCTATACCATTCGACTACCGTGCTGGCCCGCGACAAACAAGCGCTGGAGGCCTGAAAACGCGGCCTGCGCCTCTGCTAAATGAGAATCTGTTCGTTATTTTGACAAATTGAGCACGGGACACTCACATAACTTTATTTCACCCAAGCACAGCCTAGGGAAACAATTATACCCTTTGAAAGGCAGGGAATCGGTTTCTGCGCCACCTTCAGCTGGGCACAAGCAGTCTGGCAAGGGGGTGAAGAATTAGACGGCCCGTGCAATTACCGAGGGGCGCGCGCCGGTTTTCCATTCCCGCGCCGCATCGCCAAAGGCTTCGAACAGCGGGCGTGAAACGGGATCTTTGGCGGCTTCATATTCAGGGTGCCATTGCACAGCCAGGGTAAAGCCAGCGGCCCCTTCTACATAAATTGCTTCGGGTGTGCCGTCTTCAGCATAGCCATCAACAATGACCCGAGGGCCTGCTTGATTGATCCCCTGCCCGTGCAGCGTATTGGTGCGCACGACTTCGGCGCCCATGACGTTATGGAAAACACCCCCCTTTGTGAATGTCACGTCATGGCGGATTTCGAATTTCTCTGCCATCGTGCCATCAGGCGGCATGCGGTGGTTCATCCGGCCTGGAAGATCGCGAATTTCAGGGTAAAGCGTCCCCCCCATCGCGACGTTCACTTCTTGGAAACCGCGGCAAATGCCAAAAACAGGTTGGCCTGCATCCACACATGCACGGGTCAGTTCAAGCGCCAGACAATCGCGCGCACGGTCAAAATCGCCATGGGCGGCGGTTTCTTTTTCACCGTATTCTTCTGGGTGAACATTGGGGCGCCCGCCCGTCAGCAAGAACCCGTCACAACAGGCCATCAGTTCTCCGACTGATACCAAAGAGGGGTCAGAAGGAACCAGCAAGGGCATGCAGCCAGATACTTCGGCAATCGCGGTCGAGCACATGGTTCCCACCGCATGCACCGGATATTGATCGCCCAAGATGTTCTTATTGCCAATAATACCAATGACAGGCCGACCCATTGCGAAGACTCCAAATGCTAATATTTCACCTCATGCTAGCGCGCAGAGGCAAAAGGCTCAACACCGCAAACGCGCGCCACCCCATACAGCAGGGCCAGCGCGCATCATTATTGGGCGAAAATCAAACTTCGCCGATCAGGTTAGCCGCCTCGATACCCGCCATGGCGGCGATGGCATCATTGTCGGATGTGTCGCCCGTGACACCCACCGCGCCAATAACCACACCTTTGGCCGAGCGCAGCAACACGCCGCCAGGCACAGGCACAACTTGCCCCCCGAAAACGCCATTCACGGCATCCATAAAATAGGCCTGTTGTTCGGCACGCGCCATTTGCGCCGTGCCCGCCATGCCCAGCATGACAGCGCCATATGCTTTGCCATGGGCAATCGCAAAACGTCCCGGTGCTGCGCCATCCTGACGCTCAAACGCCATCACGTGCCCCCCTGCATCCAGTACCACCACTGACAGCGGTTTCAGTTCTAGCTCTGCGCCTTTTTCAAAGGTCTTACGGATTACCGTGCGTGCTTTTCTCAATGAAACATTCATCTGTCTCTCCTATCCAAAACTATATGGCGGACTTAAACATCGCGGCGCCCGAACACGCAACATGGCTTCGCGGTCGATTTTGGGCCTGTAGCGGCTGAATTTCGCTGGCAGAGCCCCTAAAACCGCATTTTGGCCCAATTTTGCATAATCATTGTTAATCATTCCCCCTTCCTCTGGTCTTGCAGGTGCCACAGCCTAGAACTAACCTGCCACGAGAAATACCATGTAAAAAAGGCACTATAATGCGCGACGCGGCCCCACAGACGATCTACCTCTCTGACTACATCGCCTTTCCATGGGCCGCGCAAAGCGTTGATTTGCATTTCACCCTCTCCCCCCATGCGACCCGCGTGCGCAGCATCATCCGCTTTGCGCCCAACCCAGAATATAACGGCCCCGCCCAGCGCGAGATGTTTTTACATGGCGAGCAGTTGAAGCTGTTATCGGCGCAGATCAACGGCACACCTGTCGCCCCAGATGTCACCGCCCAAGGTCTGACCTGCCCTGTTCCAGAAGGCGCTTTCACATGGGAGGCCGAAGTCGAAATTGATCCTGCCAATAACACTGCCCTTGAGGGGCTATATATGTCTGGCGGCATGTACTGCACCCAATGTGAGGCAGAGGGTTTTCGCAAGATCACCTATTACCCAGATCGCCCAGATGTCATGTCGGTCTTTACCGTCACCATTGATGGGCCACATGAGACCCTATTGTCCAACGGCAACCCGATTGAGACCAGCCACCACCACGCCAAATGGCACGACCCATGGCCCAAGCCCGCCTATCTGTTTGCGCTTGTTGCCGGCGATCTGATTGCCCATGCGGGTCAATTCACCACAAAATCGGGCCGCGACGTGGCGCTGAACCTTTATGTCCGCCCCGGTGATGAAGGCAAATGCGCCTTTGGCATGCAGGCGTTGAAGGACAGTATGAAATGGGACGAAGACGTTTACGGCCGCGAATATGATCTGGATCTGTTCAACATCGTCGCTGTGGATGACTTCAACATGGGCGCGATGGAAAATAAGGGCCTGAACATCTTTAATTCCTCAGCGGTTTTGGCCTCGCAGGCGACCTCGACTGATACGAATTTTGAACGCATCGAGGCGATCATCGCCCACGAGTATTTTCACAACTGGACAGGCAACCGCATCACCTGCCGCGATTGGTTCCAGTTGTGCCTGAAGGAAGGGCTGACTGTTTTTCGCGACAGTCAATTCACCTCGGATATGCGTAGCGCGCCGGTGAAACGTATCAGCGATGTGATCGACCTGCGCGGCCGCCAATTTGCCGAAGACCAAGGCCCGCTCGCCCATCCGGTGCGCCCAGCCAGCTTTCAAGAAATCAACAACTTCTACACCGCCACGATCTATGAAAAAGGCGCCGAGGTCATCCGCATGCTCAAAACCCTTGTGGGCGACACCGCCTATAAGGATGCCGTGGATCTATATTTCGACCGCCATGACGGGGATGCAGCCACGATTGAGGATTGGCTGAAGGTTTTTGAGGACACCACAGGCCGCGATCTGACGCAGTTTTCGCGCTGGTATTCCCAAGCAGGCACCCCACGCGTCAGCGTATCAGAGGCGTGGACCGATGGCGCACTGACCCTTACCTTCAAACAAAATCTGCCGCCTTCGGCCACCACGCCCGATCCGCTGCCGCAGGTGATCCCCCTTGCCGTGGGGCTGATCGGCACGGACGGCAATGAGGTCGCGCCAACCCGCGTTTTGGAAATGACCCAAGCCGAGCAAAGCTTCACCTTCGAGGGGCTGGACACGCGGCCTGTGGCCTCCATCTTACGCGATTTCTCGGCGCCAGTGGTCCTTGATCATCCGCTGACGGGGGAACAACGCGCCCATCTGATGGCCCATGACAGCGATCCGTTTAACCGTTGGGAGGCCGCGCGCAGCTTGGCGCGGCAATCGCTGCTGGCGATGATCCGCGCAGATGCCGCCCCCGATGCGGCCTATCTGGCAGGGCTCAGATCCGTTGTGACAGATGAAACCCTCGACCCTGCCTACCGCGCGTTGATGCTGGGACTGCCCAGCAATGCCGATCTGGCAACCGCGCTGCATGACGCTGGCGAAACGCCTGATCCAGCCACCATCCACGCAGCCACACAGACCATGCGCGATGCGCAGGCGGCCAGCCTTCGCGACGATCTGTCCACGCTTTATGCCGCCCATCAGGTCATAGATCCCTACCAACCCAATGCGGCCCAATCTGGCGCGCGGGCTTTTGCCAATGCGATCTTGTCCTTGCTGAACCGCCGCGATGGCGGTGCACAGGCGCAGGTTCAATACGAAAGCGCCGATAACATGACCCAGCAGCTCAGCGCGCTGGCTTGTACCGTCAAAGCGGGCATTGGCGCCAAAACCCTTTCCGCGTTTGAGACCCAATGGGCCTCGGACCGTTTGGTGATGGATAAGTGGTTCGGCCTTCAGGTTATGCAGGCCGAACCAGAAGCCGCCGCACAGGTCGCCCATGCTTTGACCTCTCATGCTGATTTCAACTGGAAGAACCCCAACCGTTTTCGTGCGGTCTTTGGCAGCCTTGCGGTTCATCATGCCGGTTTTCATCACGCGTCAGGCGCGGGCTATGCGTTGCTGGCGGATTGGTTGATCAAACTGGACCCTGTAAATCCGCAAACCACAGCGCGGATGTGCAGCGCGTTCCAAACGTGGAAACGCTATGACAGTGCCCGTCAGGAAATGATGCTGGCACAGGTCAACCGCATCCTTGCCACGCCAGACCTAAGCCGCGACACAACAGAGATGCTCACGCGGATCGCCGCCGTATGAGCATCTTTTGCGATCTCAATCGAAACAAGCGCGCTGGCATGGCTCTGATTGCGGTGATGCGCGGCTCAGCAGGTTCTATGAAGGCGCTCTCCTTTGGCGCGCTTAATGAAAGGTAGGAACGATGGTCTTTACCACCCTAATCATCGGCGCGCTTATCTTAGCTTTGATCTTATTGATCCGCCGCTTTCAACGTGGGGCATATTTGATCAGTGGCGTGATGGATGCGCCTTCCCCTGTGCGCGCAGCCGCTAAACGTGCGGGTTTCAAAGCACAGCCAAACGTGCACTCCATTGTCAGCATACACAGTGCCGATCTATGTGTTGCCGCGATGGCTGTCGCCTTTGCAAACATGGACAGCAACCGCCCAGCGGATGCAGAAACCATCGAACAATCGCTACAAAAACATCTGCAGTTAGACGCGCGAACCACAGAAGATTTCTGCGTTCTTTCGCCTTGGCTTGTGGATCAGGGGGGCGGGCCTACACCTGCATTCGAGCGATTGACAAAGCGCCTCAAGCAGCTTGACCATGGGCCTTATTTTGGCAAAATGATGAATGTTCTTGGGGATGTCACCGCCGCTGGTACCAAGGGCATGCCCAGCGCCGCTCAGGCCGATGCAATGGGCGCGTTGGCCCGTATTTTCCGTACAGCCTAAGGGCGCGCGCGTGGTCTGGTCGAACTTGTGGCGACGCAGTAGTTTTGCCGCTTCAACCAGCCCGCCATCTCGCGGCGCTTGCTTTCGCTGCGCATCGGCCCCCAATCTGCGCTCACCCCACGCCATTTTTTATCGCGCCCGTGGATTACCCCGTCCCGTTGTACCGTATGCGTCATGATCCGAACACCGCAGCTGAGGTTTGCCGCGCCGTTCTTCAGCGCTTCGCCGGTGCCTACGTTGCATTTATATCCCCGCGCGGTTGCAGGTAAAATCTGGAGCAACCCGTACCAGCGGCCGCCGCCCCCTACGGCCCATGGCTTGTAGGTGCTTTCGTGTTTGGCCAATGCCGACATATATCCAACCCAAAACGCGCGGCGCTGTGCGGCTGCGTTCTGGGGATAGGCGGGACACCACGTGGCAATGTCG
>JBDVSG010000197.1:0-9490 GCA_039967155.1 Sulfitobacter sp. | reverse complement strand
GGCTTCTGGACGATTTGCTGGATCTTTCTGTCTTGGAAAATGGACAGGTATCGCTGAATGAACAGGCCGTTTTACTGCATGATGTGTTGGAACAAGCCGTGACAACGGCGCAGGCCAGCTCTGCGCGGGGGGTGGAGATTCGCCGTCAGGTTGACGATGAAACAGTGCAGATTTTCACGGACAGCGACCGTTTGGCGCAAGTTTTCATAAATTTGGTCACAAATGCGATAAAATACTGCGATTCCGACGCGCCAGTTCTCGATATCACAGTGGTGAAGAATGGCGGGCAAGTTGTGACAACCTTTACCGACAACGGCAGTGGCATTCCCGAAGATTCACAGACGCTTATATTTGAGAAATTCGCCCGTTTAGGCGGTGGTGACGGGGATGGCGCGGGGCTTGGGCTTGCGATTTGCCGCGAAATTGTCACGCGGCTGGGGGGCGATATCCGATATGTGCCTCATGCAGGCGGTGGCAGTTTTGAGGTGCGGATGACCTGTCTTGTCATTGAAAAAGAAGCTCAAGGTTTATTGCCCGCATAAATCCGGTGGTAACCATTCCAAGGTACGAATTTCCCAAAGAAGCGGTTTTGAATGTGTATAACAATTCTCCGTTTCCGAGTGTAGCAGGCAAGGGAAGACAGCGAGATGAGCGAGGAGCAGACCACGACGCTAATACAACGCAAGGCCCAAAAAGGGCGTGAGGCATATGCCGCGCGCGCGATGTCACTGCCGCGCGCATTGCGGCTGACTGCGGCGAAACTAGCGGATCAGATGATGGGGCTGCCTGTTGGTGTGTTGGGTGTAACGCGCCAGATAACTGCGGCCGCAAAGCTTGTTGAACGGCTGGAAAAACCTTGGTTAACCATGCTGATGGATGGACCGGGTGAACAGGCTGCCTGTGTGATGATCGATCCAGTATTAGCGTCAGGATTGGTTCAGCAACAAACAATGGGCAAGGTGATGGCGGCACCAGAAGGGGACGATCCCCGAAAGCCAACCGACACTGACGCGGCCTTATGCGCCCCTTTCATTGAAAAGCTGCTGTCTGGTGCAGCCAACCTGCCGGAGGAAGAAGCAGAGCGAAACCTGCTTCGGGGATATAGGTTTGGTGTTCTGGCCCGAGAGCCACGGCATGCTCAGATGGCGCTGGAGGCAAACCAATACGAGGTCGTTGAATTGACGTTGGATTTGGCCGCAGGCACCCGCACAGGGGCGATTTGGCTCATCCTCCCCGAACCAGCGGTTGAGGAGCCTGAGCAAGATGAAGAAATTGAAGGCCCGATAGAGGGCGCAACAGGTGGGCTGCTTGTTGGAAATGTCATGGAGCTGCATGCAGAGCTGACAGTCGCGTTGACCCAATTGAAACTGCCGTTGCAACAAGTAAGCAATTGGCAAGTGGGCGAAGTATTGCCCCTCAATTTGTCCAACATGGCGCATGCGTTGGTTTTGGACGCAAACGGCGCCGCGCTGAGCCGTGGAACACTCGGCCAAATTGATGGCCAGAGAGCCCTTCAAGTCGAGCAGAAGCGCGCCAAGCAACACAACCAACCTCGACGGCGTGCGGCGGACCGTGAAGAACTAGATCTGCCTGATGTCACAGGTCGCAGAGCTGAGGATGAGCCTGCGCTCGACCCGACATTTGGGCTGGAGGATGATCAGGATTTGGGTGTGCCATCCATGTCCGACGTTGATATTTTTGGGGATATCGACGATTTGGCCGATCTTCCCGAACTGGAAGAAGCTGAGAAAGCAGCCGACGCCCAGATGGTAAAATGGGAAGCCGAGCACGCCACTATTGAGGACGACCAGCATACAGGCACCGAAAAGCAAGCAGGCTGGTAGTCTGCTTGCTTGGCTTTTGTTAGGGCGCGTGTTGTTCGAGAAACCCGCGTAGGTTTTCGATGTCATACCCGCCTTGTTGCGCTGCAGAAATGATATCATCCGCAGATTGCGCACCTGCTTGACCCAGGGCCCATGCAATGCATGACCGAGTACCCGACGCACAATAGGCCAGTGTCACACCGTCCTGATCCGCACCCAATTCACGGTTCTTGGCGATCACCTCGGCGTTCATCGTTGCGTGGGTCAAAGGCTGCACAGCAAACTCAAGGCCAGCGGCCTCAGCTGCTGTTTGGATCGCTGCTGCCGCGAAGCTTGGAGGTACTTCTTCGTCGGGGCGGTTGCATAAGATTCGTGTGATGCCAGCCTCCTTGAACGCGCCCATTTGATCGGGCGAGATTTGCGGGGCGACGTAATAGCGGGGTGTGATCTGTCTGATATCCATACCAACGGTTTACGGTGCGGCTAGATGTCTGTCCAGCGTATCGGGACTGGCGCCATGTGGGGGACGGTCACCGTGTGGCCCATTTGCGGACGATCCAAGCAAGGTTGGTCAGAAATTCGAATGATGCCGACGCATGAAAAACGGATTTGCACCAGCCAGATAGGTCGTTTTGTCGTGTTCAATCAGGCGTTAGCCCATAAATATGCCCACAATCACAAACATCAGCCCAATGACCGACACGAACAGCGCAGCCAAATTCAACGGCACAACTTTTTTCAGCTCTACGCGCATGGCTTCATCCTCTAGGCCCGCTCGTTTGGCGCGGCTGACACGGATAATGCAATAGAGAAGGCCCAGCAACCCAAGCAGCGACAGCGCGGTGCCGCCCCAGATGATCGCGTCGAAAACGGATGATGATGTTTGTTCCATCCCAGCCAGATAGGATAAACTGCCGCGCACGGCAAGTGCGCCTTGCAGGGCGGCGGGGGGCAGGGTAGCAAGGCGGCTGATAAACAAGAGCGCCCGCAGAGCCATAGGAGCCTACCATGAGTGATTTCAGCACAAATCCCGCCCCAGAAGCAGAAGACGCAGTGGGCGATGCCACCTACCGTGTCACCGCGAATGAGTTGCGTCAGTTCGTCGAACGGATTGAGCGTCTGGATGCCGAGAAAAAGGATCTTGCCGAACAGCAAAAGGAAGTTCTTTCAGAGGCAAAATCGCGCGGCTATGACACCAAAGTTCTGCGCAAAGTGATCGCGTTGCGCAAGCGCGAACCGGATGATATCGCCGAAGAAGAAGCGGTGCTGGACATGTATAAAGAAGCCTTGGGCATGTAACCCGTCTGCTCTGTTATTGTGGTGGGGTGAATGGGTGCTTGCACACATCGCCTGCCGCCAATAGAAGAGCACAAATTTTTTATTTCCGCGCCGAATTGCGCGGCCAAACTCTATGGAGCAAACATGCAGGTCAAAGAGACGCTGAACGAAGGTCTGAAACGCGGCTATAACATCACCGTAACAGCCGCTGAGCTGGAAACCAAAGTAAACGACAAGCTGAAAGAAGCGCAGCCTGACGTTGAAATGAAGGGCTTTCGCAAGGGTAAAGTCCCTATGGCGCTGCTGAAAAAGCAATTCGGCCAGCGTGTTATGGGCGAAGCGATGCAAGAAGCCATCGACGGCGCGATGAACGATCATTTCGAATCCTCTGGCGACCGCCCTGCGTTGCAACCAGAAGTCAAAATGACAAACGAAGACTGGAAAGAGGGCGACGACGTTGAAGTCGAGATGTCCTATGAAGCGCTGCCAGCGATTCCCGAGCTGGACCTGACCGGCATCAAACTGGAAAAAATGACCGTTAAGGCGGACGAAGCTTCCATTGAAGAAGCGCTCGCTTCTTTGGCTGAAACAGCCCAAGACTTCAAAGCACGCAAGAAGGGCTCCAAGGCCAAAGACGGCGACCAAGTTGTTATGGACTTTGTTGGCAAAGTTGACGGCGAAGCATTTGAAGGCGGTTCCGCCGAAGATTACCCGCTGGCGTTGGGCTCCAACTCCTTCATTCCTGGCTTTGAAGAGCAGCTGGTTGGCGTAAAGGCTGAAGAAGAAAAAGAAGTGACAGTGAGCTTCCCTGATGATTATCAGGCAGAACACTTGAAGGGCAAAGAGGCCGTGTTCTCTTGCACCATCAAAGAAGTGAAAGAGCCTGTCGCCGCTGAAATCAACGACGAAATGGCGACAAAATTCGGCGCCGAAGACCTTGCTGCTTTGAAAGTGCAGATTGGTGAGCGTCTGGAAGCCGAATATGTAGGTGCATCGCGCGCAGTTATGAAGCGTGGCTTGCTTGACGCGCTGGACGGTATGGTTGATTTCGATCTGCCACCATCCTTGTTGGATGCCGAAGCAGGCCAGATCGCGCATCAGCTGTGGCACGAAGATAACCCAGAAGTCGAAGGCCACGATCACCCAGAGATCGAGACCACAGACGAGCACAAAAAGCTGGCAACACGCCGCGTGCGCCTAGGCCTGTTGTTGGCTGAGCTGGGTCAGAAAGCTGAAATCGAGGTGACAGACGCCGAGATGACACAAGCGATCATGAACCAAGCACGCCAGTATCCAGGTCAAGAGCGTCAGTTCTTTGAATTCGTTCAGCAAAACCAGCAAATGCAGCAGCAAATGCGTGCGCCGATCTTTGAAGATAAGGTTGTTGATCACGTGGTTGAGCAGGCCTCTGTTACAGAGAAAGAAGTCTCCAAAGACGATCTGCAAAAAGCTGTTGAGGCGCTGGAAGACGCATAAGTCTTACCGCGTATCTAGAATTGGAAAGGGCCGCCCGTTGGGTGGCCCTTTTCCGTTTCAGGCTTAGCCGGCCTTCAGTCCTGTTTCTACCAACATGCCGCGCCGCTTTGCTTCGTAATAGTAGCCGCGCGCATACCAACCAATCGCGGTCGCTTCGTCGCCATCAGACAGCAGCCACGCGCCGCGCAGATATTTGCCCGCGAATTCCAGATTGACGTCAGCGTCCAGCAAATCATTGGGCTGGCCGCGAAACCCCATCGTGCGCGCAGTCTGGGGGAGGATCTGCAACAGGCCGTAGTAGGGGCCATTGCGGGCCGCTGGATTGTGAGTGCTCTCACGGATGGCAAGGCGGTGCACAAGGCTGCGCGGGATGTCGTAGTGGTCAGCCCAGTGATTGATGGAGGCACGTAGTTGCGGTGTTTCATTCGGGTGTAGGGGCAGGGCATTGGTACGGGGGGTGGTTGGCGGGGATTTTGTTGCGCAGGCGGCAAGGCTGGCCGCACAAAGGGTCAGGAAATGACGACGGGTGAGGATAGGCATGGTGAGCTCCTGCGCTGTTGATTTATCCGGACAGTAACGCGCGTTTGGCGCACCACAAGGCGGTGCCAACTCAGCGGCGTAGATCCGCGTAGGCAGGATGGTTTGAATTGGGCCTTGGGGGTGATTGCCATGGCTGCGGCATTCGCATAGCCTTTTTCAATGCGCTGAAGGGGAGCTCGAAGCGTCTATTTTTATGGGAGAAATAAGTGACCGAAGAAAAAACATTTCATGTCGGGGGGCGTGCAGAGGCGGAGCCTGAAACAACACAATATGAAACCAGCCCGTTTAAGAAAGGCAGGCCACCTGAACCGCTGGGGTTTGAAATCAACCTGACGGCAGAGGCCCATGATCGGCAAAAGAAATCCGGCACTGTTCAGGTGAACATCCCTGGGTTTTCGCCGGTGAAGCTCTATTGTGACGAACAGATTCCTGTTGGGGATGACAGTGCGCCACCGCCTTTGGCCTTTATGTGTGCGGGGATTGCCTTTTGCTTGATGACCCATTTGACGGATATTTACACCGCGCGGAAGATCAAGGTGAAGTCGATGAAGCTGGAGCAGCGGGTGAAGTTTGAAACAAACCTGAGCAACATGCGCGAACTGGGGCACACCACAGATGGGAAAACGCTGGGGATTGAAACACATGTTCTGATCGACAGTGATGAGCCAAGGGAACGTATCATCGAGCTGATGGATGAAGCTGAAAACGCCTGTATGGCCCATTACGCGCTGCGCAACCCTATCCCGTGGGAATCCCGTTTGGTATATAACGGAGAAGAAGTTCTCAGCCGCGCGGGCTAGATTTTTCCTACTCGCAAAAAAAAAAAACGCCGCGCAGAGAACTGCGCGGCGTTTCTAATTCATTGGAAAAGAATGACTTATTTTTCTTCTTCTTCCGCAGGTGCGTCATCGGAAGATACAGCATCTGCCAGATCATCGTCGTCCGCTGCAGCGGAGCCGAGATCGTCAAACAATTCGGAGATTTCGAATTCTGCTGCGGCTTCTTCTTCTGCTGCTAGTTCCTGAATGGATTTACCAGCGGCCTGAAGTTCAGCTTCTTCGGCGGAACGTGCGACGTTCAGTTCGATTGTGGCTTCTACTTCGGGGTGCAGAACAACAGTTACATCGTGAACGCCCAAGTATTTGATAGGCGCTGTCAGAACAACCTGCTTGCGGTCTACGGTGAAACCTTCGGCAGTTGCGCTATCAGCTGCGTCACGTGTTGTAACGGAGCCGTAAAGCGCGCCTGCGTCAGAAGCGGAACGAATCACAACAAACTGTTGGCCGTTCAGCTTCGCAGACATTGTTTCTGCTTCGGCTTTTGTCTCAAGGTTTTGCGCCTCAAGCTGGGCCTTTTGGCCTTCAAAAGCTTCAACATTTGCTTTGGATGCTGTAAGTGCTTTTTTCTGCGGCAGCAGAAAGTTGCGTGCGAAACCTGGTTTAACGTCTACGACGTCGCCCATCTGGCCCAATTTTGGGACACGTTGGAGAAGGATAACTTGCATGATCTCTACTCCTTATTTCACAGCATAGGGCAGCAGGGCGAGGAAGCGGGCGCGTTTGATGGCACGGGCCAATTCACGCTGCTTTTTCGCGGATACTGCGGTGATACGGGAAGGTACGATTTTGCCGCGCTCAGAGATGTAGCGTTGCAGAAGACGTGTGTCTTTGTAATCGATGGCCGGTGCATTGTCGCCCGAGAATGGGCAGACCTTGCGGCGGCGGAAAAATGGTTTTGCAGCCATGGGTTAAGTCCTTTTACTCAAGCTAAAATCAGCGACGTTCACGGCGCTCTGGGCGCTCGTCACGTTTTTGCATCTGAACGGAAGGCAGCTCTTTGTGCTCATCCATTTTGATGGTCAGAACGCGCATCACGTCATCATGCAGGCGCATCAGACGTTCCATCTCCTGCACGGCGGTTGCCGGTGCATCGGAGCGCAAGAAGGCATAGTGGCCTTTGCGGTTCTTGTTGATTTTATAGGCCATCGTTTTGACGCCCCAATACTCGCTGTCCACGAGTGTCCCGCCGTTGTCGGACAGGACGGTGCCGAAATGTTCGATCAGGCCTTCGGCTTGTGTGTTGGACAAGTCTTGGCGTGCGATCATTACATGCTCATATAGCGGCATGTGTGCTCCACTTATTTCAAGGCGCATTTCATAGGTAGGGCGGTGATCCTTTGCGGCCCCACCACGAGAGACTGCGCGGTTAAATCGTTTATGCAAAGGAAGTGCCCATATACACCGTTATGGGCGCAGCGCAAGCGGGCAAATGCGGGACCTGCTGCGATATACCTTCAGGTTGCAATGGTCAGATGGCTGCCTCTGTGGTGCCCAGATTTGGCCGCTATTGATGTGTTAACCTTTAATTAACTAAAATTGAAGGACCCCGCCATGACCATCTCTGCCGAGCAATCATTTGTCCCGACGCCAGCGATAGGTGCAGCGCACACGTTGAATGGAAACCGTTTGATGGTGCGGATTGGGATGCGGATTGGCGCAGTGACCATGACGATGGTGGCGATGTTGATCTGGATTGCACCGGGTGCAGGGTGGGAAACAGATATGATTGTCTTCAAGATGATGGTGTGTTTGTCCGCGCTTTTGGCGGCTGTGTGGTTCGGTGAAGCCAGCCTGCCACCTGTCCCGCCTACGGTGGAGCTGGATGTCGAGGCGTCCGAGCTGCGTTTGATCCGTGAAGGTGCCCCAAAAGATGCCCGTGTGTTAGAGCGCTGCGCCTTTGAAGATCTGCATATGGTCGAGCTGGCAGGCAAACACATTACCTTCTGGGGCAGGGGCAACCGCCTGTTGGCTGAGGTCACCCTAAGCAATGCCATACTGCATGGCGCATTGCTGGACGCCCTGCGTGTGGCGGGAAAAATCGCCTGATCTTTCCGCCGCGATGGCGCGACGTCTGCGCTGTCTTTGAAGATATGTTCATTTTCGCGCACAAGGTGTTGATCGACGAAGTATTGAGTTTTGCAGCGGATGCTCCAATTATCAGCGGCGATGCATCACCAATTGCCGATGTTGAACCCATTTGGAGAAACTCACATGAAATCCCTTGTTATTGCTGCCCTTCTTTCCGCTTCAGCCTCGGCTGCGCTTGCTGCGGATAAATATGTTCTTGATGCCAGCCACAGTCAGGTTGTGTTTTCCTACAACCACTTAGGATTCTCTACGACCTATGGGATGTTCTCAGGGTTTGAAGGGGAAATCATGTTTGATGCTGATGCGCCTGCAAGTTCCTCGGTCGCGGTATCCATGCCGACAAATTCAATGTTTACAGGCTGGGAAAAGCGCGATGCGCATTTCATGTCAGATGATTTTTTCGGAACAACAGATGACGATGTGATTTCCTTCACATCCACAGGCATTCAGGTCACGGGTGAGACAACCGCCAAGATCACGGGCGATCTGACCATGAATGACGTCACTAAATCAGTAGTGTTGGATGCCAAGCTGAACCAATCAGGCACAAACCCGCTGGCGGGCAAGCCGTGGCTTGGGTTTGACGCGACAACAACTTTGTTGCGCTCAGATTTCGGTGTGGGGGCTTTTGCGCCAAACGTTGGAGATGAAGTTCAGGTGAGAATTTCATTGGAAGCTGCAAAAGCCGAATAAATCCCATCTGAATGACATTTTCGGGCCGTGGAGGGAAACCTTCGCGGCCCTTACTTTTTCTGGCCCTCATTTTTGCGTGCCCTCTATTTTGGCGCAGCTCTTTTTAGGGGGAGGCAGGTGTTATTCGAGGGTGGTGGCGCTGAGCGCGACATTAACATCGACCGCAAAAGCAAGGGAGCTTTCGTCGGGCATGTTTGCCCCGATCCCGAAATCCAACCGCTGAAGGGTCAGGTGGGCCTGCATGTTCGCAGCACTGCCTTGGGCCGAGAGGCGGAAGGGCATGCTGATCGGAAAGGTAATGTCCTTGATCGTCAGGGTGCCATTGGCTTCATACCCGTCAATGTTCGCGTTAATATCAGCAGAGAATTTTGCAGTCGGGAAACTGGCCTGATCAAAGAAATCGGGGCCCATGGCCTGATCGGTGACGGAACCCAACGTCAGAGAACCGATGGCGATGATGACCTCTACATGGCCCGCCTTGCCGTCGATCTTATTGGGATCAAAGGTGATATCGGCGGTCCAATCGGCAAAACTACCTGTGACGGTGGACCCGAATTGTTGGACGTTGATCGCTATAGTGCCTTCCTCAACCCGCCAGTCAGAGGTGACTTCGTGCAGTTCTGCCGCCTCAGGGGCCGCATGTTTCGGAGCGTAGAGCCCAAAGCCAGAGCCAAGGATAAGCGTCACGGCCCAGATCCCCACGGCAGCCACGAGCGGTGCGCGGCTGTGGTGGGGCGGTTGGGGGGTAAGGGG
>JBDVSG010000196.1:0-19297 GCA_039967155.1 Sulfitobacter sp. | reverse complement strand
CGTAAGAAAAGTGATTCACTCCCACTTCGGAAGTCGCAGCATCTTGCCACCCCCAAATACGCCCCGAAGTTGAGTTAAATGGGCTCGAAGCGGAACGCAGCGGAGAGGAATTGCGAAGTCGAAACGAGAACAATTGTAGGTCCACTTCGGAATCAAGCACTGGGTGGATTTGCGTTTGAAGCGAAAGTCCGCTTCCCGCCCGTTAAGTAGGGCGCTGCTTCCGGCCCAAACCGGCCCTTGGTCATCGTATCTAATGCGGGATTGCAGCTTTCCCAAAGCGGACATCGGAAACGGGCGCAGCATCGGGGTGTGTCTAAGGTCCTTAAGAGGGTAAAACCCGTGACGCAATGGACATTGGCCTGTCTGCTTTGTTCACATAAGAAACAGGATCATGATAAACCTTTTCGTTCTTTATTGTTGAACCAAACGGCCAAGTTCCCGATGAAATCCCAAACATCACCGTCAGTTGGTTGAACATAGCCTGGAGAGCTCGCATCTGACCCCATCGCGTCAAATATGCTATGCAACCATCGGTTTTTCGACTGCGGAACATTCAATCTTGAAAGCCATTGCTCAACTTCCCCGCCTTCAACAACAAATAGCCCATATTCGCTCAGTTGTTTCGTCAAGTTCAGTGCCGCCTCTTGACCACCGGAATCAAGCAACGAAATACCGCCCTTTACCTTATAATTTTTTTTGTCGTTGTCGGTAGAAACGTCCTGCAAATGCTTGAATACTGCTGAACGAGTCGACCCGAGACCAGTGTGCTGCAAGGTAGGGATCTTGATTGCGTCGATGTGGCGTGTCCAATTTGTGCCGCCTTCGCTGAGAACATCCAAATCTACAATTCCTGCTGTGGGAATACCCATCCGTCGTAGAAGCCGGACGATGCGAGCTACCGTTTGTTTATTTTGTGCGTTCAGAAAACGGGCGTCCTTGACAGCACGAGGATCATTCTTGGACAATAGGCGAGTATTCACTTCTTCATAAAATGATCGATCTGTGTCCGCCTCAGTGACAACAACCGATCTTGCAAATAGGCCGGAAAGCACATTTGCAGATCTTAAGATCGGGTCCGTCATAAATGCCCTCAGTTCCTCATTCTCAAGAAGATGAGCAAATCCGGTGCCGTCCTGATACTGCAAACGTACGATCCTAATGTTGACGCCCGACTCAATCGCACCCATCAGGAAATCCGCACTGTGGGTAGCAACAAATACTTGTTTTCCATTAGAGTGAGTTGCAACCTGTTTTCCCAGTGTTCGGGCAAGACTAGGGTGCAAGAACGCCTCAGGCTCATCAACCAAAATTGTGCGGTGTTCAGTTGCGAATAGCGTTCCTAATAACCCAACATAGGCGTTAAATCCGTCGCTTATACTGTCTCGTTGCGCCACGGTACCAAAAAAATCGATTGAGGCAGTATTCATACTTCGCTCTATTGCGGGATAGGGTTTTTTGCTTGAGAACGCTATGCAAAACGTGCCTGTTTCAGTTACATGATCAATTACGGGATATTGCTCAATGCCCGCGAAGACCGCTTTTTGAAAGCTCTCTCTGCGCGGATCATCAACGAAAAGCCTCGCGAGCGGACCGACTGGCTTGAGTAGATTGATGGAGGTCTCTTTTGGCAACATGGAAAGCCGCTGTGGTCCGTTCATTTGCGCGCAGAAGTGAGCGCGGTAAAACCCACCCCAAACCCCATTCCAGCCATTTTGTAGGTTCTCGGCCCACTGCTGGAGCGTCTTTTTTTGACCACCGCACTCAATCTGTGCGCCTGCGTGGGCATCTTTAAAGTCTGGGTGCGAAGAAATGTCAGAGTTGTCGAAAGGTCTCAGTCCAACGCTTTTCAAGGCAGACTGTTTTTGAAGTCCTTTGCCCAATATTGAAGAATGTAAACTTTGGATCAATGCACTCTTGCCGCAGTTGTTTGGCCCCACAAAAACCGTCAAGCCATTGAGATCTGGGAGCTGCAGAGCGCTTGCGCCTATGGTTGGCCCGCAGTTGAAGTCCAATGTCTCTATCATTTTCCGACCCTTAAGTTGTGCAGTTCTCTTGACTTACACAGGTAGCCATTGGGCAGTCTGTGCTCAACCCGAAACGGCCAGCATTGCGATGCTCTTAACGGTTTTGGAGTAAGCCTTAGATCACCTTTTTTCGTGCCGTTCTGTCGAACGTCTGCTCTATCATTTTAAGAAACCATGTTTCGCACCTGCAGCGAAGGTCCGGTTCCCGCCCAAGTTACTTGGGAAAGCCAATACGAACCGACTTTTCTGGCCGGATTTGGGGGCAGGGACCACTACGACTTCTCGAAGACCCGAGTTCATTTGACGCACCCGTTCTACAGCGGGCACATAACACGCCCGCCGTCGTTGCCGTTCAATGCTGCACTGGTTCTTGTGTCACTGCGGCAGCTTCATCGATCAGCTGTTGAATGCACCGCAACGAGGGTGGATGACCCTTTGATGTTGCTGTCAACACACGTTTGATCAGGCACTCAGCAACCTCATCAAAGATTCGCCCAGCAGAGAGTTTGCGGATCAAGTCTGCCAAATCTTGGGGTCCTGGATAATTGATATCGAACACGCGACAACGGTCGAGCAGTGGTCCAGGGATGCCGCTCCGTTCATTTGCCGTCATGATCCAGCTGACCTGGCTCATGTCGTACGTCCGGCGCGTGAAGGGGCAGCCCCATGCTGTTGATGATGTGGGCTCAAGCAGGCCCAGCAAAGCGTCCGGCAGCGACACGCGTGAGCCTCCGCTGGACGTCATTGTGCCTGCTTTCTCGATCTCATCAACGATCATGACTGGGTTGGCGATGCCGGTCTTTGCAATCTCCTGAAGGGGCACGCCAGCCTGCGCTTTGCTCCACGTTGCGTCACATCCAGCGACTGTAAAGCTCGCATTAGAACTACCAACATCCAGCGTTCTAACAGGGGCGCCGGACAGGGCAGCAAGTTTGCGCGCGTAAGTCGACTTTCCGCAACCGGGTGGGCCAATCAGGATAACTGGTGGCAATGCCAACCATGTTTGTCCGGTATTGTAGCGCGCTCGCAGGACCTTGTAGGCCCATGTTGAAACATCGGACATCCAAGGTGCGGAGGCATGCAGTTCAGCGAACATTTCATCAACGGCGTGCAGCGTTGGTGGCCCCACCAAGGTTGGATGTGATGTCGCAAGCTCTTTCACAAACTTTTGCACCTCTTCCTGCGGCCCAGCGTTTTTTAGGGCGCGGTCATGTAGTCCCGCTTCCATTCGGTGGTGCTCGCGAGCCGCTTCATAAACAAAGCTGACCTGCACGGCATCCCTGACCGCAGCAATAAAATCCTCATCCGGATCCTCATGCGTGAAGCCAAGAAGTTCGATCTGGTCATGATCGATCAACCCGCGCTGCTCGACGATCTCAGCCACATTCGCGGTCATGAAGTTGCTGAACTCTTCTTTAACGCGGTATTCAACCGTTTTTGGGGAAACAGAGTTCTCACGTAGAAAGGCGGTCATGCCAACGGCCTCTGCCTTTTGCAGAAAGTCGGCTTTTACCTCATCCAGGCTGGGCCGTTTGGGAAGTAGTTCGGTGAAGGTTTCAAGGTAATGTGTCATCAGTCCATGCCAATTAGGGGCCATCATTTATGGCATAATCGGCACAACAGATCTGGGGATGCTTGATAGGACACACGTTGATCGGCCAGGCCGATCAGCCTGGTTTACAGCTTGGGCGCTGAGATAATCTTTGGTGTGTGTATCAAAGTCATAAGATGTATATCTGATTATCGAGGCTTCGTTTCAAGCCCCATGAGAGATTTTAGTCGTATTCTCACCCTGGGCTGGGTTCATCGCTTTCGATGTCTTTGATGATGTTATGCGCGGCTTGTTGCACTTCCGGATCGATATCGTTCCGCGTCAAGAATGCCCGGACTCTGCTGATATGTTCATCCAGCCGGAAGATACGCGCAAAGAGGTTTCCTTCAACAAAGGCGAGGCGCTTGGCGAGTTTCACGACCTGTGTCCGGAGTTTGGGCGGCGCGGCTTTCACCGGTTTCGGGTCCTTCATGGTCGTTTGTCCGGTTTCGGGCTCATAGCTGAGCGTCTCGTTCTCAGCCTCGTTCAAGACGGCTTCGATTGCACTCACACCAGCTTCATAGGACTCTTTGGCGCGTCGCGCGGCTGCCGCTTGTTCTTGCGCTTGCTTCCGCTCCGCCTTTACCTCGTTCTTTTCCGTTTCAATGGCTTTTGTCTCACGCGCCAATGTTGCCGCCAGATCGACCTGCCAAGCCCCCAGCCTCTCCAAGTCTTCAGCCATCTCTGTCTGCTTCTTTTTCAACCGCTTTCTGTAGGTCTCTTTTCGTTTGATCTCTCTTTCCGTCAGTTCCTTTTTTTCCTCCAACTTCGCCAAGTGTCTTTGGGTCTTTTCCAGTGACGCCGTTTGCTCATTGATCTCTTCTTCCTTTGCCGCGATCTCGGCCTCAAGCGTGGCCTTTTCCTGCGGTAAATCCTCGTGCAACTGCTTCACCGTCCGGTGAAGCGTGTCCGCGTAATTGGCACCGGCGTTAAGCCGTTCTTTCTTTTTGTGCCCCCGTTCGATTGTCGGCGCAAAGCGCTGCATCACTTCAGCCGCCAAGTCTTGGATCTTGGATAGATCACTTAGCTTCGTTGCATCGCTGAGGGGGTCGCCGTCGTCGTTGTAAGCCCTCATCGTAAAATGCGCGTGGATCGCGGTTTCATCGAGATGCACGACCAGCGCTTCCAACGATGTGCTCAAGAATGCTGCAATCTCATGGGCCAATTCCGTGAACGCACGATCTTGGACCTTGTCCGGTAGTTGATTGAACGCATCCTGCGCGGCGTGCCCGAAGGTGATGATCCCCGCGCTAATAACCGCCGCGTTGGATTTCATCTTGCGGGTACGACCCGCCTTCATCCGCAGCGTTTCATTCTCGCGTTGAATGTCCGGTAACGGGCGCAGCTCCATCAGGCTACGGTTCAGATGCGATCGATCCCCATCCACATACGCGGGCTGTCTTCCGATCCGAAAATCATGCCGGCGTTGGAACTTGGCCTTTGACATCGGCTTAGGCTCAATGCGTACGGAGACCGCATTGGGGTTGGAGGCTGTGGCATCTGGGCGTGTCTTGGGTTTTGTGCTTGTCATAGGGCAAGCATCCGCGCCCTTCATGAAAGTTCAAAACCATTTCTAAATAAATTATGTTTGTCATATACTTAATGAAGGACAGCCAATCACATAACCTACTCGGCATAACTAAAGTTATCCCGCTCCGGCGAAGGGGCGTCGCCCCTTTCAAAACCCCACCAAAGAGGATGCTTCGCCCTCTTCGGAAACACCAAGGCAAGGACACCTTGGAGTCGCCTCCGGCCTTAATTCTTCGGACCTTGCTGATAATTGTGGATAACCTCATGTGGCGCGAATTTCCCGACATATGTGATTGGAAACGCAACCAAGGAGACCTCTATGTCCAATTCACAACCCAACCTTCAACTCATCGACCGTTGGGAGGTCGTCCGCATGCTCGGGATCAGCGAGTCAACGCTAGAACGCAAACAAGTGGAGGAAGAGCATTTCCCGGCACCACGCCGTCTTGGCAGCCGCACGGTGCGTTGGCTGAAGCACGAGGTCGAACACTACATCCTTGGCCTCGAAGTCGTTGATTATTTCGGGGGCGACGCCTGATGCAGCCCCGCCGACGCAAAACGGCGGGGCTGTGTATCTTACAGCAGATCAACAAGGCGGGGCGGCATCGCCCCGCCTGTGACGAAATCGGCCCAGTCCTGCATTAAGGGGCGGCGTTCGTCCAGCAGGTCGTCGCGCATATAGGCCTGCACCAGCTGATCCTTCTCGTGTGACAGTGACGTCTCCATGACGTCTTGGGCGTAACACCCTTGTTTACGCGCCCACGTCCTGAAGCTCGTGCGCATACCGTGGCCCGTGATGCCCGCATCAAAGGTTTGAAACCCGAGCCGCGCGCTATTCTCGCAGATGACGCCGGCTTTGTTTTTGGGGCGTGCAAAGATGTGCGTTCTTGTACCGTTAAGCAGGCGCATATTCTCGAATACCTGATCCAACTGTGCCGAAATTGGAACCCTATGCGTGCGACGCATCTTCATGTGTTCCCTCTGGCTGACCCAGATACCGGACGCTTGGTCGAGGTCATCCCAGGTCATGAATCGAACTTCCTTGGTCCGTTTCCCGGACAAAAGCATCACCATCATCATTTGCCGGACGTCTTCTGCTTCGTCCGGCGCGTCGGACACCAACCACTGCCAAAGCTCCGGAATGCGCTCCCAGTCAAGTGCCGGATGGTGTTGTGTCTCCTTACGAACTCTACCAAAGGCGACCTGAGGTTTGAAGTCTGCAGGGTTCACCTCGATATGCTCTAGCACCTTTGCAAGCTCGAAGACCTCCTTCACGCGACCCAGCGTGCGCTTCGCTGTCGCATGCTTTAACCGCCAAATTGGGTCAAAGGCCGCAATGATGTGGCGTTGGCGGATCTCGTCCAGCGGCAGCTTGCCAAAGTGAGGAAACACATAGGTCTTGAGTGTCGACCAGTTTTGTTTGACGTGCTTGCCGTTTGACAGACCTTGCTTCTTCCGGTCAAACCAAACCTTCGCGAATTCCCGAAACGTGGGCATTTCGCCTGAGGGTTCCAGTAGATCCGGTACACGAGTTGCCGCGCTGATTAGTGAAGGCTTGTCTTGGGTATCGTGTCCAGTTTTCGTAAGGACCGCCTGGACTCGTGCATCCCTAAGCGACAACTCTGGATAGCGTCCCAAGGTGACCCATCGAGTCTGGGTGCCTTTGGTCAGGCGCAATTGAAACGTTTTGCCGCCACCCTTGTTCAGGCGGATATAAAGACCATTGCCATCAGACAAACGGACTGGTGAGACACCATAGCGTGCCGCTTCGATTTGTTTGACTGTCAACATGGCATGAATCCTCGGTCTGTGTTGCAAAACGAGGGTACAAAACCGCACTGGCCTGTATCAGAGCCACCACGGGGCAGCTGGGGGCACGCGGCGAATAAATTAAATGAATTCCTACGCTTGATGGGATTCATGTGACGGCACCTGGGGACAGACGGGGTGCCTAGTAGGCCTTCTGTCTGTCCGCCATAACCATTTCCCAAGAAACCTTGCACGCCCCGGCGTGCGGCTCTTTCGGGGCAAGGGCAGGTAGCAACACTGTTCCTGCTCCATGCCTTATGTAGAGTAAATATGTCGATAGATCGGTTCTTGGCACACGTGTTGCTCATCACCTTCATCGATCATCTGGTTGACGATTTGTCAGGCGTCCAGCCGCCCTTGAGGTGGCGCGCAACGCGCTGACACCGTTCAGGTTACTTGATCAGCCTGCGTTGATCGCCGCCGCAACCCGCGCCGCTGTGCGGCCCTTCCAAAGTATCCCGTATACTTCTTGGGGAACGCATCATCGGCCCAGAAATTACGTTTCATCTCGCGGAAGATCATGGATTTTTGGCGCTTCAATACGCGTGCCATCTGGGCGACGACACCTTCGCGTGCGACCAGCCTTCAATTCTGCGCAGCTCTTACATGCGCAAATGCGTGTGACGTGCCCCCATGGGATATCAGATCCCATTTAAGTAATTGTTTTAACTAAATATCTCAACTTCATAGTCACACTCACCGTTTGCTAAATCCCATTTAGGCCAGCCTAAATCAGGAACCCCATAGTGAATGACAGATGCCTTTTGGCATCATACGATCGCACAAATAATTTTCTCGGTATGCAAAGGTATACTGTAGATGTTTGCTGTTCAGTCCGCTAAGACAGGGGCAAATCCATTCCAAAGGAGTCTCCGATGTCTGATATCATTTACACCAAAGTTGACGAAGCGCCAGAACTGGCTTCCGCTTCTTTCTTGCCCATCATCCAGAAATTTGCCGCCGCCGCGGGTGTGACAGTTGGCACAAAAGATATCAGCCTTGCAGGCCGCATCCTTGCAACCTTCCCCGAACACCTCTCCGAGGATCAGCGCCAGTCTGATGATCTGGCCGAACTGGGCCGTTTGGTTAAAACGGCTGATGCAAACGTCATCAAACTGCCAAACATCTCGGCCTCTGTGCCACAGTTGGTCGCCGCAATTGAAGAGCTTCAGTCCAAAGGGTTTGCGCTGCCCGACTATCCAGAAGCCCCAGCAACAGACGCGGAAAAAGCCGTGCGTGCGAAATATGACGGGATCAAAGGCTCCGCTGTGAACCCCGTTTTGCGCGAAGGTAACTCTGACCGCCGCGCTGCCAAAGCGGTAAAAAGCTTTGCCCAGAACAACCCTCACCGTATGGGCGACTGGTCTGCGGATAGCAAAACCCATGTGTCCTCCATGTCTGGGGGCGATTTCTTCTCAAACGAAGTTTCCACAACCCTAAGCGCTGCAGCCACAGCCAAGATCGTGCTGAAAACCGCTGGCGGTGAAACCGTTCTGAAGGAGGGCATCGAGTACCCCGCAGGCACCGTTGTAGATGCCACATTCATGAGCGCGGCCGCCCTGAAAACCTTCCTTGCGGATCAAATTGAGAAAACAAAAGCCGACGGCACGTTGTTCTCCCTGCACATGAAGGCCACCATGATGAAGGTGTCCGACCCGATCATCTTTGGTCACGCGGTAAAGGCATTCCTCGCTCCGGTATTTGAGAAGCACGGCGCGGCGATGGCCGATCTGGGCGTGAACCCGAACTCTGGTCTTGGTGATCTTTTGTCGCGCGTTGAAGGCAACGCTGCAATCATGGCCGACATCGACGCCTGCATGGCAGCGCGCCCGCCCATGTATATGGTCGATTCCGACAAAGGCATCACCAACCTGCATGTGTCCTCGGATGTGATCATCGACGCATCCATGCCCGCATTGATCCGCGCAGGCGGCAAAGGCTGGGGCCCAGATGGTGCGGAATCCGATGCCAACTGCGTCATTCCCGACAATTCTTACGCACCTGTCTATGACGAATCCGTGAAATTCTTCAAAGAAAACGGTAAGTTGAACCCCGCCACCGCAGGTACCGTTCAAAACGTGGGCCTGATGGCACAAAAAGCCGAAGAATACGGATCACACCCGACAACATTCGAAATTCCAGAAGCGGGCACAGTCCAGATGATTTTGGACGATGGCACTATTTTGAATGAAATGAACGTAGAAGCGGGCGACATCTGGCGTTCGGCCTCTGCGCGCAAGGCGCCCATCGAAGACTGGGTGAACCTCGCCATTGATCGCCAGAAGGCCGAAGGCTGCAGCGCGATTTTCTGGTTGGACGCAGACCGCGCCCATGACGCGGAACTGATCGCCTATGTGAAGCCCATCTTGGAAGCAAAAGGTGTTGCTGACAAATTCGAGATCATGGCCCCGCGCGAAGCGACCCGCGCATCGTTGGAAATCATCACCAAGGGTGAGAACTCCATCGCAATCACAGGCAACGTGCTGCGTGACTACCTCACCGATCTGTTCCCGATCCTCGAGCTGGCAACATCCGCCAAAATGCTGTCGATCGTGAAACTGATGAACGGTGGTGGCTTGTTTGAAACGGGCGCTGGCGGGTCTGCACCAAAACATGTTCAGCAGTTGAATGAAGAAAACCACCTGCGGTGGGACAGCCTTGGCGAATTCTGCGCCTTGGGCGAAAGCCTGACGTTCCTTGCCAACAGCAAGGGCAACGAAAAGGCGCGCGTTTTGGGGGCGGCTGTTGATGCGGCGACCCAAGGGATCCTCGATCACGGCCGTTCGCCTTCGCGCAAGGTCGGAGAGCCTGACAACCGCAACAGCCACTACTGGTTCGCCCGCTACTGGGCCGAAGCATTGGCCGCGCAATCAACTGACGCCGATTTGGCTGCGTATTTCGCGCCTGTGGCAGAAGCACTGGCAACCAAGGAAGAGGCGATTTTGGCTGAGTTGGCAGAGGTTCAAGGCCCAGCAGTTGATCTGGGAGGCTATTTCCGCACCGACGCCGATAAAACCGCCTCTGTGATGCGCCCGTCAGCCACACTGAACGCCATCATCGGTTAGATCGTCGACCAAATCACAAAAAAAGGCCACGCTATCAACTGATTACGTGGCCTTTTTTATGTTCTGCATTCAATTTTCTTCAGGCCGTCTTTCACCAAATATTCTGGTAAAGCTGAACAATGTCTTCTTGCGTGGCAAGACGCGGGTTGTTCTGTGGAGACCCAGATGCAAGTGCTTGCGCCGCCATCAGTGCAAACTTTGCATCGTTTGGCGCATGGCCAAGGCTGCTTGGACTTGGCACCTTCAAATCTGCGTTCAACTGGTAGAGCTTGTCCACCAGCAACGCACAGGCTGTGGCGTCGCTGTTTGTATCATCAGCCCATCCCATGACCCGCGCACAGGTCGCATAGCGGGCAGGGGCATGATCCACAGAAAACTCCACGACCTCAGGCAAAAGCATTGCATTCGATAGCCCATGTGCCACGTGAAAATGGGCGCCGATGGGGCGGCTCATTCCGTGTACAAGCGCGACTGATGCATTTGAAAACGCCATCCCAGCTTGCGAAGCGGCAAGCATCAACGCGCTGCGCGCAGGGGCATTTTCGGGATCCGCGCAGGCCGCACGCACGTTGTTTGCAATGGCGGGCATGGCAGCAAGGGCAAAAGCATCGGTGTAGGAGAAGGCCTTGCGGCTGACATAGGCCTCCATCGCGTGGGTCAGGCTGTCGATCGCTGTGTCTGCCGTGATCCGCAATGGCTTTGTGGTGGTAAATGTCCAGTCGATCAGCGCTGCGGTCGCCACACATGCAAGGCCAGAAAGGTTATATTTCTCAGGGCTTTGCGTATCGGTAATGACGCACCAGCGTGTCAATTCAGACCCTGTGCCGCCCGTCGTCGGGATCGCGATAACGGGTGGACCGCAGCGGTCGATCTGATGGGGGGCTTTGTAATCCCGCACATGGCCTGGATTGACGCTCATGAAGCTGATCGCCTTGGCCGCATCCATCGGGCTGCCGCCGCCAAAACCGATGATACAGTCAAAATCGCCAGCCTGAAGCGCAGCCAGACCTTCGTCTACACAAGTGTCCGTCGGGTCCTCTACAACGCGATCGAAGACAGACCAGACGGTATTCGTGCTGTCCAACACATCTGTGATCGTTTTCACATGACCAAGGGCCACCAAATTGTGATCCGTCACAATCAAAGGGCGCGACAGGCCCAATTGCGCCAACACCTCCCCAAGCTCTTGGGCCACCCCACCGCCAATGCGTATGATCCGAGGGGATTGAACGCGACCGATACCGTCTATCTGCATGTGGTTTCCTTTGTTGATCAGCGGCCCCATGTCTGTAGGGGAGGTAAGATCATAGTTGATCCATGGCCCCTGCATGACAACAGCCAAAATTGACAACAACGCAGCGAAACTTGGATCCTAAACACAAAAAAAGCGCCCCGAGAGGCGCCTTTTTCAAAATATCATTGCTGAGCTTAGCTGCCCCAAGTTCGAACTGTGCCGCAATCCATATGCACAAAGTTAGAACCAGAGTAGCGGCCAACACCACCGCCACGGCAGACTGCTGCGGCCTTTGCCATCTGCCCAACCGAACGGGAGCTAAGGCGCAAATCAGCCGCTTGACCCCGCATGTGCAGGGAGTTCTTTGCCACCCCGCGGGAGCGCGACCGCAACATCGCATTGGTTTTCGGGCTGCGGTATCCAGACAGCAGCATGTAGGGTTCGTTCACATCCATCAGGTTATGTGCCGCAGCCATGATATCCACGGTGCGCAAATCCATTTTGACAGTGTCATTGGTGCGCCAGTCACGCATGAAGTAGTTCACTTCTTTTACGGCATCGCGGATGTATTTTCCTTCGATCCAGTAAATCATGTCGATCCGTTCGCCGGTGCGCCCAGAATACATTTTGATGCGACGAATATCGCCGCCACCGCGCAGAAAACCTGCTGCGTTTGAATAGGTTGGGGCCGCTGTGACGACTGTTGCCGCGAATGCGCCCAGAAGGCCGCGTCGGGTCAGGCCCGATGTGTCGTTGGCTGTCATATTCTCTGTCCCGTTTCTTGCCAAAAGTGAGGCGTGCCTGTGGATACTGCCAAATTGCCCGCGATGTTACGCGAACCTTTAATTCATCTCCCCAGATGCACTTTATCTATTACATAGAGAAAAAAAGGAACCAAGAGATGAATCGGTCGTTTCAGTCGTAGTGGGAATTTTAGGCAATTTTTTGCGCATTTGATGGAACGTGACGAATTCCGAGACATCGCGCGGTGCCATTTGGGCATCATTTTATCGAAAATCCGCTGTTTTCTCGCTTTTGTGAGTGGACTTGAGCGCCCTACATCTTGAAAAGTCATAAGGGAGAACGTCCACTTTTCAGGATAAATTTATGCTGCCGCGTTTTAATATCTTCACTTCCCCTACCTTTACGGCCCCTAAATCGGTTGCCTTTGCGCTCGCCTTTGGTGTGTTATCTGCTGCGGCCCCTCAGCCAGCGGATGCGCAAGTTACCGCGTATAAACAGGCTGTTGCCGAAACGGGCTCACGCGATGACGACATCGCGAAATTCTACCGTGCCCGCGATTTCGAAGGCGTCTGGACAGGATCCAGCGTACTGCATCAATCCCGCCGGGCAGCATTGTTAGAGGCTTTGCGCCATGCAGGCGATCACGGTCTACCTGTTTCGCGCTATGATGCGGATGCGTTGGAACGCCAAATGGCAGCCGCCCGTTCCCCTCGCGATCTGGGCAACATCGAGGTCGAGATGACCCGCATGTTCCTGCAATATGCCCGCGATATTCAAAGTGGCGCGTTGATCCCAAAGAAAGTGGTCGATGCTGTCAAACGTGAGGTCGTCTATACCGACCGCGCCGAGCTGATCTCGGGGTTTCTGGCGGCAAGCCCAACAAGCTATCTGCGCGGATTGGCACCGCGCACAATCGAATACGGGTCTTTGATGAAGCAAAAGCTGCTTCTTGAGGAACAATTAGAGCGGGGCGGTTGGGGGCCGGCGGTTCAGGCAAGCTCGCTCAAACCTGGTGCCAGCGGCAAGGCCGTGCTGGCCCTGCGCAGTCGCCTGATGGTTATGGGCTATTTGGGACGTTCCAACGCAAAAACCTACGATGCAGCAATGACCGCTGCGGTCGAAGCTTTCCAAAAGGCCCACGGGCTGACGGCCGATGGCGTTGCTGGATCAGGGACGATCAAACAGATCAACCTCGATATTCATACCCGTTTGAAATCCGTGGTTGTCGCAATGGAACGCGAACGCTGGTTGAACAGAGAACGCGGTGCGCGCCACATTCTGGTAAACATCCCCGATTTTACCGCGAAGATTGTTGATCGTGGCCGCGTTACTTTTGAAACGCGCTCGGTTGTGGGGGCGAATAAGTCCGACCGCCCTACGCCGGAATTCTCCGACATCATGAGCCATATGATCATCAACCCCAGCTGGTATGTGCCGCGCTCAATCATTGTGGGGGAATATCTGCCCGCGCTGAAGCGGAACCCAAATGCCGTGCGCCACATTCAGATCACGGACCGCAAGGGCCGTGTTGTGAACCGCGCAAATGCGAATTTTGGCAAATATACCGCGCGCAACTTCCCTTTCTCCATGCGCCAACCCCCCAGCCGCTCTAATGCGCTGGGTCTGGTAAAGTTCATGTTCCCGAATAAATATAACATCTACCTGCATGACACGCCTGCCAAATCGCTGTTCAGCCGAGAAGTACGTGCGTTTAGCCATGGGTGCGTTCGCCTGAATGACCCGTTTGATTTTGGATATGCGCTGTTGGCGGTTCAAGAGGATGAACCTGAGGCGTTTTTCCAACGCCACTTGAAATCGGGCCGTGAATCGCGCGTCAATCTAGAGACCCCAGTTCCCGTGCACCTGATCTACCGCACGGCCTATACGGATGCGCGCGGCAATCTAAACTTCCGCCGTGATGTTTATGGCCGTGATGCGCTGATCTGGAACGCGTTGCAAAAGGCGGGGGTGGAACTCGGCGGCGTTCAGGGGTAAATCTGGCCGCGTAGCTGACGGAGCGCGCGACATGACCCATTCTGTAGAAGAAATCGCAATGGCGCTAGGGGCACAAGCCTTTGGCGCCATTGACATTTTACTGGACAAAGCGGCAGAGCCCGCCACTGCAGGCCCCAGTGATCTGGCATTGGCCATGAACCCCAAATACGCCGAAAGCCTAAATGAAGGTGCCGCACGGGTGGCCATGCTGTGGGAAGGCGCTGACTGGCAGGCCTTGGGGTTAGAGGCCGCGATCATCGCACCGCGCCCGCGCTATGCCATGGCCGCGCTGACGACAATGCTGGATGCAGGGCAGGGGTTTGAAGCAGGCATTCACCCCACAGCCTTTGTTGATCCAGAGGCTGTCTTGGGCAAAGATGTCAGTGTGGGACCTCTCGCTGTGATCTCAAAAGGCGCAAAAATTGGCGATGGCAGTGTGATTGGTCCGCAGTGTTTCATCGGTTGGAATGCCACGGTGGGCGCTGGGGCGTACCTTCGCGAAGCAGTCAGCATCGGGGCACGGGTGACCATTGGCGCGCATTTCATTGCGCAACCTGGCGCACGGATCGGTGGCGATGGATTTTCATTCGTCACAGCTGAACCATCAAACGTTGAATCTGTTCGCAAAACATTGGGTGATCAGGGCGATGCAAAGGCTCAAGACTGGACACGCATTCATTCTCTGGGCGCTGTAACAATCGGCGATAACGTCGAGATCGGCATGGGCGCCACGATCGACTGCGGCACCATCCGTGATACCGTGATCGGCGATGGCAGCAAGCTCGATAACCAAGTGCATTTGGGCCATAACGTTGTGATCGGGCGCAATTGTTTGATCTGCGGGCAGGTGGGCATTGCGGGCTCGGCCACTGTGGGGGACAACGTCGTGCTGGCGGGCCAATGCGGTGTCAGCGACAATATCTTTGTGGGGGACGGCGTGATCGCTGGCGGCGGCACCAAGCTGATGTCGAATGTGCCCGCTGGGCGCAGCATGCTGGGTTATCCTGCCACGCAGATGGACAAACAGGTAGAAGGTTATAAAGCACTGCGTCGTTTGCCCCGTTTAATGCGCGACATAGCCGAGCTGAAAAAGGCGCTTTTGGCATCAAAATCGGACAGTTAAATCAACAGTTACGATCTAGGAAATACCGATATGAACATATCACAACAAGTCATCGCAATCATCGCAGAACAAGCCTTACTAGAACCAGAAGACGTCACGCTGGACAGCACCCTAGAGGATCTGGGCATTGACAGTATGGGCGTGGTGGAGAGCATCTTTGCCATAGAAGAGACCTTTGACATAACGGTGCCCTTCAATGCCAATGCGCCCTCTGAATCCGATTTTGATATCTCCAGTGTGGCAACGCTGATCGCTGGCATTGAAAAGCTGCGCGCGGCGCAAGGGCCTGCATGAAACGGGTCGTTATCACCGGCGCAGGCACCATCAACGCGCTAGGCCATAACGTCGCCGACACTCAGGCCGCCATGCGCGAAGGTGTTTGCGGCATAGGCCCGTTGGATATCCGCGATGTGGATAGGCTTCAGATCCAGATCGGTGGACAGGTAAAGGGCTTTGAGGCTGAGGGGCGCTATAACCGCCAGCAAATGTCTCTCTATGACCGTTTCACCCAGTTCACATTGGCCGCAGCCCGTGAAGCGATTGAACAATCAGGCCTTGTCTTTATTGGCGACACTGCGGCGCGTTCCGGCGTGGTGTTGGGAACAGCTGGCGGCGGAGTGAGCACGTGGGACGCCAATTACCGCGCCGTCTATGAAGAGGGCAAAAACCGCGTGCATCCGTTTGTGGTGCCAAAGCTGATGAACAACGCCGCGGCCTCCCATGTCAGCATGGAATGGAACCTCAAGGGGCCGTCATTTACCGTCTCAACGGCCTGTGCTTCTTCTAATCACGCCATGGCCCAAGCCTTTGCCATGGTGCGTTCGGGCATGGCACCTGCGATGGTGACGGGTGGATCGGAATCCATGCTGTGCTTTGGCGGGGTCAAAGCATGGGAAGGCCTGCGGGTAATGTCACGGGACGCCTGCCGGCCGTTTTCTGCAAACCGCAATGGCATGGTGCAAGGCGAAGGGGCGGGGATTTTTGTGTTTGAGGAATATGAACACGCCCGCGCGCGCGGCGCTGAGATCCTATGCGAGGTGGCGGGTTTCGCCATGTCTTCAGACGCCTCTGATATTGTTATGCCTTCTAAAAACGGTGCTGCACGCGCGATGGCGGGGGCACTGGCCGACGCGCAGATCAATGCCGCCGACGTGGGCTATATCAACGCCCATGGCACAGGCACTGCTGCCAACGACAAAACCGAATGCGCCGCAGTGGCGGATGTGTTTGGCCCGCATGCGGACCGCCTGATGATCAGCTCAACCAAATCCATGCATGGTCATTTGATCGGCGGCACCGGAGCGGTTGAGCTACTGGCCTGCATCATGGCACTGCGGGACGGGGTCATAGCTCCCACCATCGGTTACGAAGAACCGGACCCAGAATGCGCGCTAGATGTGGTCCCAAATGAAGCCCGCCAAGCTGACGTTGATGTGGTCCTCAGCAATGCCTTTGCTTTTGGCGGGATGAACGCCGTTGTCGCCCTACGGCGGATCTGACATGGCGCAAACGATTGCTCATATCGCCCTTGTTGTGCGCGATTATGACGAAGCAATTGGCTTTTACCGTGACACATTGGGGTTTGACCTGATTGCCGATGAATACCAACCCGAACAGGATAAACGCTGGGTTCTGGTCCGCCCAAAAGGTGGCGGAACGTCATTACTTTTAGCCCAAGCAAGGACCCCCAAACAGCAAGAATTCATCGGCGATCAGGTAGGCGGGCGCGTTTTCCTCTTCTTGGAAACCGATGACTTTGCGCGCGACTATGAGACCTATCTTGCCCGCGGCGTCACATTTGTGCGCGCGCCCAAAGCAGCGCCCTATGGAACAGTGGCCGTGTTCGAAGATCTTTACGGGAACAGATGGGATCTGATCCAATTTAGCTAAAACAAAAAAAGCCGCCCCATAACGGGACGGCTCTTGCTTGGTAGGGTTTGGGGCTCTCTACTGATTGAGAACCGATACCTTATCATAAGACGCGGTGAAGCCTTCCAAAGACAAGGACAGAATGACCTTCTGATCAGGCGCAAGCGCTGGAACAATCGTCATCTTCGCTTCGTTGCCGCGTTTGAACGCCGTCACATCTGCTGCCGTCAAACCCAAACGCACGTAGCACCCAACAGGGTTACAGAAAGCATAAGGATAGCGGCGCGTTTTGCCGCCATCGATCGAGATCGTCAATTGCTTGGTCAACGCTGTCTCAAGCGGCACAATAATCGTGGCGCCCGCAACGGCTTTGCCGCCAGATGGCAAGCGGAACAAGGAAACCTCGGCCACTGGGGCGCCTTCGCCATCGTCCATCAATTGGTACATCTGGCAAGGGTCGGTCTGTTCTTCCACCTTGATACAGCGCATTTCCCAAGCACCGATTGTCTCGGCCGTGTAAGGTTCGTTAATGTTCTGGCCAGCGGCAGCTTCTGGCACGGCGTCGGCGTCTTCACCAAGGCTCAGCTGATCTTCTACCCCTGTGCTCGGCGCAACAGTTTCATCAGTTTCAACCACAATGGTCTGAGAAAACACAGCAGCAGGCGCAAAGCAAGCAAGTGCAGCACAAAGAGGCAAAGCTGTCAAAAATTTAGTCATTGGAAATCCGTCGTTAGGTTTCTGTTCATCTCGCCATAACATCCTTGGCAAAGGATGTCAGGGGGGATGCATGATAGAGCACTGTGCCTACGGCATTTTTCTGCTCAGCACGACCACATTTGAAACATATCACCAAAAACACCCCCGAAAGCACAAAAAAAAGAGAGCCCAGAGAGCTCTCTTTTTTCTATTTTTTTATACTCCCTGCCGGACTGAGCCGACTTATTGCAACTAACGTAAGCAAGCGATCCCATACGGTCAACCAAAAAGAGGTCTTTCCTTTGCCCCGCAGCCGCGGCTGCCAATAAATGGGTCACGCGAGGTTGCAAAAAGGGGCCGTACCCGAAGGCACGGCCAGTCTGACAGGGAGGAAGTGTCAGATGCCCAAGGACATTTGATCATCTGACAAATTCACTATGGCGCAAATAGGTTAAGTAAGTATGCTCGCGCGGGGCGCTAGCAAGTGGCCAGATATCAAACGGGAGACTTTGAAAGTGAGTTCAGATCTTTTTATCGGTGGCGGCGGGCCGGATTATGGCACGCAACAGTTCTTGTCTCTCAAATATGCCAACCGCCATGGGTTGGTGGCGGGCGCAACGGGGACGGGTAAAACCGTCACCTTACAAATTTTGGCCGAAGGGTTTGCCAATGCAGGCGTGCCCGTCTTTCTATCAGACGTTAAGGGCGACCTCAGCGGCCTTGCTGTGGCGGGCGACCCCACCCACAAACTGCACGGCCCATTTTTGGAACGGGCAGAAAAAATCGGCTTCACCGATTTCAAATATGACTCCTTTCCTGTCACGTTTTGGGACCTATTCGGTGACCAAGGCCACCCCGTGCGTACCACTGTATCGGAAATGGGACCGCTCCTGCTTGCGCAGCTCCTCGGTCTGACAGAGGCTCAAGAAGGCATATTGAACATCGCGTTCCGCGTTGCAGATGAAGACGGCATGGCCTTGCTTGATCTCAAAGACCTCCAAGCACTTCTCGTCTGGATCGGCGAAAACGCTAAGGACCTTTCGCTCAGATATGGCAATGTCTCGGCCTCTTCCATCGGCGCGATCCAACGGCGATTGTTGGTGCTGGAAAATCAGGGCGGCACTAAACTGTTTGGCGAACCCGCGCTGGCCTTGTCAGATTTGATGCGGACGGATGCGGAAGGGCGCGGGATGATCAACATCCTTGCCTCGGATCAGCTGATGGGCGCGCCAAAGCTCTACGCGACCTTCCTGCTTTGGTTGCTGTCAGAATTGTTTGAGGAACTGCCCGAAGTCGGCGACGCAGATAAACCCAAATTGGTGTTTTTCTTTGATGAAGCCCATCTGCTCTTTGATGACGCCCCCAAAGCGCTGGTAGACAAGGTTGAACAAGTCGCCCGCCTCATCCGTTCCAAAGGGGTAGGGGTCTATTTCATCACCCAAAACCCTGCCGACGTCCCCGAAGACATTCTCGGCCAGCTGGGCAACCGCGTACAACACGCCCTGCGCGCCTTTACCGCAAAAGATCAAAAAGAACTGCGCATGGCTGCTCAAACCTACCGCGCCAACCCCGACTTCAGCACCGAAGAAGCCATCCGCGAAGTCGGCGTAGGCGAGG